>NZ_BAAHBI010000003.1:0-73361 GCF_054776755.1 Spirosoma litoris | reverse complement strand
GGGTTGGGATGACCAGTATCTGCTTAACATTCTTACCCTTTTTTAAATGCGTTTAACCTGTGTATCAATAAGCAAGAGCTTGTTTAAACTTTTGTTTTTGTCATCCCGACAAAGGAGGGATCTTCGGATGCTAGCTACTATTTCCTCACCCGAAGATCCCTCCTTTGTCGGGATGACAAAAACACACCGATTAGTACTTGATTTTAGAAAGTTTAAACAGCTTTCAACTATGAATAGATTATTAGTAGCATACTGCCTACTGGTTTCCTCGTTTGCTTTTGGGCAACAGAAACCAAGCCGAACCCGTCTTTTCGATTCAGATTGGCGGTTTTTAAAAGACAGCACCGTTCAGGCTGAGCAATCTAATTATAATGATGCCAACTGGCGAAAGCTGGATCTGCCCCACGATTGGAGCATCGAGGATTTACCTAATCAGGCACCAGATAAGGTAGCCGGTCCGTTTTCCCGAGCGAGTGTTGGTGGCACGTCTACGGGTTTTACCGTGGGCGGCACAGGCTGGTATCGTAAAACGTTTACGCTTAATTCGTCGGAAAAAGGAAAGTCAGTTCTGATTCAGTTCGATGGGGCGTATACCGAAACAGATGTCTGGGTAAATGGTCATCACTTGGGTTATCACCCTTATGGCTACACACCGTTCAGCTATGATCTTACCCCCTATTTAGCACCTCATGGGGCGAAAAATGTACTGGCTGTCCGGGTAAAAAATCTGGGGCAAAACAGTCGGTGGTATACGGGCTCCGGCATCTACCGACATGTGTGGTTAACGATCGCTGACCCCGTACAAATTGGGCAATCTGGCATATCCATCACAACCCCTCAGGTTACCGAAAAATTGGCTCAGGTACAGTTGATTGCAACAATTGACAATGCCAGTGGGAAACCGATGCCGATTGTTGTACAAACGACGTTGATTGCGCCGAATGGCAAACCGGCAGGTACTACATCTCGGCAAATGGTAACTGTATCGGCTACTGGTCAAGCGGCAAGCAAACAGGTACTAACTCTGGCCAATCCACAACTATGGTCGCCCGAAACGCCCCACTTGTATAAAGCGAGCATTATGCTTTGGTCAGGCAAGAAACGGCTGGACAGCATTGTGACTACGTTCGGCATCCGCTCCATAGAATTCGGCGCGAATAAAGGCTTTGTGTTGAACGGGAAACGGGTTTTACTGAAAGGGGGCTGTATTCATCACGACAATGGCCCACTGGGATCGGCCGCCATCGACCGGGCCGAAGAGCGAAAAATAGAACTACTGAAAGCCAACGGATTCAATGCCATTCGCACCAGCCATAACCCACCTTCCACCGCCTTACTGGACGCCTGCGACCGACTGGGGATGTTGGTCATTGATGAAGCGTTCGACATGTGGCAGCGACCTAAAAAACCACAGGACTACCATCGCTTTTTCGATGCATGGTGGCAGCGTGATTTGACGGCTATGATTCAACGCGACCGGAACCATCCATCCATTATTCTCTGGAGCATTGGCAATGAAATCAACGAGCGGGCTGATCCATCCGGGCTGGAGATTACGAAAAAACTGACCGATGAAGCACATCGACTAGACCCAACGCGCCCGGTTACCGAAGCCCTCTGTGTGTTTTGGGAACATCCCAAAAAAGTTTGGGAAGACTCAGACAAGGCTTTTGCGATTCTGGATGTAGGCGGCTATAACTACGAATGGAAGCACAACGAATCAGACCATCAACGCCATCCCGAACGGATTATCGTTGGTACGGAGACGTTTGCCAAAGAAGCATTTGAAAACTGGCAGCAAGTTGAAAAACACCCTTACGTCATCGGCGATTTCGTCTGGACTGCCATGGATTACATGGGCGAAACCGCCATTGGGCACACGATTATTCAGCCGAAAGCCGATAAGGATAGTACTAAAGCTGTATTGCCGTGGCCCTGGTTCAATGCCTGGTGTGGTGATCTGGACCTGATTGGAAGTAAAAAGCCGCAGTCCTATTACCGCGATGTGGTCTGGCGAAATCGACCAGTCTCGATGGCTGTTCACAGTCCCATTCCCGATGGTATGAAAGAAACGGTTACCAACTGGGGCTGGCCAGATGAACAACAAAGCTGGTCCTGGGCCGGAGCTGAAGGGAAACCGCTTCAGGTTCGGGTTTTCTCGCGTAGTCCGTTGGTCCGTCTGGAATTGAATGGCAAACTCATTGGCGAACAACGCCCATCTGATAGTACCATCACCGCAATCTTCACTGTTCCATACGAGCCCGGCATTCTAAAAGCCACAAGTTTTAACAACGGTGAACCAACAGGTACTGTCGAGCTACGCACTGCTGGCAAACCGCACCACCTTCGTCTAATTGCCGACCGGTCGACCATAAGTTCCAGCCGTAACGATTTGTCTTACATAACGGTTGAGGTGCTGGATGAACAGGGAAATGTGGTTCCTTCAGCCGATCTTCCAGTTACGTTTCAACTATCGGGTGTAGGCGAGTTGGCAGGTGTAGCTAACGCGAATCCAACAGACCTAAGCAGTTTTCAGCAAGACCGAAAAACGACATTCCGGGGTAGGTGTTTAGCCATCGTTCGTCCGAAAGGAACGACGGGAAGCATTACATTAACGGCCGGCTCGCCCAATTTGCAATCTGGGAAATTGATCGTTAACGTACGCTAATCAGAATCACTCATTTCGTTGCTTTAGCGGTTAATAGCCACTCGTAGGGATTGATCGGCAAAGGAAGTCCGTTAGGCTGAATTTGCAGATACATCAGATGCAGATGTGTTGGCGAGCGGGTTTTGTAAGCATTGAAGCCCGTTCGGCCCATTTCAGCGAGTTTTTCGCCAGCGTGCACCCACTGGCCCGGCGATACATCTACTTCGCTATTGTGCGCGTAATAAAACAACCCGTGAAGCGTAGGATCATAGACCCAAATCCAATTTCCGCCCCGATACTCGGAACCGGGTTTCCAATCGGTTTCGATGGCTAATACCAGACCTCGACTCATGGCTAGTATGTCGACAGGCTTGCTCGTTCGATCGTCGATATTGTCCTGATTACGATCACTGATAAAAATATCCTGTGCTGGATGACTTCCCCGCACGTTATAATCAAACAGATCAAAGCCATTGCCCCGATAGCCTTCGCCATGCGAACCGCCAATGGCACTACTCGAATAACCGCGTATAGGAAACGAAAAATATTGACCAGTTCGACGCAGACTGTCGCGCTGGAGCGAATCCTGCTTATAACTCTCCATACTCCGAAACCGAGCCTGCAGGTTGTTCATAATGCTACTGAACTGAAGCCGTGCGGAGTCGGGCGTAATGGATTGCTCCCGAATTTGTGTGTATAAAGTCTGGAACTGCTGACAATACGTGTATAGCGTGGGTTCGTCTGTGTTGCTACTAACAACCTGCGATGAAGCGGCATTGAGCCCCCCAATTAATAATGCTCCTACAATACCCAGCACTCGCATGAACGAAGTTACGTCAATCTCCACTACGCTAATTTTTCGATTAATTGGCCAAAAATACACAAAGTCACGCGACAGGCCTATGAAAAGATAACTCAAACTAGACACAAGCATTGATCATCAGGATAGAAGCCATTGACCGAAAAGGGCAGAACTTTATATGTAAAGTCACCAGATAATTACTTATGCCAAGTTAGTTGACTTAGTTGAAAAATATTTTTTACCGACACAGGAAAAAACTTAAATTCATTTGGATATAAATTTTATTGTGTCGTTATTCGCCCAAATTTAAAACAAACAATGCAAACAGGAACTGTAAAATTCTTTAATGAAACCAAAGGGTTTGGCTTCATTAAACCCGATGAAGGTGGCGAAGATATTTTTGTACACGCTTCCGGTCTCATCGACCAAATCCGTGAAAACGACAAAGTTAAGTTCAATGTCGAGCGCGGTAAGAAAGGCCTAAACGCCGTTAACGTCGAAATAGCTTAATTGTAAGATATAAAGACAACCGTTGTAAAAAACATGCCAGATGGCATGTTTTTTTTTGCCCTGTCGGTTCGTAGAGCCATTTTTGTGGCCACAAACAAAGAGTCAGGCAGTGGTCAGGTATTGGCAAGGTTGGTCAAGAATTGCTTTTCAGCTCATACAATACCTAACCACTGCCTGACCAGATTTGACAATACCTGACAGTTCGTATGACCCAATTGCCTGAACAACGTGTGGCTGCCCGGCTCGGCCTCAATGCCCGGTCGGTAGCCGCTACCATCGAATTACTCAACGGCGGAGCTACCGTTCCTTTTATTGCCCGCTATCGAAAAGAAGCAACCGCTTCAACTACGGGCATACCGCTCGACGAAGTACAGATCGGCCAGATTAAGGAAACCTACCAGAAATTACTGGAACTTGACAAACGGCGGGAAGCTATTCTAAAATCTATTGATGAACAAGGAAAGCTGACGACCGATCTACGCCGGAAAATCGAAGCGACCGATTCGCTCATCGACCTGGAAGACCTTTACCTACCGTACAAACAGAAGCGGAAAACACGGGCCATCATCGCCATTGAACGGGGCCTGGAGCCGCTTGCCAATGTGATTGTTGGCCAGCGGGAATCGAACCTCGAACGAGTTGCCCAACGATACTTATCCGACGCTGTTCCAACGATAGACGACGCGCTACAAGGCGCTCGTGATATTCTGGCCGAACGAATCAGTGAAGATGCTGATGCCCGACAACGTATTCGTAACTTATTCGAGCGAGAAGCCATTATTCGCTCGACGGTAAAAAAAGGGAAGGATATAGAGGGGATAAAATTTAAGGACTATTTCGATTTTGCTGAGCCGCTTCGACGTGTGCCTTCGCACCGATTGTTGGCGTTGCGTAGGGGAGAGGCTGAAGGTTTTTTGTCTGTAAGTATCGGACCAGACGAGGACGCGGCTATAGAACGGCTTGAACGACAATTTGTGGCCGAACGGTCGGGGACGGCAGATTGCAAAGAGCAGGTTTCGCTCGCCATTCGTGATGGCTACAAACGACTGCTTAAACCCTCACTCGAAACAGAGTTTGCGAACTTTTCCAAAGAAAAAGCGGATGCAGAAGCCATCCGGATTTTTGCCGATAACCTGCGTCAGCTGTTACTGAGTTCACCATTAGGGCAGCAACGCGTGCTGGCTATTGATCCGGGGTATCGAACAGGCTGCAAAACCGTTTGTCTGGATGCGCAGGGCAATTTATTGACGGATACCGTATTGTATCTGGCTCAATCGGAAAGTCAGAGACAACAGGCCGCACAGACGGTGCAGAAACTGGTGAGTCAATATAAGATTGAGGCTATTGCCATTGGAAACGGTACCGCCGGACGCGAGACGGAAGAGTTTGTGCAGGGGTTGAAATTAGTCACTGCCTCAGGCGGAACCCTGCCCATTTTTATGGTTAGCGAGCAGGGAGCCTCTATCTATTCGGCGTCGGAAGTAGCCCGCAGTGAATTTCCTGATCATGACGTTACCGTTCGGGGAGCCGTTAGCATCGGTCGCCGTCTTATGGACCCACTGGCCGAATTGGTAAAGATTGATCCTAAATCAATTGGGGTTGGCCAATACCAGCATGATGTCGATCAAACCGATTTGAAAAGCAGTCTGGATACTGTCGTTGAAAGTTGCGTGAACCAGGTGGGAGTGTCATTAAATACGGCCAGCGCTTATCTGTTGCGCTACGTTTCGGGGCTCGGACCACAATTGGCTGGCAATATTGTTGCCTACCGGGCCGAGCATGGAGCCTTCACATCGCGCGATCAGCTCAAAAAAGTGCCTCGCCTTGGTCCGAAGGCGTTTGAGCAATGTGCAGGTTTTTTACGGATTGAAGGCGCAAAAAATCCGCTGGACAATAGTGCCGTTCACCCCGAACGTTACGCCGTTGTCGAACGCATGGCTACTGATGTAGGCAGTACGGTTATCGACCTGATCCGTAAGCCCGATCTGCGTCAGCAAATCAAGCCTGAACGCTATGTAACAAACGAGGTTGGCTTACCCACGCTACGCGATATTCTGACCGAATTGGCCAAGCCCGGACGCGACCCACGCGAACAACTTTCGGTGTTTGAATACGATGCGCGCGTTCGATCCGTTGATGATTTACACGAGGGCATGGTACTGAATGGGGTAGTTACCAACATTACCGCCTTTGGTGCCTTTGTTGACATTGGCGTTAAGCAGGACGGTTTGGTGCACGTATCGCAATTGGCCAATCATTTTGTTTCTGACCCCAAAACGGTTGTGAAGGTGTACCAGAAAGTAAAAGTTAAGGTCATGGAGGTCGATAAAGCTCGCAAACGCATTGCTTTATCCATGAAATTTTAATAGGTTGCTAGTATCATTATCCAGCTCTATACGATTTTTAAAACCGTATAGAGCTACAACAAGAACCCTAATCCCATTCTGTATGCAACTACGCTGGCTCCGGGAACAGTTATACCCCGTACTGCTGAGTGCCTACCTTTTGTCAACGCTTTCGGCCTGTGAAGCTCTTCGCTCCTCCGGTCCATCTGTCAGCCGTCGTCCATCATCGTCAAAACCGGTTGCCCGTCGAACTCCAACGGGTAAAACGCCCGCTCGTCCCCCTGCGGTTCCGGCCAAGCCAGCCGGTAAGGTAGTGGATGTACGTACGTACGAAGATCGGTACGTTCCCGAAGTGGTTAAGATTGCGCGGACCTATACGGGGACGCCTTACCGTTCAGGTGGCAACACAATGGATGGGATCGACTGTTCGGGTCTGGTATACGCGGTTTTTAACACGGTGGGTTTGAAAATGCCCCGGATTTCGTGGCAACAGTCGGAAGTAGGGCATGAAGTAGAGGTCAATGAAATTTTGCCCGGCGATCTAATTTTCTTCGTGCCGGATAAAGGGCAAGCTGGCTATGTGTCGCATACAGGCATTGTAACAGAGGTGAATGGTGCGCAAAATATCCGATTCATTCATGCCTCATCATCGCGTGGTGTTCGAGAGGATAATCTATACACCGACTATTTTAAAGGCCGTTTTGTGAAAGCGTTGCGACCGTTTTAAATGTTGGCCAGAAATGGTCAGGTATTGTCGATCAGGCAATCGATGGTTCCCTGTAGCTGTGTCCTCACAGCGATCTATGCGTTAGTCATTGGTTTCAGAATCGCCATGAGCGAGTATAGCTTGATAAGAGAAATGACTAAAAACGGAAAAACCGCCTTCGGGGCGGTTTTTTTATGAGTTATAGAGAGGTAATTACACCGCTGGTTGAGTGCTGTTGATTAGGTTTTCCCAATGAGTGCGATCCTTGTTCTTTAATTTCATTTCAAGACTTAGGGCTTCGTTGCGGGTAGCAAATTGCTGCGTGAATTTGACTTCCCAGGGTTTTCCTTCGGCTGTGGCCGGGTTCGTTTTCGCATTGTGCTGCCACAAGGCTATTCGCATATCTTTGGCTTGACCAATGAAATACTGGTCGGTGCTAGGACTATAAATAATATAAACGGTATGCATACGATTACGAGACTATTGTCAAATCTACATAAATGGTAATACAAAACAAACTTTAGCTGTGTATACGGGAAAGTATGTTTAATAGATCAAAAAAAATAAGCTTGTGTTTGGGCTACATTAATTTTTTGTTCATCTTTGCACCCACAAAAATGGGGGATTAGCTCAGCTGGCTAGAGCGCTTCCATGGCATGGAAGAGGTCATCGGTTCGACTCCGATATTCTCCACAAAACACCCGAAAATGCTGTTTCCTGCCCGGAAACAGCATTTTTCATGTATAGCCACATTAATTTAACAAATCGCTTAACAAGTACCCTAATGGAGATGCCCCAAAATGGCTCTCAATCAATACCTCCCTTCCGACTCTGTAAACTTTATCATTTCAATTACGACACCTCTAAAACTTGGCTACTAGAGTTCTACCAGTGGAACATCAAAACACAACAGCTTGACCGCCGTTTTTTCAGTCGGCATTTCAATAAGTCTAAGAACGCGAAAGATCGTCTCAAGGAAGCTCAGAAGTGGGAACGCTTCATTAATCAGCAACTTGAGAACGGCGCGGTTTATAATCCTGATTTGAAACCGGGTACGAAAAAGCCCGTGCCCGTCGTCGCGCCCATCGAAAAGGAAGACCTACCACTATTGGTTGATGATTTGGAGCTTTACCTAGCTGACAAGAAAGCGTCTTTGGGTTCAGAGGAATCGTATAAGGTATATCGAAACTTTGGGGCTAAGCTGAAAGCCTTCATTGAGGAAAACAAGCTAGAGCAACTCGCGACTAAGCACGTTACGCCCGAACTGTGCGAAAAATACCGGAGCTATATTTTAAAGCTGCACGCCCATCCTACGACCCGGAACAAAGAGATTAACCAGACGAAAATATTCTTCAAGTACTACGCGAAGAAAGGCCGTAGGCGATATGATATTAGCCCGGCTGTCGATTTAGAGTTCGTGTCTAAGCAGGAATCTCAAATGCACGAACCTTATACCGATGAACAGGTAAGTGTGATCTTTCAAGAGATCGAGAGAAGGCAGGATTTAAGCCTATTGCTGTTTATCTACTTTGTGCATTATTGCTTTGCCCGCCCCGGTAAAGAAGTTCGACTGATGCAGGTAAAAGACTTACGGGATAGGTCGGTAATGATTCGGCCCGGTCGATCTAAAACCAGCATTACTAAATCGCCAACATTGCCTAAGCCACTGGCTGAGTTAATCGACTTCTTGAACATCCGTTCGTATCCGCCCGATGATTATGTATTTGGAGCAGGGGATAAGCCCGGCCCGGTGCCTGTTGGTAAGAACCATTTCTACCATCGACACAAGAAAATACTCATGGACTTAAAGATTACAGGCAAATACACTGTATACGGCTGGAAACATACCGGGAATATCAAGGCTATCCGGTTAGGCATCCATGCTAAAAAGTTGCAGTTGCAGAATGGCTTTACGGAGTATAGAACAATGGAAATCTATACGCGTAGGCTTGCCGCTTTTGCCGATGATGAGATTTATGAAAAGTTTGTTTAATTCGTCACTATAAACTACCATCCACCAATGAAACACTTAATGACCTTTTGCCTTTTATTTGTATCTATCACTGTCTTATGCCAAGATCGTGTAACGTCAGCCGCTTATCGCGTACGAACAAATGCTACTGAATTCACTATTCATTTTTACGCCTTTGATGGTGTTTTGTGTACTGCAGAATTGAATGCTGATAAACTGAAAGAGCCTCTGAAATTTAGAGTGGAAAAGAGATTGACCAATAGCTTTATTATGTCGCCCGTATCTCTAATTATGGACCCGAACGGCACAAGAAACCGTTTGGTTGTAGAATTAGTAGGAGGTGATGTGATTATAAAAGATGCCTCAAACAACATCACAATAGGAAATGCTAAATGGTTTTATGAAGGGCCAGTAAATGGGAGGGGAATGCATTGTGAAAACTGTTTAGGTGAAGATGAGTCATTTGGCCTTTTAAGAAGGGCAAGGGCGTTAAATGAATGATTCCTAAACTCTTAATCAATACGAATGCCAAACCATTGGTTGGGCATTCGTATTGATTAAGAAATTATTTCTATTTGATTAATATACCTGAAAACACTGTCAAATATTAATAATTCCTTGTCGTTGTCATAAAAGGTAATGCATAGATTTTCTATATTAGAACTATTATGGTTAAAAGTGCTAATCAAAGATTTTATTGGGAGTATGATTTTGAGGATTAATTCATTAAGCAGAGTGCCTATTTTATTGAAATCTGTTTCGAATAATTCTAACAAAGGATATACCGGTATTGTTGAAAAAGAAAGTAAGTTTTTCTTTAAAGTTGCCCCCCATCCGTCAAAATTATTTAAAAATTCTTTGATGTTGAACTCAATAATAACTTCAGTTTTAACAATGTTATTTGTAATATTTGCCGTTGTTCTAAAAGAGTTAATTGGGACTCCACAGTGTTGTGCATAGTTTCTGAGTTTATATATAAACCGATAATGGAAATTGTTGTCATAAAGGCTTGAGGTTAACAACTTATATTCTTTGTATTCTTTTGATTTATCCCCAAATTGTCTTTTTAAGAATGTTTCTGAATGGTCAAGATAGCTTCTCATAGAAGAGAGAAAATTAAGCATATGCCTATTTAATTCTATTTTTGTTATTTCTGGATTTACTAAGAAGATTTCATTTCTAAATTCAGTTTTTTCAATAGTATGTGATATCTCATTTAGAAGTAATTTTAAATTATTATTAGCTATGATAAATAAACTTTTGATTGATAATAGTTCAGCTAATATTTTCTCATTTTTTGTAATTAATTTATAACTTTCGGTAGATATTATACGAATAGGAACAAAGGTAGTGCTACTTTTTCTGTCTACATATTTTGATAAAACGTAAATTCTTTCTAGTGAATTCATTATTAAATAGCTATATAAGATGAAAATTAAAGATGCTCCAACATGGTCTTAATATGTGCTATTTTACAACTATATTTATAAAGTTATCTACAAATTTAGTTACTATATGTTCTAGGTAATTATCAAGATATTCTAAACTGACAAAGTCAACTAAATATTTGCCTTTCATTCTTTTTGAGTGAATATCTCTTGTAAATGATATATGAGGGGTTTTAATTAAATTAATTGGCTTTAAATGAGTTTTGACTAAATATATACTAGAATTTAATACGATAATTGGGAAATAAATTATATAATTTTCCCAAGAAGAATTGTTTTGTTGGTTGTCTAGCGATTTGAAATATTCTAAACATTTAAAGATAGGGAGTAAAATGCTATCATATATTCCCTCCTGAAGGGCATGCCATTCTTTACCTTTTCTTACAATTTTACAAAATTGAACAGCTTTGTAGTCATTTAAATGATAAGGGAAAATTTCTTGTATTTGATAATATTTAAAGCCAGTAACGAAATAAAAAGAATTCAGATTTCCTTCAATAGGAATTTTATATTCTTTTTGTGGAAAATTAAAATTAGGTGGTGAATAGTTTGAGTCGCTAGCGTTTTTGTTCCTGCAAATAAATACAAAAGGATTTGTGTTGTTTTTACATTCGCAAATTATCCTTACTGATATAGAAATTTGTTTTTCTTTGTTATAGAATTGTTGCCTAAATGCCATTACATCTATCTCTCTTGATTTTTCTTCATCTTCATCTTTGTATGCGGTATTTGTGTATATGTGAAAATTATTTTTCTCGAAGACGCTTGCGACTTCTTGCTCAAATAAATATCCTGAGGCATTTAAGGCTTCCAATATTTCTTCTGTATTCGGCTCCATATATTCGTGTTGTAGCGATGTAATATACGGATATTTTACCTGAATTATTTCCTTGTTTTATGCGGACTAAAATAAGAAGTTAAAAGTGAACCTAAGGAAGCAGGATTAAGAGGTTGCCGTCGGCATCTGTCGAGTAGCGAGGGCGTTTACGCTCTTCGAGATAGAATACCAGCCCGGCTAATAGTAAGGCGTAGAGCGCGGCATGACGCCCGGCTTTTCCTAGTGCAAACAGAATGAGCAGAATACCCCCGGCAACAAACAAATAGTACTTTTCGGCATCACGTAAAGCTCGTAACGACATCGGAGCAATGAAACCACTGTAAAGGCTTAGATGTGTGGCTGTTGCGTCTTTATCATCCCCAACTAATAGAGCCGAAGGCATAACAACTGTTTGGCCTTCAATCGTAATAGGCAAGTATGAATTGTGCCTATCGGCGCTACTGGTTCGGTCGTAGAACTTTAACCCTTGCGAATCATAGGCCGAATCGCCCGTACCTGTAACCGGGTGGCTATGGAACGTAATCGGTAAAGCCCCCGATGCTATGCACTCATTGAGTGTGTTTTGCAACGCGGTCTTTGAGGTGGCATAGGCTTTCCGTTTGTCGTCTAACTGGTTAGGCAGTTGTACCCATCTCGTAACAGCTAATGTTCTGGCCTTAACGTCTGGATAGGCAAACAGTACACCCCCGGTTTCTTCACTTTTCGGGTAAGCCTTGTGTAAGGACTTTAGAACAGTAGGCGTAACAGTAATCAGGAGCGGTGCCGCTAAAACCAGCGTTGGCCGGTTTTCGGTTGTTATCTGTCGGAATATTCCCGCTTTTACTAAGTCCGTAATCATGCCGTTAGAAGGGTTAAGAAACAGCCGGAACAATGCCCCGGCTGTTATCTGGTCATGGAACATCTACTTTAGAAGTCTGGACAAACACAAAAGAGCAAGCAATAAGAAGCTGATACCAACCTGCTTATTTCGTTTGATATAGAATAGCACTAACACAATGCCAGTGAGCAAAAGCAGGAACCAGTCTAAAGCCTGTAAACCTGTTGGCGCGTTAGAAACTACATCAGCGGCATAGACCGGAACATCGGTAGCCGGGTAAGGCGTTGATAGGGAGAAGAAACCATTTGAAAGACTATTGGCCCATTCTTGAGCATACTTGTCGATCATTACCCCGAACAAATGGTCGTGACTGGCAAACAGGGCGTTCCAATCGGCTGTGTTAAAATCCGGGCCTTTCCATACAGCCGGATAGGTGGCTATAAAGTCCTGAATCCCTTGCGCCGTTGGAATGTCATACAAAGAGCCTGGAACAGCGGTTAATTGCTCCTGCACGATTACAACCGGCAAACTTTCCATTTGCCAATGTTGCCGGACATACCCAAAGAACTGTTTTAGCTCTTGCGTGAAAGTTTCGCGGCTGGTTCCCCGGTCGTTATAACCATGCTCTACCAAGATTGCACGGACACCTGTTTTGGGTACGTAGTTGGTCAGAACGTCTTCAAGCGGTTCAAACGGTTGACGGCTCGAAGGGTCGCTAACGCCCGGTGGGAAACTGGTTCGTGGCGATACCCCGTTAATTACGTCGAGGTTCATTTTAAGATTAGAACCGCCGTACCCACAACCATAGATCAAGACGGGCACATTGAGCCTATCTACCAATAAATCCCCCAATTGCCCCCAACTATCGGGCGCTCCGTGGAATGGCCCTACTTTGCTGGTCAACTTACCAAACGCATAGTTGCGGGTGGATAAGTCGTCTAGGAGTGTAATCACTCGTTCATCATTGGCGGGTAGTTGGTGGTCGTGATCGTGCCCCCCTTGAATAAACGAATGACCAAAAGCTATAAAGACTTCACCAACGCCAACCCCATCAATAATTACTTGATCGTTCCCAGATACGACGGTTAGTTTATACCAGCCGCCCGGAATACTGATGCTTTCAGCAAATGAACCGTCTGCATTTACCGGAATCGTTGTGACAATGGGAAGGGCATAGGCTAACGTCTGAACTTCTCCAACCTGCTTTACCTCGAACGTTGCTGTAACTTCGTTTGCCCCCGGTGCATTGCCAATAACCGGAATGAGGGCTTTGTTATCTGAACGTTGGTAGACGCAATTCAGATAAGGAGCCGATAACGTTAGGTTAGTTGCCATGTGCTGCGAGGGTAGCGAGTACAAACAGAAGGGAAAAGAATAGCCCTAACAGCACCCCCAGCCGAACAACCGGCGCGGCCTGCTTAAAGTCGGTGCGTAAGCCGTTTAAGATGTACTCGGATAGAAAGGGCGATAAAACGGAGTAGGCTAACCATGAACCGCCCAACGTTACCGAAACGGCATATAAGATAGACGCAACGGACTTGAGCGCAAAGGACAAAAAACCTTGTTCCACTACGGCACTAAAGTAGTCCCCGCCTAAGTAAATTAGGTACAAGAACAGAGCCTTACGGAGTAGGTCAGTAATCCGGTTACGGACTTTCTTTTGCTTATCGGCTTCATCGTCCTGAATCTGTTCGGTAGTGACTAAGCCCAACTCTTTACGCAACTCATTAGCCTGTGATTCAGCATCATCGGCATAGCGGTAAAGGCGTTGTTTATCTTCGTCGGTTAGGGCTTTTACGGCTTGTTGGCGGTAGATGTTGGCTTGCTCATCATACCCGGCAATTTGGTCTAAACGTTCTTCTCGTTCCCGTTCGGCCTGTTGTGTTTTTTCTACGGCGAGCCGGGCTAATTCAGCCTTTAGCTCGCTTTCTTTATCTTCGATTTCGTAGGTTCTCATAGTGTAGGTTTTTAGATATTGGCAGGAACTAACCGGCGTATCTGTTGGCGGACATCGGCAATGGTGATTACTCCGTCACGGTTAGAATCTAACTGGCGATTATAGCGGTAGCGTCTACGGTCTAATGCCGTTGCTCCGTCAGCGCGGTATAAAACTTGGTGTTCTGGCTTACCCAGATAGGCCGGGGCAAATACGACGATATAGACATCATAGACGTTGTGCATTTGCCCAGCATACGGAGCGAAATAGCGTTCGACCCAAATCAATTGTTCTACCGCTCCCATCCGGCCCAACTTGCGAACGGAGGTGTCTAAACGTCTGATACCGTAGGGGGTAAACTGGATAAATCCGACGGCCCCAGAGTACGGGTTTTTGATGTCAGGTCGAAACGTTCCGGCACTTTCGAAGCACATAACCACCATTAACCAATCGGGCTTTACTTTTAAGCGCCCGGCCATTTCGTTTACCTGTGCGACGAATGCGGCCCGGTAGGGAGCGGGTACTTTGCTTTCGTAAAGCAAGCCCATCGGAGCGGCTTTTGTGGGTGGATGGGCAAAGAGAAGGGTAGGCACTGCCAGAAGCAGCGCAAGTATAAAACGCTTCATAAAGAGGAGGGAGGATGTGAAAAGAGAACAGGCCGGGACGGTTGCCCCGGCCTGTTAAGGTCTAACAGTTTGCCTTAGCGATTAGGCCGCTATTTGGTCTACGGGAACGTAGTGGACGGTTTCGATGCAGATATTAAGTGGATACGTGGCGTTATTGGCCTTTATATCGATGTTCTCTTTAATGCCCACATTAAAACTCCTGATTCGTTCTACTGTGGTCGCATTGCTGGCGGGCATGGTTATAGGCGCATTCGACAAATAATTACTGAACCCGTTGGGCACATCGAGGGGTACTTTACCATTCAGATAGTCGAGGATTTCCCATTCGTTTAGGTAAGTTGACCCGCCTGCTAGGCCACCGTTCGCGGCTGCGGCTTTGGCAAAGTCGCGGCCTGATTGCCGTCTTAGAAGAGCTTGATTCCCGTTTGTATTCATTAGGGTTACATAGGCTTCATCACCTTCAACCAAAATTGTTTTTACCGTTGCGTCGGTCAACGAAACGAACTGAAAACTAGAGCGTTTTACAAATCCTTTTGTCATTGCTGTAGAGAAGTTTTAAGAGCTAATACTAAGAGTTGTTTTCAACCACCAACACCGCCGACGATCCAAAACCCATTGCAAACGATAGATTGTATGAACCAGCCGATAAGGCTTTACTGGCTCCCGGTGCAAGGCTGTAAAGCGAGTTTAACACGGCTTGTTTTGCTTCGTAGGGCAATGACGCCAAAGCCGTGTCGATTGCGTCGTCGGTTAGAAATGCATTGCTAGCAGATGCATTTACAACAGTGGTTTTGTCGCCAACTTTTGCCGTAATCACCCCGGCTGAATTAATTACTGTGAACGTTTTTGCCATTGTTATGGTCGGTTTAAAAAGAGGAAAGTGAGAACTACTAATGCCAGAATTGGCAAGGCTTTATTTTCGGGACTTGCGCCCGAATCGACCGTAATAGGAACCCGGTTTCTGATTACCTGCTTGATTTCCCAAATGGTAATATTCCCGTCTCCGTTCGTGTCTAAGGCTTTGTTTAGCTCGTACCGACGTTTACCAATATCAGTCGATGCTGTTTTTGTGTAGACGACCTGTTCATCAGGTTTACCCAAATAGGCCGGGGCAAATACAGCCAGATAAACATCGTACACCGTCGCAAACTTTGATTTGTAGGGCGTTAGATATTTCTCTACATAATCAAGTTGCTGAATCGCAGTCATGGCCTTCAGTTGCGCCAGCGTAACGCCTAAACCAACTATTCCGCTTTCGGTAAACTGAATCAGACCAACGGCCCCGGAACCTTTGTTCGTGACGGAAGGGCTAAACGTTCCGGCACTCTCAAAGTCCATCACGATCATTAACCAATCCGGGTTAATTCCTAACCGTGAGCAGACCGCTTTTACTTTTTCGATAAAGGCCATCCGGTACGAGGCCGGTACTTTAGTTTCGTATGCAAGTGCCATAAAAACAGTTATTTAATTGATACAGCACTCTTAACAATCCAGTGATACGAGGTTATATAGCCCGCTAATGATGTCTCAGAATAGCGAACAAAAATGTTTCGATTGCCTTTATTCGGCACATCGGGTATAACCTTTTCGGAGACGTATTTGCCTAAGACTTGCCCCGCTTTAGACTGTACGTTATTGCCCAACCAATCCGATTCTACGCCATAGGGAGCCTTATCTATCCGAATGTTTGCGGTAGTGGTCGCTGTTACGGTTTTAGTCGTGGTGGTCGTTGTTGCGGGTTTAGTCGTTGTGCCGGTAGTAGTACCGCCCGTTGTGGTGGCGGTTTTATTCCCATTGGTGATTGCCCAGAACTGCGTAAGTTCTTCCTGACTCAGTTCATTCGTTAAATCGCTGGTCAAATCGGCACTATACAACGCCCGGTAAGCCTGAGAAACAGCCTGATAGTTTGTGATGGCACGGGCTGTTGCAAATAGGGCTTCTTCGTCTGTACCATCGCCAGCCATAAATAAGCCTGTACCGCTCGGATTCATGGCCTGCCGTAGCTGGATGGCCTGTTGGATAGAAAGGTCAGACCCGGCATTCTCGGAATAGACTTGTGCTTTACTCTTGTCCCAACCGCGTTTTAGCTGCCAAACCAGATAAAGCAGTAATACCCAGAATAAGACTTTGTTAACGTCGATTTGCGATTTAAACGATTGCTCTTGCATCACTTCTTAGCGAAAGGATTAAACGAGGATTTGACCGCGTTGCCGATGTCAGGAAACGCATTGAAAAAGTCCAGAATACCTACACCCCCTTTGGCCTGTTTTTCCTGCAAGGATTTTAGGGCACGTAGGTTCTGTTCGGTCAGGACGGTTCTAATCATAGCCGGGTCGTCCTCAATCATATCGGCCAGATTTTCAATTACTTCTAATGCTTTTATGGAGCCTTCACCCTGAACGTCAGGGTTAAGGAATGATTTCTCTAATGCCCGGAACAAACGCTTTAATTGAGCTAGGGTGTAATCCGGGGTAAGTTCGATTTGCTTGGTAGTGTGTTCCATTTTCGATTAATTGATTAGTCGCCAAATACTGACGATCCGCTAAATACTTTCTTGATTTCGCCAACCTTCTGAACGGTTTCAGCGGCATTTTTGGCCGTCTGGAAAATGTCCGGGGTGCCGTCGCCATCGGCATCTTCTTTTAGATAGGATTCAATTTTGGCAACCTTGTCAAAGAGTTCTTTCACATCCTTAGAGAGTTGTTGAAGCATGAACTCTTTATAGGCATTGGCTTCAATTTCCCGCTTCACATGGTCAGGAATACCGTAGGCGTTGGTCGATGGTATCTGATACGAATTTTGTTGCATAGCCGGGCTAGATTGGCCTTTAGTGAAGGTGGTTTCAAATGCGCCGTTGTACTTATCGGGCTTGTCTGCGGCCTTGAGCTTGTAAGCCCCAGCCGGAAGGAACGTTAAAGCTGTTTGAAAGTCCTGTACCGACTGTTCTAGGTTATCGTTAGCTGAATATTCGCCCACCTTAGCCGAACCGTTCATAATGCGCCAATACGGGGTTTTGTAATGGCGTAAGTAGTTGATTGCGTCCTGTGTTGTGTCCATCGGCTTAGAGGTTTAGCCCGGCCCGTTAGAGCCGGGCTAATTGATTACTTGGAGTGCTTCTTAATCAGCGCATCCTTTTTCTTTTTGCCTTTGTCGAACTCGGCCTTTTTTACATCATATTTTTCCCAAGAGGATACAGGAGCCGAACGTTTTGGTTTTTTTGGAGCCTTAGCCATTGTTTTACAGGAGGTTAAAAATGAATGAGGTTAAAATTAGCCGGGTCTTATTGACGTTGCCCAGCCCGGTTATTGGGCCTTATTGACGTTGCCCTTGTTGGTTCTACCGATACGAGCGTTTCCGCTTTTTACCCATGCCCAGCGCGGGTGCAATGACAGGATTCCAGAGCAGTAACAGCGCAAGAATTACGACTACCCACCAATAGTTAGACAGGAACGTAGTGATCTGTTCGCCAATCGTTGCGGCTTGGTAGGTGATTTTGTCGTCGTTACCGCCTGAGCCTGTGCCGCCTGAGCCTGAACCACTTGAACCTGTGCCACCTGTACCTGATCCGCCGTTGCCTGTTCCACCTGAACCGCCTGTACCAACGGCCCCCCATGTTGTTGTGATGGTGTCTTTTGGATAGGTAGAAGCCCATCCCGTTGTACGGTCATAGCCCGTAACAACTTGGAAGCCAGCAGGCAAAGTAGCAACCGGAAACCGGCTGTCGAGATTGGTTGCGTTGCTTGCATTCAGGTTCAGTGCCGAACGGATGTCTGCGTCCGCACCGTCTTCAAATGTATTTTGAAGCGTTGTTGAGTAGCCAAGGTTATTGAGCCAAGCGCGGGTTTTAACCACCATTACCCCGTTACCATCGCAACCAATTACATACTTTTTTGAGGTTGTACTTAGTACGGCCTCATAGAAGGGTAGTCCAGCGGCCTGTTGGCCCATCTGACTAATTTTTACATCTGCCATTTTTTGTGAACTGGTTTAAAAAAGAGGAAAGAGAAAACTAATAGGAGCGGGTTACGGAAGCCGCTGGATTCAAACCGGCCCATCCTGAATAAGGTATAAAGTCAGGGACAAAGGCAAGCCCGGTTCCCAGATTCGTTACTGCGGTTGGGAATCTGCTATCGTAAATGGTTTTGTTGGCACTAAACCCTAACGCTACAACCATATCAGCCGATAGCTTTTTGTCTAACGTATCGGTGTATACGGACGAGATGCCGAGACTACGAACTACGGAGGGAGCCGCGAACTCTAACTCAGCGTCCAGATTTGCGATACCAACAAACTTGCGCCCGGCTAAGACGAACTCGTAGATAGGGCATTTGGCCCGTACTTGTCCAATTTGGGCTATTCTAACGTTTGCCATTTTTAGATTTTTTGGAGTTAAAAAAGAGGAAGTAGAAAAGGAGAACGATAGCCACAAACGCAATGATTAGCGTTGTTGGACTCGTGAAGTCGATATTGAACAGCTTGCCGCTAGACGTTGGCGCGTTGTTACTGTCTGTTGTATCGGTGCTGTTGTCGATACTGGCAAGGGTAGGGTAAGTATTTGCCAACTGCTGTTTCCCGATTATTCCGGCCTTAGACAGTACACCGATTTCAGTATTCACAAAGCCTAAAATCGTGTTAACCGTGTTGATTAACTTACTGTTTCCCGATTGTTTAGCGGTCGTCTGGCTTTGGGTCAATACGGCCTTATCCGAATCGGTTAACGGCTTATCCGGGTCAATACCCATATCAAGCAGGTAAGCCCGTATATCGGCATCCGAAATGCCCGATAAGTCGATTTCGTCATTCATTGGCTTAGAAAATTTTGGTGAAGTTTTTCAGTAGATCGCTCTGTAAGTCAAACGACTGCTTTACAGGGAATTGGAACAGTTCAGCGTACACCACCCCATCGAGCGTTAGATTTATTTTGCCCGCTTGGAGCGATGCCCAAAATGTACTAGCCGCCGAAATCGCATCTAACGCCCCGATGGTCACGTAAACCGGCATGACCGTAGTGGCTTTGGGCGCAATGGTTAGGGCATCTTTAATGAGTGCTAAACCAATTGATTTGCCCGACGTGATGACATCAAAATCAGCCGATTTAACCCGTATTGAGCCGCTACTATTGTTGGTCACGTTGACCGGAATAATGAACGTTAGTGCCCCACTTTGTAACGAAATCTGTTTCGGAACTCCGAGGGCAAAGTTTAGCCGTTGGGCTGTATTGACCTTGTAGAGAATCCAGAGGACTATTAAGGCAATAGCCGCAATGAGTATGAAGCCTTTTTTATTCATCGCTTACGACGTTTGCGTTTTTTGAGATACACGAACAGCAGGAACAAGACTGCCAAGCCAGCCAGCCAGTAATACAGGGTAGGGGTGGGTGCGTTGCCGGGGTCAGTTAGGTCTTTATTCCCTGATGGAGCCGCTTGCAGTTCTTTAACCAGCGTTGCGCGGATTTCGCCAAGTTGGGTTAAATCCGCCGTGTAGTTTTTTACAAGCTGTTGTATTTGAAGCTGTTGAACGGCTTGCGCGGTTGCAGACTTTCCTGTGAAGTAGTTAACCACTTGCCCAACAACTGGAACAGTAGAAACAGCCGCTGTAAATGACTTTAGCAGAAAATCATAGGTTGGGTCTCCTGCATTCTTTAAGCTGTTGAGCAGTTGATTAACACGTCCCTGAATGAATGAAACCCGGTTGTTTATGGCTGTTATCCGGTCGGTTAGCCATTGGTTTCGTTCGGCTTGGGCTGTACCCGTGTAAGCTACTTTAACGGCTTCGATGGTTGAGCTAGACGCTTTGTTGATGGCATCCAATTCGGGCCACATTGGTGTTTCATCTAACCAGAAGTTACTACCGCCCATGCCAAACCAATTCCAAGTATCGGGGTTTGGTATGCCACTATCCGCCTTCGGGTCGAAGTATTCTAGTACACCAGCATAAACCGTATTAACATCTGCCATTAACCTACCTTGCTTCGTTTGAACGACACAAGATTAGTATTGATTTGACTATTGATTTAGGTATAAGTAAGTTAGCAGGATAATTCGCCCGAAAACCTAAGTTAAGCCGAGTATGAGCGAGAAAACCGGAGTTAAGACCCAAGCCAAATTTTGCAAACAGGATTTTTTGACCATGTATGATGGTGTTACAATCGAGGTTTTCGAATCGTGGATTGAGGATATTAAAGTAGAGATCGGATGGAAAGCGAAAGGCAAACAGATATTCCCGCCTAGAGTAGCCCAGCGAATTATAGAACACATCGGGCAACCAATAAGCTTAAAGGTGTTGAATCAGTAGAACCGCGCTATCTGGATTTTGGTAAAATACAAACGCAGGCCGAATAAGCCTGCGTTTGTATTTTGTATTTTTACCGGAGTAGGCATATAACTACGAATATGTAAAGGGATTTAACAGAGAAGTGTAATTAATTTCAATTAGTCTTTATCTACAAAAAATCATATCTATTAAACCTTTATATTTTCGTTTTTTTTCCAGTGTTATCACCATATTCGTTAACGATCTGTCTAATATTGATTAAAGTTTCTACTATATAACTTTGATCTGTTTCTAGTTTGAATCTTAAGAAATTACCGTCTTTGTCATGGTCTGATAGCTCTCCTTTTACAATTACATTACCTGTTCCATCGTAGCTAACTGTAAGCAACGGGATGCTTTCATGAAAGAGTTCCGCTTCACCTTTTAAGAGAGAGTGAGCCGTATATAATTCATTATAAAAATTATAAATCTCACCTGTAGAAAGGTACAATTCCTTTTCCATTAAAAATCTGCTACCTCTAAAAGTAAGCTTACTAGTTGTTTCATACCCCCCCCACATACAGGTATGAGCTGGATAGTTAAACACTTCCTTAATCTCTATTTCAACAAATCCGTTTGGCCCCTTAATTAAAAAATTCATTTGTTATATAAGTGCAAATATGTTAGTCTATGCTTGAAAACACTCAAGATGGTAGCTGTATTTATCTAGCTTAAAGTCAATCGTTACCCATTCTACTAGGCGATTCGCTTGATATTGACGAATCGTATAAGGGTTATACAGGAGTGGATCTTTGCCAGGTGGATTGAAGAGTTTTCTTAGGTACGTAATCGGTATTTGATCCACGTTTATTTCGCCTATCAATTCGTCATTACCCTTGTCGTACCAACTTATCAAACGCTGAATTTTCATGTTGTTTAATTTGCGTGGCTGTTGCAAAAGTCTGGAATGGGCCAAAAGTTTCTAGTTTACCAGCCCAAAGGCCGGGCTATCGAGATTTTGGTAAAATACAAACGCAGGCTCGTTTGACCTGCGTTTGTATTTTGTATTTTCTCTAAAGTGGATTTATAACTAGATATAGTACACTAAAACTTTCCTGATCTCATAATTTCAACTAACTGACTTCTCATTTCCTGGTCAACTCCTTCTCGTTTCAACTTTTCTTCAAATGTATTTTTGTATTGCTCAGAACAGAGGCCTCCTTCAATGATGAATAGATCTTGTGCAATATTGGATATCAAATACCATTCTGAATCACTTAATACTGCTCTTTCTCTTTTCGAAGGGCCACGACTCCAATTATCCAAATTTCCCTTATAACGTCGGAAAAGTTCTATTTTCTTGGAATTCAACATCGTCCCAATATTTGTATGTATTCAAAAATGCAGGTCATCTTATTGCAAATCTTTCCAAGTCTCATAGATCGTTTCACGTAGAAAGATTATATCACTTTTGCAATCTTTCCAAGTAGTTGAGTTTAATACTATTTTATCAGCCTCCGAAAGTGAAACATTCAATACTCGCATCAGTACTTTTATTGAATCCACTTGGCTAAAGCCTTTATTTTTAAGCGACAGAAGGCCTGCTTCAATGTCTTTTTCCGACTCAAAGGCATTCAAAAAAGTAGCTATACTATCCATATTTAAAGTTTTATGTAAATGGCACTATATTAGTTAACCTTTGGCTGACAATTTTTCAACGGCTACCAAAACAGGCCCTTCTGAAAGGTCTTTCAGTTCTGCCTTAACCAAAGTACCTGGTGTGAATTCCCATACTTCATCCTCAGGATCATATAGTTCATGACCTTGAAGTTGATAGACTCCGCCCCCAATTAGTTGAGCTGGAACGGATTTATAAACTTGAGTACCTTCTTCCAGTAACTGAACATAAATATTTTCTCCCATCTAATAGAGCGTCAAATCTGTTGCATAGTTGGCAATAAGTTAGTGTAATCTAACTTTCGTTTTGTACTGCTCAATATAATACTCAATTGAGTGGGCTGTACCTGTTTCGGTTAGCTCGCCTGTTGCTCTATCAATAATAACAGGAGCATTGCCCACAACAGCCTTGCTAAAATCGCCAGTTTCGAGAAACTCCTTTGAATCATAGAAGAATATCCAGCCAAAAGATTCTTCCCGACTCTTAGTTAGGACTAATGTTATTTGTTCCTGATTATAAGTAGGATTGTTTTTCCGCAAATAGGCTAAATACACAGGATCGTACGCAGTATAGTCATTATTCATAGCTTGGACATAAGCAAAGGCTATTTCCTTGGCATCCTCATAAGTAAGCATAGTTCCTGTTGTATAATCTCCTATCTGTAAAGCTAAAGAAAAAAAATCTCGGAAAGTCCTAGCCCGAAAATGGCCTAGTTGTCAGAAAGTCCTGCGAAAGTCCTCAAAAAGTTGTCAGAAAGATATATCCCGCCCCTGAAGATAGCCCCAGAGTAACCTTACTATCCCGCTCATAGAATATTTGGACAACGACAAATGGACATGGACACGGACAATATTTATATATAAGGGAAATTTGTCTGTCTGTCCAAAATATTATTCTGAAACCGCTACTTGATTGATACCACTTTGTGAAATATTATTCTGTTTAGAGGTAGTTTTTGCATCTTTACTCAGAAAATCTTAGACAAATACAATGTCTAAAAATGTCTGGACATTTTGGACAGACAGACATTTTACCCTTATATATATTTTTGTCTGTCTGTCCATATATATAGGGGGCGTCTGTCTTTGTCCAAAAATTAGAATAGTGAAAGTTTGGGCAATAAAAAACCCGGCTGGTTGGCCGGGTTGTATCGTGACTGACTGAAAGCGGCATAAGAGCTTTACTGCCAGTCAAGCTTCTACTACCTTGAAACTTCTGGTGCGTGTGTAATTGGTGAAGTGTGTGGCCGCCCAGGTCTTAGCCTTGTTCATTGCTTGAACCTCGTTTTCAGCCCATACTTCAAGTTGCCCCTTAAGCTCACCTATTGCGTAATCAACTATGTATTTTTTACCCTGTGACATGGTGGTTAGATATAGTTTAGAATGGTGAATCTTTAACTAACTGGTAATTCTTCTGTGCATCGGCAGTAAGCAATCCTAAGTCTATGCCGTCTTTAATAGCTCTATCGGCTGTCTTCTCTGATACGATACCTTTGTTTGGGTTGTAGTAGCGCGTTACGCGGCTATTTAATTCCTTCTTATTCAAATTGGTATCCGGCCCGAATGCCTGTTTAAAGATTCCCCGTAATCGCTCTTTTTCTTCGGCTTCAAGTTCTTCTTCTGTTTTTTTAGATTCCTTTGTCAGAGCCTTCGCTACGGTTTCGTCAACGAGCGCCAGCCGCTTTAGATCAATATCCCATTGACAGAAAACCGGCTCGAAATCAGGAGCATGACGAAGCGTCTTACATTCAATGCTCGTGATGCCTTTAGCTCGGTCTTTCTTAATGGAAATAGTACCCGCGCACTTACGACCTAATCCACTGCCAATGTGCCCCCTAGCTTGCCCATTACCGAAATTCTCATGGATAACCGTTATGATAGTGCATTTCTTTTCTTCGGCGTAATCACCCAACATTTCAAGCAATTCGTTAGCCTTTATTTCATCATTCACCGATGCCATGAAATCGGCAATACCATCAATAAAAATGATGTGTATATCTGGAATTAGTTCGAAGGCTGCTTTAATGGCTTCTACCCGGTCATCAGGTCGGTACTTTTTCCAGTTCCAAAAACGGAGATTCTTCGGAGTGGTTTTAGTGTCGATCATCCGCAAAACTTGGTTATGAAGTTTCTGCGTACTCCCTTTACTCATTTCGGTATCGATATAAATAACGTTACGCCCCTTTGCAGGTGGCGCGGTAATGCTCAGCGTATCAACGTCTTTACCCGACACGAAGGGTGCGGCTATCATGGCCGCAATGACCGCCGATTTACCAGCTTTAGGTAGTCCAGTTATGATCGACAATTCATTCTCAACGGCGTAAGTAGAACCGTTGATATTCAGGACGGGTATAGGTTCAGGAAAGCTAGTTTCGTGGGTTATCCGGTTGCTTTCTAGTTCAGCAATATCAAACTTCCATTTTGAAGGCTTCTTGCTGACTAACGGCACTACAGGAGTAACGTTATTGTTGCGCTCAACCAGCGCGTTAATGTCAAGTTCTGGTTTATGCATGGGCAAATTGGGAAGGGTTGAGTTGCCGTTTTATGTAGTCGTCAGCGAGTTTAAAGGCGGTGTCGCTCCAAGCTCCGGCACGTTCGGTTTCCGCGTCTAGTAGCAGATTTAAACGAATATTTTGGCGTTGAACCTTATACCATTCATCGACAAACCCGGCTGTTTCCTGTTGCATAAATTCGGCCATTCGGTCAAAGGCTTTCACGAACGCCAACAGCGTAGAAATTTCACTTTCTACGCTGGCTATCTGTTTGTGTAGCAGTTCGGTAAAGGCTTCATCCTGTTGTTTAATTAGGTACTCTTTCCGGCTGATTTTCCGGCTAATGAGTTGGAGTACAGCTGCCCGACTTTCGTCGTATAGGGTGCGGGTTATGTGGGCTGATAGCATGGATTTAATGGCTGCAAACCGGGCAAACGACTTGCGCCGGTTTAACTCCGTCCAAATGCCGCCAGCCCGTAGGTAGGAGCCATTTTGTACGTCGTCCATTCAGAATAGGGAGGTTTGTTGTTTGGCGGCTTCTTTCTTTACCTGTTTGGTATGTCGCCCGATGGATGCTAAAATGTCCTGTGCTTTCTTGCGGTCGTCATGCTTGCCTGTGGCTAACAGCTTACGCATTTCCCGGAGTTGGTCACGCTGGTTGCTCATGGATTGGCTGAATGTAAAGGAGTAAGTCAAGGGGAAGCACTACAGAGACTTTGCAACCAGCTACGTAGCTGTACAGGTGGATGCTTGTTTTGGTGATCTTGCCAACATTGAACCGTAGGTTTTTGTGTTCTACATCAGCAGACCAAACGTCTAAAACCCGCTCAAATAGAATTGATTGCTTTAGGGTCAGGTGAGCCGAATTTCTAAACGTTGCCTTGAACGTTTCGTCGCTGGAAACCAGATGGTTAATGAATTGTTGCTTTAGGTTAGGTCTCATGGTTTTACTTCAAGTAGGTGTGAAAAAGGAATACTAACATTAATCTCGAAGCCAGCTAAAAAACTGATAAAGTGAATGTCAGTATCTGTATGCCTATCGTATAAAAATTCGGCTTGTTTATCGCTACTCCGTATAAACCAACTGCTGTCAAAGGCTTCAAAATCAATTTGCTTAGGCCATTTTGCCAAGTAAGGATTCTTATCTTTTACGACAATGCTAAAGGGCTGGTCTGATATGGTCAGCCGTTCTATAAGTTGTTCTCGTAGCGTTTTCATGCGGCTTGTTCCATTAAAAGGGTTTCGAGCATTGCAGGTGTAGAAAAAGGTTGCCCGTCAATGTATCCCAAATGCTTACGGGCTAAGTCTAAATAGATCGACAATACTTCACGCGGGTTCTCGCAGTACTGGTAATGGTCCCGGAATCGCTTAGAGTAGTCGGTGCCATCCTCCGAAGCTGCTTTAAGCAATTCGGCCCGGAACATAAGTTTATTAGCATAATCTGCTGACTCGTATAGGCGACCGATTAAACCTTTTGATTTGACTATTTTCTTAGGCATAACAAATTGATGGTTTTTAGATAGATTTAACTTTCCTTTTGCCGTTATAACGGTAATTTGTAACGCTATAACGGTGACAAGTATAGATGCTATCTAAGACAAAATCAAAGAAATAATCAAAGATTTTTTTAAAATGGAACATCAGGGAAAACGACTAAAGCAAATCGCAAAAGAGCAAGGATTTGATATTCAAAGGCTTGCTGATGCATTGGAAATGCATCGTGTAACTATTGAGGGGGATTTTAAAGCGGAGAAACTTACAAGGAGAATTCTAAAGAAATACGTGTCAATATTAGATATTGATATGGATTCTTTCTTTAAAGGGGAACCGAGTGTTGCGGTAGCTAGTGATGCAAATAAGATAGAAAAGCTACAGGCTGAGATTATTTATTGGCAGCGTAAGTACATTGATTTACAGGAACGTTTTTTTCCGAACGCGGCACAACTGGTTTAACAAAATAGTTAACAGATTTATCAATTACACCTTTTAACACAGGGAACGGAAACAGTAATTGAGGGTGTTTGGGCCTGCATAGGGCTCGTGTCGCGTTTAATAAGCTACAGTGTGGGGTATATCAATTGAATCCGATATTCTCCACAGGTTTGCATAAATCCAACATGAAACGCCCGTACAGTCTGTATGGGCGTTATTTTTTTGTAATATTCCAGAGTTGTTAATCCTTACCAGTCCAAGTCCAATAAAAGGTCAAGGTGATAGAGCGAGACAGCAATGGAAATCACTACTTTAACGTGTAATCGTTACGATAAAGCGGGTAAAGAAGCGGTTCCCTTAAAGTTGGAGTGGCTAGTTCAGGTTATTAATTATAACCCGAGAGGGATATAAAATTGCCGATCTGGGTTATGATAATAAGCGATAGCTTTAGTACGCAGCCTATCGGGAATTATAAAATCAAAACTACAAGGTTATGTCATTGAAATCTGAAGAGGACTTGCTCGGTATGCAGCAGATCAGTCAAGTTGTGGGCTCCACTCTTAAGCAGATGCAACAGTATGCCCGGCCAGGGATGTCGACATTCGAACTGGACCAATATGGGCGACAATTGCTGGAACAGTACGGTGCCCGATCGGCCCCCAAACTTACCTATGGCTTTCCGGGTTGGACTTGTATTAGTTTAAATGAGGAAGTCTGCCACGGCATTCCTTCTGTCAAACGGATACTTCAGGAAGGAGATTTAGTGAACATTGATGTATCTGCCGAATTGAATGGCTATTGGTCAGACAATGGTGGCTCTTTCGTTTTAGGGAAAGATATTCATCAGCAAAGCGCTCTTGTCGAAGCTTCGAAGCGAATCCTGGCCAAAGCCATTAGCCATATCCGAGGGGGTGTACAAATAGCGGAGATTGGGCGCTTAATTGAAACAGAAGCCAAACGAAGTGGTTATCGGGTCATTAAGAATCTGGCCGGACATGGAGTAGGCCGGAGCCTGCATGAAGAACCTCATGAGATTCTATGTTATTATGATCGGTCCAATAAAACGCGGTTTCGAAAGAATTCAGTTGTGGCTATCGAGACGTTTTTATCCACCAAAGCCACGTATGCTCACGAAAAAGGGGATGGCTGGACATTAATTGCCAAGGACAGTTTTGCGGTGCAGCATGAACATACGATTGTCGTTACTGATAATAAACCGATCATCCTGACCGCTGCGAATCAATTATGGAACTAGAATCTTGATGCGACGATCTAATCGACACATTATAGAATAGATTTGCTCTTTCAATACATGGCTATTAAGCGTTTCGATAAAACCAGATAGCCACTTTCTTGATTACATAACAGGAAATTCAAGCGAATAAGCCATTTTGAATCTGTAAACTACTTCAATAGATGAAAACAGTCCATGTACTTTTTGCAGGAATATTCTCTCTGATAGTCTTTGGCTGTAAAACCCAAAACGATGAAATAACATCAACCTTTGATGTGGTAGCGCAGGGTATTGGCGGGGACTGCAAACTGCCACTGCTTGATTTCGGGTCTCGAACCGCCGAAGTAGGCGCGCTCATTGGTCAAACGTCTCCTTATAAATGGTATTACGCCGTTAATCTTGACTCAACTTATGCGAGGGCCGGCACAAGTCTTCAAGTGACAATTCGTAAAACAGCAGCAAGTGAAGACCGGGCTTGTACCACTATGGGGCCTGCATACCCTATTATCACTGTGACATCTGTCACTGCGAAATGAGAACTCAGCTTTTTCAATGAAAAGAAGGGTCTCCATTCCTTAAACAATTTCATAATCCTATAACAGCTATTGGGGCCGAGAGAAGTCTCTGGAATCGTAGCCTTCATTGTCTTTAAACCATTCTTCTCGACCATGTTTAACCTTGAAAATAAACACTAGCAACCAAGCAGAATTAAGTTGGCCTACTATTCTGTGCGACCCCGATGGGGTCGAATGTTTATAGTGAAAGCTCTTTTCTATAAACATTCGACCCATCGGGGTCGCACAGAATAGTAAATGATGGAATCTGATTCTGCTTGGTTATTGCTCGTATTTCGTTGATAATGAATTATCTGTTCTAATTCTTGAATATCACTGATCAAGTTAAATCTAAAGTAAAAGTTGAGGCAGCTAAATCACGTGGTGTTCATAGTTTTACAGTTTTTGTTTTTGTACGATTTGCCTTCTGGCTACCTTTGAGGTATTTATCTGTATTTGCTTTGGCATGGAAGTTTCATATAGTTGGTTAAAAGAGTTTATTGACTTACCCGAATCGCCTGAAGAAGTAGGCAAATTGTTGACGGGTACAGGTCTGGAAGTGGAAGGAATTGAAAAAATTGATATGATTCCTGGCGGATTGGCTGGGGTGGTAATTGGTGAAGTATTGACCTGTACCAAACACCCAGAAGCCGATAAGCTAAGCCTGACAACCGTCGATGTGGGGCAACCTGAGCCATTATCCATTGTTTGTGGGGCGCCTAATGTGGCGGCTGGCCAAAAAGTGGTGGTGGCGCTGGTCGGAGCAACGCTTCATCCTAGTTCGGGTGAACCCATTCAGCTGAAAAAAACGAAAATACGTGGCGCTGTCTCGGAGGGAATGCTCTGTGCAGAAGACGAATTGGGGTTAGGAACTTCCCACGCTGGTATTTTGGTGCTGGATACGACGCTGCCCAATGGAACACCTGCCGCTGTCTATTTCAACCTGGAAGCTGACTATCAAATTGCAATTGGTTTAACCCCGAACCGGATTGATGCTGCGTCTCATTTTGGTACAGCAAGAGATCTGAAAGCGGTGCTTAATCGGCCATTGCGCATGCCATCGGTGGATTCATTTGCCGTTAAAGATAACAGCAAGGCCGTGGCGATTCGCGTTGAGGATCAGTCTGCATGCCCCCGGTTTAGTGGTCTGACGTTAAGCGGGCTTCAGGTGGGAGAATCGCCGGATTGGCTAAAAAAACGATTGGTGAGTATTGGCCTTAAGCCGATTAACAATATTGTCGATATTACCAATTTTGTCTGCTACGACCTCGGCCAGCCACTCCATGCCTACGATGCGGCTAAAATTGCTGGCGATCTGGTTGTGGTGAAAACGCTGCCGGAGGGCACTCCGTTCGTAACCCTGGATGGCATTGAGCGTAAGTTACTCGCAACCGATCTGATGGTTTGCGATGCTGAAAAGCCTATGTGTATTGCCGGTGTGTTCGGCGGTTTGCATTCGGGCGTATCTGCCGAAACAACAAGTATCTTTCTGGAATCAGCTTACTTTTCGGCGGCTTCCGTTCGTAAAACGGCGCAGCATCATGGGTTGAAAACGGATGCGTCTTTCCGCTTTGAGCGTGGCACCGATCCGAACATGCCTGTTTATGCGCTAAAACGGGCCGCACTCTTGATTCAGGAGGTTGCCGGAGGATACGTAAGCTCCGATCTTATCGACATTTACCCCGACCCGATTCAGCCATTCCGGGTTCCGGTTCTGTACAAGCACATCGATCGACTGATCGGTATTGCCATTGACCATGCCGAGATACACCGTATCCTGGAAGCATTGGATATTACCGCTGAGCAAACCAGCGAAACAGGCTTTGTAGCCATTGTGCCACCTTACCGGGTCGATGTGACGCGTGAAGCGGATGTGATCGAGGAAATACTACGGATTTATGGGTTGGACAATGTTCCGCTGTCGGTGAATTTATCCGCTGATTCGCTATCCGAATTTCCCAAAACTGACCCGGATCAATGGCAAGGCCGGGTTGGTCAATTATTGGCGGCTAACGGGTTTTACGAAATCCTGACCCTGTCGCTTACCCGACCCGCGTTTAATGAGGCTATTCGGTCGACATTGCCGGGTGCTGATGTAACCCTCCTGAATCCGCTCAGCGATGAACTATCAGTGATGCGGCAAAGCTTGCTGTTCTCATCTCTGGAAACGTTGGTGTACAATATTAACCGACGACAGAAAGATCTTAAGACGTTCGAATTTGGCAAGGTCTATCATAAAGTTATAGGTGAGGATGGCAAATCCGCCTATAAAGAACGGATGCGGTTGAGTTTGGCAATGACTGGACAGCAACATGCTGAAAGCTGGCTCGAAAAAAATCAGCAACTTGTTTATCACGATTTAGCGTCAATGGTTCAGCGGGTGTTGAGTTTGTTCCGGGTCAAATCGTTTGAGACGCAGCCTGCCGATACGACTCTCTTTCAATATGGCTTAACGTATTTTGTTAATAAGAAACCAATTGTCAGCTTAGGGCTGGTTCAACCAAAATTGGCAAAACTGGTTGATCTGAAGCAGGACGTATTTTATGCCGATTTCGACTGGCAGGCGCTCCTGAAACTGTCGTCTACTAAGGCTCGCTATCAGGAAGTGCCTCGTTTCCCGGAAGTTAGACGCGATTTGTCGCTGGTATTGGACAAGCAGGTAAATTTTGAACAAATCAGCCGACTGGCCCAACAAACCGAGCGGAAAATACTGCGGGCTGTTAATGTATTTGATACCTATGAAGGACAAAATCTGGGTCAGGATAAGAAAGCCTATTCGGTAAGTTTTACGCTTCAGGACGAAGCCCAAACGCTGACGGATACCGCTATTGAAAAGACCATGAATCGATTGATGGCAGCCTTCGAAAAAGAGCTGGGCGCTGTGATTCGAAAATAAAGAATCAGGGAAATATGTGTGGTGAAAAAGGGGAGCTAAACTCAGTTTTGAACGTCTGATTGTTTATGGTTTCTGAAAAACAAATTCTGGCTCTGGTTGAGCGATTCGAGCACAAGCTGAAGCAACTACTTGTTAGATATAATGAATCTCGACAGCAGATACTGTTGCTGGAGGAGGAAAATGCTGCGCTTCAGGAAAGCCTGAGAGAAGAGCAAAAACAAGTACTGGAATTGCGACGGAAACTAGCCAGCATCGATAAAACGCCGGTTGCCCCCATTAAAAAGTCGACCCATACAATCAACCTCGAATCGAATAGCGCTCTTTTAGTACAGCTTGATACGTATATCAAAGAAGTGGATGAATGTATCGCTCATTTGAGTGCATTGAGTTAAATAATAAGCTATAAACGTCTGATGGACAGTTTTTCGAAGCTGACTGTCAGACGTTTATCGTTTGTATTAAACTAGATGACAGTCCAGGAAAGGCCATAACCTCCTGAACAATTTGCTTACCTTTAGTTCGAAAAGTATACCCCCTTACCATGCAAAAAGTACTGTCCTTATTTTTTATTTCGGTCGCTCTGATTTTGCGTTCTGCCAGCGCACAGGTTGCCGAATCCAAAGCCACTTTCTCCAATCCATTACCTGTTGAGTTCGGCGATCCTTACATTTTGCATACAGGAAATATGTATTACATGTATGGCACGGGTGGGGGAGCGAATAAGGGCTTCATGGCTTACTCGTCGAAAGATATGGTGAACTGGAAAGCGGAAGGGCAAGTCTATTTTCATGACAATGCCAACGGCTGGAGCGATCCGAAAGCCAACTGGGGTGGGGCTTACTGGGCGCCTGAAGTATATGAGGTGAAAGGTAAATTTTACCTGTTTTACAGTGCCCAGTGGAAGGTGAACCCGACGCAGGAAGCGGAAAATTTTCGGATTGGCGTGGCCGTTGCCGACAAACCCACCGGACCGTTTGTTGACCTGACTAATAAGCCTGTTTTTGATCCCGGCTATCCGATTATTGACGCCAATGTGTTTTTCGATACCAACGGGAAAACCTATCTGTATTTTTCGCGTTGCTGTTACAAGCATCCGGTCAAAAGCGACGTTGCTGATTTAGCCAAGGCGAAAGGTTGGTTCAACGAGATCGAAGAAAGCTGGGTGTACAGCGTTGAACTTAAACCCGATTTTTCGGGCGTTATTGGCGAGCCTGTTTTAGTACTGCGCCCTCCCGTTAGTCTCAGTGATAAGCAGGCCGAATGGGAAAGTCGGTCGGTTACCTCACGGGAGGTAAATCGGCGCTGGACAGAAGGTTCGGTAACGTTTAAAAAAGACAATATCTATTACATTATGTACTCGGCCAATCATTTTGGTGGCCAGTATTACGCCATTGGTTATGCCACTGCCAGTTCGCCGTTGGGCCCATTCAAAAAAGCGGCTAACAACCCAATTTTGCAGAAAAATACGGATAAGGGCGGCACTGTAACAGGCACGGGACATAATAGCATTGCGTATTCGCCAGATGGCAAGGAGATGTTTTGCGTCTATCACGCACGAACCGCCAAAACCGGCGACGAACGGGTTGTTTGCCTCGACCGAATGCAGGTCAAAAATGGCACCATAACGATTCTCGGCCCAACCACAACCCCGCAAAAACTCCCTTCAGGCGTAAAAACAACCGTTGCTACTAATTGATAAACGAAAGCAGCTCCTCTGATCGTTTAGAAGGCTGTAATCCTCACTAATCGGTTCATACATGGCAAATCGGCCTGAAGGGTGGCTTGGTAAATTGGGCAATCTGCTGGTTCCAACCAGCCAAACCCCAACCAACTCGGTAAATACGGTAACCAACAAACGTATCCTGGAAGAGCTTGTAGCTTCTTTCGAAGATTCGATACACCGGGAATCGGTCGGGAAAAGTATGCTGTTCAACGCGCACTTTCTGATTATTCTGCATCCTGATACCTATGAAGATCGTCAGAATGCGTTTCCCGTTATCGTGAGTGAAGCGGTAAATGCCTTTAAAGCGATTATTGAGTCGCAAAAAGGGCAGTATGCTTATGTCGCGCCTGTCGCGTCGAGCTGGTTTTTTAAGTTTGGAGGTGGGCGAGAGTTTGGAGGGCAGGAAGTAACTCCGTCCGATGTCATCGTGGTAGGCGCACTGACCGGAATTCTACCGGGCAATGGGCAGGCTCAGTCGTCGGAACGGGTGAACGTAACGCGTCGGGTGAAACAGACCAATCGCTACGAAAAAGTAGATGTCGGTCTGACTATGTTTCAGCATATCGATTTCCGCGAACCAGGTGCCTTTGTAGTGAAATTCAATTTCGATGCATCGGTATCCACCCCGAAAAGCGCTACTGGTTCGCCAGGTGCTACCCAGCATGCCGCACAACTGCCTCGAAGCCTGAGTGCTGGCCTGGCTCAGATCGACTATTACATTGCCGAACTGAACAAAGAGCAAACATACCTCATGCGGGATCGGGAAATTGTGGTAGCTCGTAAAGAACCCGACAATCAGCATTTCCCGAATTATCTGTTGGTCGAATCGGTGTATGTCTCGAATCCACATGCCCGAATTCGGTTCAACGATGCAACAGATTCCTTTCAGATAGCCTCCTTTAGTCGAAACGAAACGCGAGTCAACGAGCAGTTGATTTCGCGTAGCGAACCCGCTAATCCCCAGTGGCATACCTTGCCGGATAATGCCCAGATTCTGCTCAACAGCATGGTTACGTTACACTTTAAACGCAACGCCTAAGCTATGATCGACGCCTTGCTGGTTACGCTGTTACTCATATTTGTTCTGGGGATAGCGGCAAAACATTTTCAGGACTTACCTCGATAATATAGAAGTACGGCTATTTTTCCGACAGGATGTACAGGATTTACATGATTTAAGTACAAAAGAAAAATCCTGTTTCATCCTGTAAATCCTGTCGGAAATAAATACGTTACTGAATGAATTCAATCCAAATTGCCGGTCAGACAGATGTTGGCCAGCGCCGAAATGATAACCAGGACACGTTTGTGTGCTCCATGATCTGGGGCGACACTAGTGCGTTGCTGGTGGTTATCGATGGCGTTGGTGGTTACGCTGGTGGCGACCGGGCGGCAGCGGTTGCCAAAGAGTCGATTGAACAATACATGGCAACGCCCAATGGGAAACCCCTGTCCATGCTTCGCGAAGCGGTGGTATTTGCCAATAATCGGATCAACGATCAACGGCAGCAGGACCTTCGATTGGCGCAGATGTGTTGCGTGTTGACGGCTGTTGTCGCCGATGACCGTTCGGGAAAACTATCGTTCGTGCATGTAGGCGATACCCGGTTGTATCGCTATCGGCAGGGTGTCCTTGAAAAGCTTACCCGCGATCATTCGATGGTTGGAATTCGGGAAGATGCGAACGAGCTTACCGAAGCCGAGGCCATGAAACATCCACGACGCAACGAAATCCTACGGGAAGTTGGCTCGGCGGAACACCGGGTCGATGATCCCGATTTTCTGGAGTCGGGAGAAACGGATTTCCTGCCGGGCGATCAATTGCTGTTGTGCAGCGATGGGCTGACCGATATGATTACGCAGGCACAGATTAAGGCTGTCCTGGATCGCTCGTTTCCTATTCAGCAACAGACCGCAGAGCTGATCCGCATCGCGAATGAACAGGGTGGAAATGACAATATTACGGTTGTGCTGGCCCGAAATACAAGAACGTCGACGGCTGAGAACCAAATCCCGAAAACCGTCGATACGTCAGTCCCGAAGCTGCCATCTTCGCCTGTTGCGGCAACAAGCACCGATCCATCACCGATAAAACAAAAACCTCAAAAACGGAGTCTGACAGGACTTTTAAGTGTCTTAGGGCTGCTTGTGGGGGGATTAATCGCCGGAATCGTTTGGTATCAATTTCAACCAGCTCAACAACCCGATGCTACAACGACCGATAGTGTGTCAGCCATTAGTACGGAGCCGGGAGCTGCGTCGATCGTGACAGGAACCATGTCGCGGTTTGATTCATTATTGCAAGCTGCGCATCGGAGCAAAGACCATCGACTGATTTTACCTGCCGATACCTTTCGGCTGGATACCCCTCTCTTGCTGACCGATTCGCTGCTCAGCGTTGTGGGAGATAAGAAATTGACCGTATTCATGCCCGCCGATACGTTGCGAGCGCAACTGGCGTTACGTATAACGCGAGTGGGGCCTGTTCGGCTGGAAAACGTCGTTATCGCTGGGTTTAAGACCGGGATTGAAACGACACCCAAAACGAAGTTACAGCTTGTGAATGTCTCTTTTCGACAAGTGGATTTACCCGTTAACGCACTGATTCGGCAGGATGCATTCCGTAATGCCGTTATCGAGTTTTCTGTACAAAATCAACCTGATTCATCTAAAACGGTACGTCACTAATGGCTACGATTCGATTTGATACGCGATTTCCGGGCTATGAAGTGCTGAGTGAACTAGGTCGCTCAAATGCCCGGATTCTGAAGGCGCGTCACCTGGCCACGGGCGATCTGGTGGCGATTAAGCACTTTGCCCTGAATACCGATGCCGAAACACTTCGTCGGTTTCAGCGTGAGTCGGCCATTATGACCAGCATTGCTCACCCCAATATTGTTAAGGTACGGGAGGTTCAGCTCGAAGCCGAATTACCCTACATCGTCATGGAACTGATTGAAGGGGGCAATTTGAAACAACTCATTGCTGGTCAGGATTGCGTGGATGTACCAACCGTTATTCGGCTGGGTTTGCAGATGGCCAGCGCGTTTAAAGCGATTCACCCACAAGGGATTGTTCACCGGGATATAAAACCCGAAAATATTCTGTATCGGCCATTACCCAGCGGAGAGCTACATTTTCTCCTGACGGATTTTGGCGTGGCTCGCCTGCACGAGCAGTCGAATACCCTGACAGGCCAGTCGTTGATGACCTACGAGTATGCATCGCCAGAGCAATTTAACGATCCTAAAAGCGTGGGACCCGCAACGGATTATTACTCGCTGGGTGTGGTTTTGTACCAATGCCTTCATGGGTGTGTGCCCTTTGCCCTGGACGATCATTCGGGAATTGTAACCTTTATGAATCGTGTATTGGCCGAAGCACCACCCGCGCTAACCATCACCGACGATCAATCGTTGAATCCATTCCGGGAGTTATTGCAAGGTTTATTGCAGAAAAAAGCCAGTGACCGCCTAAGCGATCCCGACGAATTAATGTGGCTCCTGAAACAAGCTGAGCTCAATTATTTGCAGGCTGGTCGAGCTATGACGACTCCCACTGTACATGCTAAGTCGCCACAAGTTGCCCCGCTTATTCAGGAACCTGAACAAAACAAGTCGACTGCTCTACCGGCCGATTCTGAAGAACGCTTGCCCGTTCCAGAACGCCAGCTACCTAAACACAAAAGAGGCTGGTTAAAACTGGAGACGTTGGCATTGGCGGCTTTGCTCGTAGGATTTGCGCTCTATTATGTTCTGGTTGGCTCCAAATCGGGCAATAAGGCTTTGGCCATAGATCCCGTTGAAAATTCAGTTACGAGTGGGGACTCAACTGCACCTGTTGATCTGGCGGAGGAAGCGGCAACCCAGCAACGAGCAGCCGAAGAAGCGGCTCGTCAGGAACAGCTTCGACAGGAAGCGCTGGCTGCTGTCAAGAGCCTACGGGTGAAGACTACGGATTTTCGGGTTGGCTTATTCGGGGGAATCAAGAATATTCAACTTCAGCTGACGAACCCAAGTACCGTCACCTTTTCGTCGGTTACGGTTCGGGTGAATTATTACAAAGAGAGTGGTGGGTTGTATAAATCGGAAAACGTGTCGTTCAGTTCGGTCGGTCCGAATGCCTCGTTACTTCAAAATGCCCCCAACAGCGATCGGGGAGTTCGATTGAGCTGCAAAATTGTGGGTCATCAGTTTGCTCCGCCTTTGGATTCGCTTACCAATACAATGACGTCAGACTCGACAATAGAACGCTGATTTTTAGGATCGGTATGATTTAGTAGGCCCTTAAAATCATAATTAACCATATGAATCTTAAAAATCAGCGTTCCTTTTATACTCGTTAAATTAATTGACCGATGCCAACTGTAAGCGTCAATACGCATTTTCCGGGTTACGAAATTATCGGTGAACTGGGCCGCTCCAATGCCCGTGTGCTGAAGGCGCGTCATCTGGCTACGGGCGAGCTGGTGGCGATTAAACACTTCGCGCTCAACACCGATGCCGAAACACTTCGTCGGTTCCGGCTCGAATCGCAGCTAATGACTGACATTCGGCACCCAAATGTTGTGCGTATTCGGGAGGTGCAGCTCGACATGCCCATGCCGTTTATTGTCATGGACTGGATTGAGGGTGGCAATTTACGAACGCTTCTTACCGAGCGGGAATATCTGGATGTGCCAGTATGTATTCGACTGGGTCAGCAAATGGCCGAGGCCTTTAAGGCCATTCACGCTCGTGGAATTATCCATCGCGACATCAAGCCGGAAAATATTTTGTTCCGGGTACTACCCAGCGAAGAAATCCATTTCCTCTTAACGGACTTTGGGGTTGCCCGCCTGCGCGAACAGACGCAAACAATGACAGGGCAGTCGTTGATGACCTATGAATATGCCTCGCCCGAACAATTTGATAATCCCAGGGGTGTTGATGTTGCCACAGATTATTATTCATTGGGAATCGTACTGTACGAGTGCCTGTCGGGGCGGGTGCCTTTTTCAATGACAGACAGTTCGGGAATGGCTACGTTTATGAACCAGGTTCTGCGTACATCTCCGCCCGAATTACAACTTCCTTCGGGGCAATACCTGCCACCCAGCCTGAATACACTGCTGGACTGGATGCTAGTCAAAAATCCCGCCGAACGACTCAGTGACGTAAACGAACTGGTGCTACTGCTTGGTCAGGCAAACGTTGAGCAGTTGCAGGCAAGCCGGTCTGGTGATCGCCGGGTGCCGGTTTCTGCTCGAACCGTAGCCGCACCTGTGGTTGCCCCACAAACACCCCGACCAGTCCCATCTCAGCCAATCTATGAGGAAGAACCTGCCAATAGCTTAACGAAGTGGAACATTGGCTTAGCCAGTTTGCTGGTGGCTTTATTAATTGGTCTGGCCGTTATTTACACAAATCGCCAGAAGAATAAGGCTAGCTCTACGATAACGTCGGACTCAACACAGATGATAACGGATTCATCGACTGCCACCGAAGTTGCTGCCGATACGACATCTACCTGGTCAGATCATTCCAGTGGATCGTCAGATGATTCCGACGAAATAGAGGATCATTCCGAAACCACAACAGAACCTGCGCCACCCATACCGATGCCTGATTCGTCGGGTGTGGTGGAGGATACAACGAGGATTCCTTAAGGGAGGCTTTCCCCTCACCCCCGGCCCCTCTCTCAAAACGGGCGAGGGGGGTAGCCAGCCCCTTATTTTCACCCCTCTCCTGTTTTGGGAGAGGGGCCGGGGGTGAGGGAAATTTAACGATCATCAACACGATTACATGAAAGAAGCCACCGTTCCGTCTGGACGTTTGTATTTAATAGGTGCATCGGTTATGCTGCTGGCTCTGTTTGCCCGGCTGTATATGAACCTGTTTCCCGGGCTTAGCAAAGCTAAGGAAGCCTTTGCCAGTGGACAGGCCTTACTGCTTGACGAAAAGCTCAAATCGACATCAGTTCAGCGATTACTTAACAGCGGCAACTATTACAGTGATCCGAAAGACATAGCGTTCGTTGCCGATTCGTTAGCTGCCAAACTTCGCCAAAACGGTTCGCTCGACAATCTGGGAGCCATCAATAAGCGGCAGTTTTCTGTACTAGCTCCTGTAGCGTGGCGGAGCCGGATTGGTGGGGTTGATTTTCAGAGTCGATTGCAGGCTTCTCGTCAGCAAATGGGGTTCGATTCGGTGCTTTATGTCCGCGAACGGAATAACCCCAAAACATACCCAACTGCCGTTAATCTAGGTGCAGAATCGGAGTCAATTTCGGGAGAAGTATTGCGCGATGAGCAACCAATGTCGAACGTGTTGGTGCAATTAAAGCGCCATCCTGCCACTGCTCAGCCCGATACGCTTCCTGACCGAGTGGCGTATGCTCGTACCGATGCCGATGGTAAATTCAGCTTTACGGGGTTAACAGAAGGGGCTGGGTATAGTGTTGTGCCGCTTAAACCGGGCTTCGAGTTTGGGAGCCGCCGGGGAGTAAGTCGGCTGATGAGCCATCAGGATTATACCTTTTCGGCTCGGCCGCATCATCTACGTCTAATTGGTTCAGTTGTTTACGGACAGCTTAAAACCGATCATGCCTTTACGGTGCGGACACCAAACGCGTATACTGCGCAATTCTGGTCTATTGTTATTCTCTTTATTCTGGCCTTCTGGCTCGTAGAGGGTTTCTGGTCAATTCGGCGTTTCCAGTCAGATCCATTGCTACTGCCCATACTCATGCTCCTCACGGGCATATCGGTATTAACACTTTTAGCCATTCAAGACCCGTTGCAGGATATTCTCTACGCCTGGCAAACGCTACAAGGGATTGCTGTTGGGTTGATCGGCATGACAATTCTATCGCAACTGGACATCGGTCGTTTTTACGCGGACTGGCGTTATGACTGGCTAGTTACCTTCCGAAACCGAACGTCCGTTAAGCTATCTGGCTGGACCTGGCTGGTGCTCGCCGTTGGATTGGCCGTGCTGACATTATTGATTGGTTCGGGGCCGGAGGGTAGTGGCGTACGGGTTAACCTGTCGATACTAGGGCTTACGATACAACCGAGCGAGATTACCAAATACCTGCTGGTTCTGTTCTTTGCCGGTTTCTTTGCCGCCAATGAACAACAGATTCGCCAGCTGCCCGATTTACGCTGGCGATTCACTGTAAGCTTTGGGGCGTTGGCCGGAGCTGGACTGCTCATGCTACTCTATTTATTGCTGGGCGATATGGGCCCCGCGCTGGTTGTCTGTTTTACGTTCCTACTGTTTTATAGCATCGCTCGGGGCAATTTACTGCTGACGCTGGCAACAGGGCTGGGGTATGGGATTGCGCTCTGGCTGCTTCCCGGCGGAATTGCTACCATCCTTTCGTTAGCGATCTTGATCGGCTATATGTACTGGCGGGGCGAAGCTCGCTCAACGACAGGACTAGGCTGGGCCGCTTTATTAACCGAAGCACCGGTATTGCTCTTACTAGTAATGGCGATGTTTGCCTTTGGCGATCAATTACCATTCGTTGGCGACCGTCTGGCTGGCCGAAAAGCTATGTGGCTCAGTCCCTGGAATAACGATGTATACGGGGGCGATCACCTGGCACATAGCTTCTGGACATTGGCATCGGGTGGCTGGACAGGGCAGGGACTCGGCAAGGGGTTTGCCAGCGCTATGCCAGCCGCTCATACCGATATGATTCTGCCCAGCGTAGGGGAGGAGTTGGGTGGATTAGGCGTCATTGCTGTATTTCTGCTGATGGGCATTCTATTGCATCGGACATTCCTGCACGCTCGTCGGGCCGGTCAACCATTCAGTTTTTTTCTGGTTGCCGGAATCGCTATTGCCACAGGCGTTCAACTCCTGATTATTGCTGGTGGATCGATTGGCTTATTGCCACTTACAGGCATTAGCGTGCCGTTTCTGAGTTATGGGAAAATCTCGCTGATCATTAACTTGGTGGCGATGGGCGTTGTGTTCAGTGTAGCCAATAGGCCGGGACAGGCAGAACAACGGGAGTATCTGGAGAAGCATTACGATCTGGTGCTAATGTCGGGTATTGCCGGTTTCCTGATTGGGGTGTTAATTCTGATTGGTCGCCTGTTGCCAATTATTAGCTGGAAAGGAAACGACTATATTGTGCGGCCAGCGCGGGTCGTCACGCGAAACGGTGATCCTGTTTATAGCTACAATCCTCGAATTGAGCGTTTGACTCGTGTACTGGCATCCGGCACGATCTACGACAGAAACGGTCTGGTATTGGCAACGAGTTCGCCGGAACTTGTTCGGCAGCAATTTTCCAGGTTACGGCAAAGTGGTCTGAAATCCGACCAGATCGAAACGCTCACGCAAAAGCGACTGCAACGCTATTACCCGTTTGGTGAACAGCTGTTTTTCTGGGTTGGTGATTTGAATACGCAGCTTTTCTGGGGACAAAGTAATGGCTATTATGCCGAGGCCACCCATTTCAGTGAGTTACGTGGTTTTAACAGTCGCCCTCGCAAAACGAACCTTGTGGCTACTGAGTATCGCGCGGATCGCTTCAGCCCGTCGGTTCAGCAGGAGCGTACGCTTTCGGTTTACGATTACAGTGAACTGGCCCCAGCCTTACGAGCCGGAATTGATAGTCGCGAAGTGGCTCGTCGCAAGGCTCAAAACCGAGATGTACATTTGAGTGTACATGCTGAGTTGCAAGTAGCTATCCAACAGGGTCTTGCGCAATCGGCGTACAATAACAAGCGCCTTTCGGTAGTGGTGCTGGATGCTAGTTCGGGCGATGTTTTGGCATCGGCAATGTATCCGTTGCCCAATCTGAAAACGCCGGAAACGATGCTGCTGTCGGATCGTGATCGATTGAAATTGCCATATCTGGTGACCGAACGCGATCTGGGCATGACGTACCCAACGGCACCCGGTTCGACCGCTAAAATCCTGACAGCGATGGCCGCATTTAATAAATTAGGATCATCGGCATCGACCGTTGCTTATCCGATTTCCTGTCAGGAGATTATCCGACGAGGTACGCGGGAGTCGGAACCTTGTGGCGAATCGGTGGATATGCGAAAAGCCATTGTGCGCTCTAGCAACGTGTATTTTATCCGAACGGCGAACGATAATTCGTTAGATAATGAGATGGCGGACCTCTATCTGGCTACGGGTATGAACGTCGATCTGATTGGCGGTTATTCCTTTTCGGATACGCATACCGATGCGGAACGCGTTCAGATTCGGAAGCATTGGCGCGACTCATCCTTTGTAGTACGTCGGAAATTGTACCAGAGTACTCAGTACCCAAGGCGTTATCGTTCTGAATTTTCGGGCTTAGCGTGGGGGCAGGGGCAACTGACCGCAACGCCCGCATCAATGGCCAGAATGGCAGGTGCCATTGCCAATAAAGGCATCCTGCAACCATCACGCTATCTGTTGGAACAGGCCGGAAAGGCGAAACCGATCGCTACCGGCAAGCCAATAGCCCGTCGACCCGATTATGCGGAGCAATTGCAGGAGTTTATGATTGAACAATCGAATCCTTCAGAGGGGCGGAACAAAATTAGCGTTTCCCGAGTGGCGGGCAAAACGGGTACACCTGAACGCATCGTGCGGGGTGTTCAGATCAATGACGGTTGGTATGTATTTTTTGCCCCTACACCCGACGGACGTTCACATACGGTGGTGGCTGTACGAATTGAGTTGGGTAACTCATCGGCCGACGCCGTTAATCTGGCGAATACCGTTGTGGCTCCAATCTTAAAACAGCGAGGCTATTTGGGTAGCTTTTAATGGGATGTATATCACGCTTAACTATCAATCAACCATGAGTTTGATCGAAAAAGTAAAAAACTTATTTGGCTTTACACCTTCGGAACAACGCCCTCCTGTTGCACCTATCACCGATTTGCCACAAACTCATGAATCTGTTCCCGTTGTTCCAACGTCTGTTCCGGCAGGGCCTCCGCCAGCTGCCCAGCAACGGGAGCGGATCATTCACTTTATAGTCGGTAAACTTCGGGCTTATCAGAACGAACCGGAAACGGCTCCAATTGGGCTTCGATTGGGTATTTTAATGGCAAGCTCTGAAGAGGAGGAGCTGTACCGAGTGGCTTTGTGGGAAAATCAACCTGGTAAGTTTCAGCGTGAACTGAATCGGCAACTAGCTGACAACTACATTACACTGCCTCCCAACTGGCAGTTTAACTATTCATTTTTCTCGGATGAACTACCTGATAGTACTTATCTGGAAGGGAATCTGGGGCTGACTGTACTGGATAAATCAAAGCCGAATAACGCATCACTTCGAGCTAGTATCAGTGCATTAGTAGGTCAAACGGAACAGGCAAGCTATCTACTCGATCCTACTCAAAAGACCGTTTACTGCATTGGTCGTGGGCATACGACTCAAACAACGTCGGGCCGGGTTCGGACGAACGATATTGTGATTCTCAATGAAGATGATCCGGGCTTCGACCCTCAGAAAGGGGCTGGAAATGGTGCCGTTAGTCGGTCGCACGCAACCATCCGGTATGAGGCAGCGCAGCAACGGTATGTTCTTCTGGTGGATGCCGGGGGGCTTCCGGCCAATGGCAATAAAACGAAGATCATGCACCCCGATGAGCAGGTTGAACGTGCCGATATTGCGAATCTGGTATATCCGCTTCAGGATGGCGATCAGATTGAGTTGGGCGGAGAGGTCATGCTTTTATTTAAACTGGCCTGAAGCAACTAGTCTTAGTAATCCCGGAAATGAGGTAGTGGTAGATGGCATTCTGGTTGTTTGTGCGAACTTTGCGCCCGTGCCATCCGCCACTCAACTACTATGATTCGCATCTTTCAGCAAGACGAAACCGCTGTTCGCAAAATTCGTGATATTGACTCGTTTTCCGATACCGAACGAACGCTCTGGGTAGATCTGCAAAATCCGACAGCCGCCGAAATCAAGAGCGTTGAAGAAAAATTCGATGTCGATTTTCTGAGTCAGCAGGAGCAGTTGGAGATTGAAAGTAGTTCGCGCTACATTGAAGAGGACGAATTCATGATTGCAAACTCCAATTTCCTGGTGCCCGATAAGGAGCAACGTTACGTTACGGTGCCGGTAAGCTTTATCCTCAAAGATGATACGCTGTTCACCTATCGAAATGCCGATATCAAGTCATTTGCCGATACGGTCAAGCGGATCAAGTCGCGTCGGGCATTGTTTAGTGATGGAGCACAGATATTGATCTCTATTTTCGAATCTCGGATTGATTATGATGCCGATTTGATTGAGTTAGTGTCGAGTGAAATTAAAGCGATCAATCGAATACTCGATCTGGATGCGAATCTGGATAAAGAAATGCTGCTGAATATTAACGATTATCAGGAGTTGACTATGTCAATTCGAGAGAATGTGGTTGATAAACAGCGAGTTATTTCGTCGATGATTCGTTCCGATGGCTGGTTTAATGAACTCGAGCAGCAACGACTCCGAACCCTAATCAAAGATATTAACTCCTTAATCGATCATACTAATTTCATTTTTGAGCGACTGGAGTTCCTTCAAAATACCTACCTCGGTTTGATTGACCTGGAGCAGAACCGGGTTGTTAAAATATTCACGGTTGTTTCGCTGGTGTTTCTGCCGCCTACCTTGCTGGCTAGTATCTGGGGTATGAACTTCGATGAAATGCCAGAAGTGCACTGGAAATATGGTTATGTTTTTGCCCTGGCCATGATGGTACTTTCATCGGCGTTAACGGTCTGGATTTTCCGGCGTAAAAACTGGCTATAGAGCCTTAGTGAGCCTAAAAATATACTGCAGAAAGGTAACTCTCAGGGGGTTACTTTTCTATTTATCTGCGTCTTAGTTCAAACTAAATTCCGATCTATATACCTTATGGAACAGGCGCAGACAAAAGTTGAACTTTTTTACAGCCAGCTGGTAACCTTTGTTACCGTTTATGGCGGACGCGTATTGCTGGCTATCTTAACCCTTATTGTGGGTCTTTGGGTAATTGGCTGGATCATTCGATTGCTGTCGTCTTCGATGGCAAAGCGGCACGTTGATCGCGATGTGCAACCGTTCCTGATCTCGTTGGTAAATGGCTTGTTACGGGTACTACTCTTATTAAGTATTGCCAGTACGCTTGGCGTACAAACCACGTCCTTTGTTGCGATTATCGGGGCTGCCGGTTTGGCCGTTGGACTAGCCCTTCAGGGAAGTTTAGCCAACTTTGCTGGTGGCGTATTAATTCTGATTTTTAAGCCATTCCGTGTAGGTGATCTGGTTACGGCACAGGGTTTTACTGGTAATGTGGAAGCCATCCGTATTTTCGACACAACGCTGGTGACCTTGGATAACAAAACGATTATCCTACCTAACGGCCCCTTATCGACATCGTCCATTGTGAACATCAGCACGAAAGGTGTTATTCGAGTCGATCAGGTATATGGAGTTGGCAGTCAGAATGATATCGATGCGACCAAAGCGTCAATTATGCGTGTGGTAGAAGCCTGTCCGTATGCGCTTAAAGACCGAGAACATGATGTGCTGATCGCCAAATTGAATCCGAATTCGCGCGAGTATGACGTGCGTGTCTGGACCAAGAGCGACACCTATTGGGAAACCTATTACTATATGCTCGAAAATATTGCCCGCCAGTTTGGTAAAGATGGTATTGAAGCTCCCAAGCCAAAAATGTTTATTACCAACGAAGATTAGTGGTTAGATAAAGTAGATTCTATTGATTCTCTGGATTCCAGTTATTACACAATAGAGTCCAGAGAATCAATAGAATCTACAGAAACTAAACCTTACTGATACCTGCCCGATTGATTCATTCAGTCGGGCATTTTTTTAGAGAATTTAATAAGCGTTTTTTTTCGACGGTTGTTAAACGTTTGGATGGCTAGGCTATCTAACGATTGTGAGTGTCAGATAATGCTGACAAGTAAAACAGCAACGCGCCATGAATATCATGAAACCAATAAGATATATCGCCCTGATTGCGCTGGTAATGAGCAGCTTTGTTTATTCTGGCAAAGTGGCTGCTCAACCGGGCGTTAGTGTACCAATCGAGTCGTTTTATAATGAACTGGCTCCTTATGGGCAATGGATACAGTACCCTGGCTACGGCAACGTATGGTTACCTAATGCGGGTCCTGATTTTCAACCTTATGCTAGTGCCGGACACTGGGTTGTTACAGAATATGGGAATACCTGGGTGTCTGATTATGCCTGGGGTTGGGCACCGTTTCATTATGGACGTTGGATTTTTGATCAAGCCTATGGTGGATGGCTCTGGATTCCAGGCTCTGACTGGGGGCCAGCCTGGGTGTCTTGGCGTTCGGGTGGAGGATATTACGGCTGGGCTCCGTTAGCACCTGGCTGGGATATCAACGTGAACATTAACATTCCGGCTCCGTACTGGATCTTCGTTCCTCAGATTTATATCACGAGTCCCAACTTATATAGCTACTACGTGCCACGACCTCAGATCGTGAACATCTATCAACGCACAGTGATTTTCAATAATATCTATCGGTCGAACAACCGGGCTTATGTGTACGGACCACCACGTGGTGATATAGAGCGGATTACCCGTCGAAATGTTCCAGTTTATCGTATCGATCAGATGGATCGGCCAGGGCGTTCGGTTGTAGGTAATGGCTCTGTAGGATTCTATCGCCCTGGTGGTGGGTTTGATAATCGTCGGGATTATGGCCGTAACGACCGATTCGATAACTCAGGTCGACCTGGCTATAACGGAAATTTCCCTTCGAACCGAGGCTATTATGGCGGCCCTGGCAACGCACCGAATCGGGATTTTAACAACGGAAATAATACCCCAAACCGCGATTACAATGGTAATGGTGCTCCCAACCGAGGCTATAATGGCAATGGTAGCAATGGTGCTACTAACCGGGATTTTAACAGCAATGCTACGCCAAATCGGCCAAATGATGGAGGTGCCACTATGCCGAATAGAGGTAATTATGGTGGGAATGCGCCAGCCGATCGAAGCAGTAGTTACGGTAACACACCTGCACCTGCCAGCCCTCAGAGCCAACCCAATCGATTTGAATCAAATCGAGGTGCTTACTCGCCGGGAGGTTTCCAGCCAGGAGGTAATTCACAAGGGAATATGCAACAACCTAATCGTTCATTCGAACGTGTTGAGCGCCAGCCTCAGATGAGTCCGCAAGGGATGCCCGGTGGCCGAAGTGGTGGAGATTTCCAGCGGAGCGCAGAGGGTGGCCGTGGTGGCATGCAGCCCCAGAGCCAGCCACAACCTTCGGGTGGTGGATTTAATGGAGGAGAACATCGTGGCCGTGGTCCACGTTAATAACTAGTCAAGCAAACAAAAGCCACGTATCGAATTCGATACGTGGCTTTTGTTTTTAGAGAGCTAAGCGTAGGATGCTGCGTTAGCTCGGTTTCGGTTTCTGGTGGAATATGAAACGACGCCCTATTGCAAATCCTTTGGGAAGATCATACAGGCAATGATCGATTGGGGTAAGGAGCACCGGAAGATGATTAAAGACGAGTAAGTAGTAGCGCAAGGGATTAAACGGTACTTTTGCCGCAGATGCGTTATTTTATTGAGTTATCGTACCGGGGAACGGCTTATCATGGCTGGCAGACGCAGGCAAATGGAATAAGCGTGCAGACAACTCTCGAAGCCGCACTAACGCAGCGGTTCGGCAAACCCATGTATGTTGTTGCCAGTGGCCGTACGGATGCCGGTGTGCATGCCCGTCAGCAGTTTGCCCATTTTGAGTTGGTAGAGCCATTTTTATTTACCGATTCATTTATTTATTCGCTCAATTGTATCCTGCCTGAAGACATTGTCATTCACCGGATTTTTCCAGTTCGGGAGAAAGACCATGCGCGATTTTCGGCTACGTTTCGCTATTATCAATACCTGATTAGTCGTCAGAAAAGTGCTTTTGAGGGCGGCTTAACCTACCATTTTCGACCGACACTTGACGAAACCCTGATGAATGAGGCTTGCGAAATACTCTTGCAACATACTAATTTTCAGAGTTTCAGCAAGGCTCGGGCAAACGTCACGCATTTCAATTGCCGACTCGATTTTGCCTACTGGGAACGCATAAATGACGATTCGCTGACGTTTCATATTCGAGCAGATCGGTTCTTATGGGGTATGGTCCGCACTATTGTTGGTACGATGATTGAAATAGGACAGAAGCGAATGAGTCTTGACCAGTTTGAGCAGATTATTCTGTCAAGGGATCGAAACAGGGCAGGGCGAGCGGCACCGGCTAATGGGCTATTCCTGGTTGAAGTCGGCTACCCAGAGGAGGTGTTGTTGGCGCGGAGCATAGGGCAGGGAACAGGGTTTATCTAATCAATTCTTCCTGCCCCGTGCCCCCTGCTCCGCGCTCTGTGCTCGTTTCCCCTTAAATTTTCTTAAATTGAGCCGCTTAGCGGTTGAATCCGTTATTTTTGTCTCATAACACGAACCCCTGAATGGCTCGTACAAAGAAGAAAGTAGGTATGTACCCCAGCGGCATGATTTTGTTCAGTCTGACGCTGGCCTTGTTTTTAATTGGTTTTTGTGGGTTGCTGGCAATTCAGTCGAAGAAGTTAGTCACCTACATCCGCGAGAACTACGAAATCCGGGCGTTTTTAGATAAAGACCTCAGCGAGAAAAAAACGGAAACGTTGTATAAAACCATCGCCGAACGACCTTATGTACTAGTAGCTAACGGTAAACCACAGGTTAATCTGGTTACGAAAGACGAAGCCGCCAAAGAGTTTATTGCAGAAACAAAAGAGGATTTTTCGAAGTTTTTAGGTGAGAACCCACTGCATGATAGCTACCGAATTAAACTCAATGAGGGGTATTTTGAGGAGGCTAAACTACAGGAGGTTAAACAGGATTTAGAGCAGATCGATGGTGTGTTTGAAGTTGTTTATCAGGAGAATCTGGTAGATAATATCAATCGGAACATCACCAAGATTTACGCAATCATGTCGGCCTTTGCGGTCATTCTGCTGATCATTATTGTGGTGTTGATGAATAATACTATTCGGTTGGCGCTTCATTCGCAGCGGATGCTCATTAGAAGTATGCAATTGGTTGGCGCAACAAATGCATTTATTACCCGACCGTTTTTGGGGCGTGGTATTTGGCAGGGGTTTCTGGCGGGCATTATTGCCGTTGGCTTGCTACTTGCAGGCTTGCAGCTTGCCATCCATAACCTGCCTGAATTATCGACGTTTCAGGACCCAGAAAAGATAATTTTTCTGATGGTAGGTATTGTTGGACTAGGCGTACTAATTGGTTTTGTGAGTACATTTCAGGCCGTTCATCGGTACCTGGGTCTGACACTAGATGAGCTTTATTGATTAATGTATAATGTAAAATGAAGAATGCATAATGAAATAAAATGCGGTGATGAAATGGTGTAGCCAATCCATTTTTCATTTTGCATTGTTCATTATACATTGATAACAAAAAAGACTATGGCAAAAGATAAACAGGCTGGACCAGCAACGCTAACACGTGACGAACCAGTGAAAAAAGCAGCGGCTGCATCGACTGTGGCGCCTAAACCTACGCCAACTCGGTCGGTAATCAGCGACCCATCCCGGTCAGCGGCTTCCCTGCCATTTGGTCGGCAGAACTACACGCTGATGTTAGCGGGGATTGCCATTATTCTGGCCGGGTTCTTTATTATGAGCCTCGACAAAGAAGAGTTTGGTTTTGGCTTTTTAGGCCTTACGCTTGGCCCCATTGTGGTCATGGGCGGTTTTGTACTCGAATTTTTTGCCATTCTGGCCCGGCCAAAGGCATAAAAGCAGTTATAAAGTTGTTAGGTTGTAGTGGTTATAACGTTTTTGAAAGGCAATTTTACAGCTTTATAACCGCTACAACTTTATAACTCTGTAAATGGAGCTTATTCACGCAATTGCGTTGGCCATAATTGAAGGGCTAACGGAGTTTTTGCCAGTGTCCTCAACTGGCCACATGATCATCTACTCTTCTTTGGCTGGCATTGCCGGTAACGAATTCACCAAACTTTACACGGTCGATATTCAGTTCGGTTGTATTCTGTCGGTTCTGGTGCTCTATCATCGGCGTTTTCTGACCGATCCCCGTACCGAAAAATTTGTTGTACCCAGCTACTTAAAATCATTCCCTCCGCGCTGGCAGCCGATGCTGGATTTCTATAGCAAAATCCTGATTGCGTTCCTGCCTGCTGCTGTCATTGGCTTTCTACTGAACGATTTCATCGATTCGCTACTCGAAAATGTAGTGGTTGTGGCTGTTACACTGCTACTGGGCGGAATTGTTTTGGTATTTATTGATCGAATTGTAAATGTGCAGCCTAAAGATGGTGATGTGAGTGTGCCCGACGCGCTTAAAATTGGCTTCTTTCAGTGTATCGCCATGATTCCAGGGGTTTCACGGTCGGCAGCAACGATTATTGGGGGCATGTTCCAGGGATTAACCCGGACACAGGCCGCTGAGTTTTCGTTTTTTCTGGCTGTACCAACTATGGCTGCGGCATCGGGGTATAAGCTGCTCAAAACATACAAACTTCTTCAACCAGAAGATTATCAGATGCTGCTCATTGGTAATGCAATTGCCTTTGTTGTGGGGCTGTTGGCAATTCGTGGTTTTGTTGGCTTTCTGACCCGTTATGGCTTTAAAGTATTTGGTTACTACCGCATTGCACTTGGCTTATTGCTGCTCGGCTTAGTAGCGGCTGGTGTGAAGTTGGATGTAATATAGTTGTTTCAAGTTCAATGTTTCAGGTTCTCGAACAAGAATTTGTACAATCAAGATAAGGTTTACACGGGTAGACTGACTGTAATAATTGATAAATGGCAACAATCCGCTGTTTTGAAGACTTGAACTGCTGGCAGAAAGCGAGAACTCTTGATAATAATATTTATCAATTAACCCTCAAGCATTCTATTGCTCGTGATTTTCGATTGATTGACCAATGGCGTGGGGCTAGCGGATCAATCATGGATAATATTGCAGAAGGCTTTGAGCGCGATGGAAATAAAGAATTTATCAATTTTTTAAGTATTGCCAAAGGGTCCGCGGGAGAGGTTCGTTCTCAAACTTATCGCGCTTTGGACAGAAACTACATTTCTCAGGAAGAATTTAACGGTATATATGCCCAGTGCATTGAAATCAGCAACCTACTTCAGCGATTTATGGCCTATCTAAGGCAATCAGATATGAAAGGTAATAAATTTAAAGTAGGTGAACCTGAGGCTGATTATTATACCAATCACCAGGAATAAATTAGGTTCAATATTTCAAGTTCCTAATGCTATATCAACTGATGATAATCAAATTTGGAGCTTGAAACATTGAACCTGAAACATATAACTTGGAACAACAAACCCCCGATCCCGGCCAGATTATTCTGATTGATAAGCCACTTACCTGGACATCGTTCGATGTGGCGAATAAGTTAAAATTTGCCTGTAAGTTTAAGAAAATCGGTCATGCCGGTACGCTCGATCCGTTGGCAACGGGTTTGATTATACTTTGCACGGGCAAGATGACGAAACAGATCGACAAGTATCAGGCGCAGGAAAAAGAATATACCGGAACGCTTGTTCTGGGTAAAACTACGCCTTCCGTCGATTTGGAAACTACCTTCGACGCCGAGTTCGATACGGCTGGCATAACCCCTGAACAAATACAGGAAGCAGCTCAAAAACTAACGGGCGATATACTACAAGTGCCCCCTATTTATTCTGCTATTCGGGTTAATGGAGAGCGTTTGTACGAGAAAGCTCGCCGGGGCGAAACCGCTGATCAAGTTGAGGGGGGTATTAAGGCGCGTCAGGTAACGGTTTCGGTATTTGAGGTCAATACGGAACGTTTCCCCGAAGTAGATTTTCACATCGTGTGTTCTAAAGGGACCTATATTCGCAGTCTGGTACGTGATTTGGGCCTGTTCCTTAACAATGGAGCCTATATGAGCAAGCTACGGCGGACACGCATCGGCGATTTCCGGGTTGAGGATGCACATACCATTGAGAAATTCATCGAAATGCACCGGGCGATTTAACTTTGTCAGGAATAACCAACTAGTGCTTTGACAAACTAGATTCTAGGGGATTCTATAGATTCTCGGGGCCGCCCGCGCGGTTGGTCCTATTGTGCTGACAGTCAAAGACGATAGAATCCAAAGAATCGATAGAAACTGAATTGGACGAGTACTAGTAGTCAAGTATATTAAAAATGATAGACGTAAAACGATATCTGACTACGCTTGACCTATCTGACTACTCCTGACTCCTACTTATTAGCGAATGATTATTTACAGAGGTCTCAACGATATACAACCTTTAGCAAACGCCGTTGTTACGAGTGGTACTTTTGACGGAGTACACCGTGGTCATCAGACAATTCTGACTCGCTTAACAGAAGTGGCTAAAGCGAGTGGAGGAGAGTCGGTGCTGATTACGTATTGGCCACACCCGCGCACCGTTGTTTCCAATGACAGTCAGAATTTAAAGCTACTAACCACGCTTGATGAGAAAATCGAGCTGCTCGATCAGGCTGGGGTTGAGCATTTAGTGATTATTCCGTTTACCCGTTCGTTCTCACAACTAATCTCAGAGGAATACATTCGACAGATTCTGATCGAAAAAATTGGCACCAAAAAACTGGTTATCGGCTATGATCACCGCTTCGGCCGTGATCGTGAGGGCGGATTCGAATACATAAAGGCGCACCAGAGCGAGTACGGGTTCGAGGTAGAGGAAATACCACGGCAGGATATTGATGCAATAGGGGTCAGTTCGTCGAAAATTCGGGCGGCTCTCAACGAAGGCCATGTTCACACAGCCAATCTGTTTCTGGGAAGGGAGTATAACCTAACTGGAACGATCGTGAAAGGACGGCAACTAGGCCGAACCATTGGTTTTCCAACAGCGAACTTGCAAGTAGACGACCCTGCCAAGCTTATCCCGGCTAATGGCGTGTATGCCGTTGATGTTGAGTACGCTGGACAAAAGTTCGGGGGGATGCTCAACATTGGTTTTCGGCCGACAGTGGCAGGCACGAACCAAACTATTGAGACCTATATTTTCGATTTTGATAAGGATATCTATGGAGAACATCTGACCCTTAAACTCCGGGAATTTCTGCGCCCTGAACAAAAATTCGATGGCTTGCCCGCGCTGGTTGCTCAATTAAAACGGGACGAAGAAACAGCGAGAACTGTGCTGAGTAAGGAATAGCGTAAGGAGAAAGTATAGCGAGCTATATGATTGCTCTCGTAGCTATTAGTTGATTTCTATTAATAAATCTGTCGGGTAAAGAAATGCCAAAATTTATTTATGACAGGTTACCGATAAGTCAAAATAATACCCTGATAAATTCGTATCTTAGCTACGAATTTATATCGCTGCATTTTCCTGCCATGACCTTATTTATGACGCTCGGTTCCAGCGAATCCGAGTCGATGAATTGCCTACAAATTTCCTATATTGACTATACCAGATCGCAGGCGGAAGCGGCAAATAGTGCCTTTGATGAGGCTGTAAAACGGTACCTCCGCCAATGGATTGAGCAGCGTTTAGCAGCGGATGCGGATTACCGGCTAGAGCTGCAAAATGGTACCGACGAATTCATTCAGCAAGGAGCCTTGCGAAGCTTTTTTAAGCAGCATGATGATGCGCTCGAACGCTTGCTTCAGGAAGAAGAAATTGCCCGACATTTGCTACGCCCCAGTGCACAGGTTTTTTTTGAGCCTGATGCTTACGAGCCACTGTTGTCTAGCTTCGAAAAGCGCATTTATAATGTAGCGGCTCACCGCGAGCATCTGGAAGTGCCGTTTCGATACAGCCCTAAGAGCCGGCAAAGCGCCTTTGGCGATTCGATCAGTTTGGCTGAAATGCCTAGTGAAGTTCGGGAAGACATTGGCTTCTATTTCGGTACCCGCCGATCAGATACAACTGCCTTGAACCTAATTGCCCGCCAGCTTCGTCGGGAAGCCCTCTTTTCAACTTCTCTGCCGATTCATGTCGTGACGGAAGGTTACATGGAAGATTCGCTACGGGCAATTCGATTGGCGACGGAGAAATTACGGGAAGAAGGAGAGAGTCTGCAATCACTTCATTGCTTTGTTGTGCAACGACGGCATGCAGCTGATGATCGGCATCTGGGGGCAGCTTTTGTTGTTATGCAGGTTCAACAGCCCGAACTGCCTTTGCGGATAATTTTCTGCGATACGTTGAAACCAACTGGTAAGCCACCCTGGTGGGGGAAGTTTAAGCGGTATGTCGATGCCGTTTTTCCACAACCAGAAGGAAGCCCAATGGCCTCCGATCGGCTGGAGGATGGCGGGCTAAATCTTCAACGGCTCCACGATGGTGTCCCAATTCGTCATCAGGATATTGATTGCGCTTTTTATTCCGCGTCGATGGCCCGTGCGCTTATTCAGATTACCAAACAATCGCCTGAACTCATTAATGGCCCAATTGAAGAGCTGGTTAGCGAGATGACCGCCCGGATGCCGGAGTATTTTGCCCAGGCAAACGTCCCTAAAGCGCCTGAAGTTATCCGTGAGGTTAATGTTGTTCGGCGCTGGGAAACAGGGCAGGAAGCGTTAGGCGATCTTCAGCAAAGCTACCAGGCCCGCTTAATCTCTCTAAATGCAACGATGCTTGAGTCCGGTGACTCAAATTGGGGTGAGTCTACTGACCAGTCAGAGTCGAACCTGGATCTGTCGTCAGCTGCCTAATATTTTTCCAATTGAGTGATTCACATTTTGTCCTGGCTAAGCTGTGGCCTGGCCAGGACAAAATGGCTATTTCCCAATGTTCAAACCCGCTACATAACCGGTTGTCCAGGCGTTCTGGAAGTTGAAACCACCGGTAATGCCATCAATGTCCAGTACTTCGCCTGCAAAATAGATTCCCGGTTGGGATTTGCTTTCGAGTGTTTGTGGATTGAGGCCATCCAATGAAATGCCGCCACAGGTTACAAATTCATCTTTAAAAGTTGTTTTTCCGGATACCTGAAACTGACTGTTAATAACTCGTTCGCTTAGGCGATTCAGGAGTTTCGCGGGTAGATCCGCCCACCGTTGCGAATCGGAAATACCAGCTTCGGTGGCAAAGGCTTGCCATAAACGAGAAGGCAGCCCGAATGGATTCTGAGAAACAACCTGTTTGCGTCCGTTTTGCTGACGGAAATCCTGCAATTTGTTTCGTAATGTATTATCGTTCAGGTCGGGAGTCCAATTGATTCGGAGCGTGAAATTGTAGTTTTTATCGGCCAGCTCGCGGGCAGCCCAGGCCGATAAACGTAAGACGGCGGGCCCACTAAATCCCCAGTGCGTTACTAAAACCGGGCCGTGCTGTTCCTGTTTCGTTCCCAAAACATACACTTTGGCATCGGGTACGGCTACTCCCGCCAATGGGATTAAATAACTGTCGGGTACATTAAAGGTAAATAACGATGGTACAGGGGACGACAAGGGCTCGCTTTGAGTGGGTAACCAGTCATAAGAAGCTAACTGAGGGTAACCACCTGTTGCAATCAGAAGCCGGTCGGCAACGATGGTTTCGTTGGTTAGTAAATCGACCAGCCACTGTGAGGACGCATTTTGTCGAATGGAAGCCACTCCGCAACTGGTACGAACCTGAATGCCTGATCGGCGGGCTGTAGTGAGCAAGCAGTCGACGATTGTATCAGACGTGTTGGATTCGGGAAACATGCGCCCATCGGCTTCCGTTTTCAGACTGACTCCCCGTTGTTCGAACCACTTTACCGTGGCCGTTGTATCGAACTGAGTAAGCAGGGCGCGCAGGGGTTTCTCTCCACGAGGATAAAATTTTACAAGTTGCCGATTATCGAAACAGGCATGTGTAACATTGCAGCGGCCTCCGCCCGAAATGCGGACTTTGTTCAGGACAGTACGATTTTTTTCGAGAAGTGTAACGGTAGCATTGGGATAGGTTTCGGCAGCTGTGATGGCCCCAAAGAAACCGGCGGCTCCCCCACCGATAACGACAATATTCAGAGATGACATAGGGCACTAACAGGTGTTTCAAGTTTCATGTTCCCCGTTCAACGCTTCAATCAGACTGCGCCCTTGATTTTATAAATACTGCCAACCCGAAACATTAAACCTGAAACTTGAAAGTGAATAAACCTGGAACAAAAAACTAACTTTGATTTATGTTCTTCAAACCTAAATTTTCAACTAAAAACTACGCCCGTCGGGGCTTTCGGCTGCGAGGCAACTCGCTGATCACCTTGTTCGTGTTTTTTCTGATCGGGCTTTTTCTCCACTATGGCGGTCGGACGAAACCGGTTGTGGCGTTCTGGAATGATTTCCGACAGATTATTGGATTAGGGCGTTCCCGTTCTGACCGAGAAGGGTCAAATCCCTATAAAGCGCCCGAACCCAAGTCTGATGAGGCAACTGACGATCGGAGGGGAGGGCAATCGGATGAAAGTGAAGCCAGTGACAATAATTCGAGCAGTCCATCGGAAGCATCATCTGGTAATCAGCGATTTGACTTTGAAAAACAGGTTGACTTTCTACTCCCTGTATCTAAAGCCAATGGCGAACTGATTCGGCATGAGGGCTATACGCTCAGTTATCGAAACCAGTACAAAGATGCCGAGTGGGTAGCGTATCCACTACTGGCCTATGAAACAACGGGCGATGCTGACCGAAAAAATGAACAATTCAAGCCTGATCCTGCTGTAGAGGATGGCACAGCGCTGCCATCTGATTACACTCGTTCTGGCTACGATCGGGGGCACCTGGCTCCAGCTGCCGATTTTAAATTTTCGCAGCGGATGATGCGGGAAACCTTTTTTATGAGCAACATTACCCCGCAGGCGCCTGAGTTTAACCGAGGTATTTGGGGTGATCTGGAGAATCAAATACGGTCATGGGCGCGTCGTGATAAGGGGGTTTATGTAGTGACCGGACCGGTACTCAAGCCCGGGTTATCGACTATTGGGAAAAGTACGGAAGTGAGCGTGCCTGAGAAGTTTTATAAAGTAATTCTGTACTGCAACAAACCTGATATTCGGATGGTTGGCTTTCTGCTCAATAATGAAGGCTCTAACAAGTCGCTAAAAGAATTTGTGGTACCTGTGGATTTTATTGAGCAACTAACAGGACTCGATTTCTTTCCCAAAATTCCCGACGATCTGGAGCAAAAACTCGAAAGTAAAAGCCGCGAAGAGGTGGTGGACGAGTGGTTTGACAATTAAAACTGTTTCAAGTTCAATGTTTCAAGTTCCAGCGGAATCAGTGCTCTTGGAACATGAAACTTGAAACATTGAACTTGAAACAAAAACTATTGCCCATTCGGGTTGATGAGCATCGGTGTTTTGCCGTCTGTTATAATGATCTTTGCGTTGGGCGAAGTGGCCAATTGTCGGAAGGCTTCGATGGTTTTGTATTCGATAATCTGCTTATTCAAACCTTCTGAAATGATTTTCTGAGAGTCTGCAATCCCTTGGGCTTCAATTACTTTTCTGTCGGCCTCCTTATGCTCTTTTTGTAGAACAAATTCCATTTGCTGCGCCTGTTGTTCGGCTTCGAGTTTTTGCTCGATAGACTGCGCTAGCCCTTTGGGTAGTTGAATGCTTTTCATAAGTACGCTTTCAACAATGATACCCCGCTTCTCAAGCACGGTGTGCATCTCGGTGGCAATTTCCTTTTCGATCTCCTCCCGCTGGCCTGTATACATATCTTTGGCGAAAAAGCGGGCGCAGACATCGGCAGCTGCCGAACGAAAGACACTTACAATAACAACGCTTTCGTATTTCTCCCCAATCGTGGTGAGCACCTGTGGCGCTTTTTCCGGGATTATTCGATACAGAACGGCCATCTCGGCACTGATATTCAAGCCTTCTTTCGAGGGTATATTTTCCAGAGCGAGTGGCAGATTAATGGTGCGGGTTGGTACCCGAATGATGGTTGTTGTGAACGGATTGTAGCTGTGTATACCCGATCCTTTCACCACTGGATCTAATTTCCCGAGCCGACGTTTCACTCCAACTTCGCCCTGGCGAATGGTGGTGCAACTGATGATAAGCAGCGCTGATAGCAAACAGAATATAAGCCTTTTCATAGTAGTAAACAAAAGATTTGAATCGTTTTGCTAACTACCAGTTTGCTCGTTAAATCCTGATTGAAAAGAAGTTAAGTTGTTGTTAAACTTAAACGAGCGTCTAAAAATGCCTGAAGTTCGTTGGGGCGTTGGGTGCCAATGGTAATTTTTCGTTTGTTCTTGTATTCGATTCGCAAGCCTTTGTTTCCGGCTATATTATAGACCCAACCATCGAACCCCAACCGGATTCCATAACCGACAAAACCGTATTGAGTGATGGATAGGGTCTGTATGTTGTTCCATGAAATGGTGCGCCAGGAGAAAATCGGGAAAACACGATAATGAATTCCGTCGGAATCCAGACGTGTATCTAATCGCCAAACATAGAACAGCAACATGACGAGTAAACCAATCCCAATGCCAATCCAGGCAGACGGCTTACTTTGACTATTCGCGGCCCATAATGGACTTGCCGTAACGATCACTACGCCGGTTAACAGAAGCCATAGCCACCATTGCCGGAATCGTTGCGTTTCTATGAACGGTGCCATGTCTAGGTTTTCTGTTTCTTCTTCTTAGCCGCCGGGAAGAGAATGTTGTTCAAAATCAGGCGGTAACCGGCTGAATTAGGATGTAAATTCAAATCTGTAGGCTCCTCGCCGATTTCGTGCCGATAATCTTCAGGATCATGACCGCCATAGAAGGTGAAAAACCCCCGACCATAAGGGGAATGAATATAACGTGCCTCGCCTGCTGCACGATTTTCGGCCATGATCACAACTTCGGGCTTAATGTAATTTTTCTTAAACGCCGTCGTCTGACCCATGAACCCTTTAATCACATTCAGGTGATTTTGGGTAAGCATGGTTGGAATAGGATCGTACTTGGCCGAAAACTGGAAGAGCGTAAAATAATCGTTATGCTCACTCAACCCCCGTTCTTCGGGCTGATTATCGATGTTCGAAAATTCGATCAGGTAAGGATTTGTGTAGACTTGAAAATTCCGAAAAGCAAAGGTCTGGCTATAATCCAGTTTGCTGTTTGCATTTGGGTCGGCTGGATCACCGTCGTAAAATGTATCGACGATGTCGGTATTGTGAGCCGCCAGCGCGATGTCGTAGGTATCGGTAGCGTTACACATCGCGAACAAATACCCACCACCCAACACGAAATCGCGGATTTTTTGCGCTACAGCCAACTTCAGTTGAGGGACTTTTGAGAAGCCAAATTTATTCGCAATCGTCTCGGCTTCACGCTTTTGGGCAATATACCAGGGCTGATCTTTAAAGTGGAAAAACTTGCCATACTGTCCCGTAAAATCCTCATGATGCAAGTGAATCCAGTCATATTCAGGCAACTTGCCATTCATAACTTCTTCATCGAACACAACATCGTAGGGAATCTCAGCATAGGTCATCACCATTGTTACGGCATCGTCCCAGGGCTGCTTTGTTTTAGGCGAATAAACGGCCACTTTCGGCGGTTTTTGCAATTTGACCGCATCCATATTGGCATCAGCAGCGGCCACTTCGCTTAAAATCTGCGCCGACTGAGCATCCGAAATTACTTCGTAACTAACGCCCCGAATCACCATTTCGTTGATAAATGCCTGGCTTTGCGGCATCATAAACGACCCGCCCCGGTAATTTAACAACCAGTCAATTTCGGTGTCATGAACCTTAAGCACCCAATAGGCAATACCATAGGCTTTGAGATGATTTTTTTGGGCATCATCCATAGGAATCAGGATCTTAGAGGCCCATGTCCGGCCCACCAGGGTCAGAATTAGGATAAGCGGTAACAGCAGCCGTTTCATTGGTTTCCCTATTAAGAATGCGCTTGGTAGTTTTGTAATAACGAAAGATAAGCAAATATTGTGCGAGATTAAAGGCGAAAGAATGAAAGAGTGAAAGAGCGAAAAATTTGTGACAGCCTTTCACTCTTTCATTCTTTCGCTCTCTCACTCATTTAAAATGAATCTACTCGAAAACATACGCGAAGGGCTGCGTTCAATTGCTGGGAATCGACTGCGAACCATTCTGACCTCGCTCATTATTGCCATTGGTATCACCTCATTGGTGGGTATCCTGACCGCTATTGATGGGATTCAAAGTTCGGTGGATAGCAGCTTTGCCGGTTTGGGAGCCAATACATTCAGCATTGTAGCCCGGCAGGATGCCTTCCGTCGGGGTGGACGTGTTCAGCGTCAGGATGCTCCGATTGACTATTTCGACGCGGTGCAGTTTAAGCGCCGATTTCCGTATGGGGCAACTATTTCCGTGTCGTCAGTCGTGGCGGGGGCGGCTCAGGCTAAGTTCGGATCGAAAAAGACAAATCCGAATATTCAGCTTACGGGGGGAGATGATAACTACTTATCCGTAAAAGGGTTTACGATTCAGAGTGGTCGGAATTTGACTACTAATGACCTGACTGGTGCCCGCAATGTGGCCATTATTGGTAGCGAAGTGGCGAATACGTTGTTCGAAAAGAAGCTGGACCCTATCAATCAGGTAATTCGGGTGGCGGGCAACCAGTATAAAATTATTGGTGTATTGGCTAAAAAAGGTGGTTTTTCGGGCGGGGGCGACGATCGAATAATCCTGATACCGCTCGATAATGGCCGTGCACTAGCTGGAAATCAGCAACTAACATTTGATATTACGGCATCGGTACCCACAGTTGCTGATCAGGATGAGGCCGTAGACGAAGCGCGCGGCACCATGCGATTGGTTCGACGTGACCAACTTGGCCAGCCCGATTCGTTTGAAATTGAACGCGCCGACGAGTTGGCAAAAGAGACCGGGAATATTACCGGTTATTTGCGTATCGGTGGCTTTGGCATTGGGTTTATTACCTTGCTTGGTGCATCCATCGCTCTATTGAATATCATGCTGGTATCGGTCACAGAGCGAACCCGTGAGATTGGGATTCGGAAATCGTTGGGAGCCACTCCACAACGAATCCGGGAACAGTTTCTGATTGAGGCTATTGTCATCTGTATTCTTGGCGGAATTGGTGGGGTAGTTCTGGGATTGGGCGTAGGCAACCTGATCTCAAGTGTTGTTAGTCAGGGGAAAGGAAGTTTTGTAGTTCCCTGGGCCTGGATGGGTCTTGGGCTGGTGGTATGTATCTCAGTTGGATTATTTGCGGGGATTTACCCCGCCGTGCGCGCTTCCAAATTAGATCCTATTGATGCGCTTCGATATGAGTAATCGTAAAAGAATGGATCATTAACAATGCACAATGGATAATGTAGTTGGGCACTACTGAAATAAAATTATTCATTAGCCCTTGTACATTATCCATTAATTCCTACTTTTGCACCCACGTTTGACAAACGCATCTCGCTTCAGCGGGACGATTCAGTCGCCGGGATGGCGGAATCGGTAGACGCGATGGTCTCAAACACCATTGTCTGCAAGGACATGCCGGTTCGAGTCCGGCTCCCGGTACAATGAAAAGGGTGCAAGCATCTGTAAGTCAGAGCTCTGCACCCTTTATTGTTAGCGGCTACTGTAACAATTGTAAAGTTTACTTTAGTTAAGCAGACAAACACTCGGAATTTATTTTCAATCCTTAACTGAATCGGTGCTAGTGTATTTTGTTATAATTTCGCCATAAAGAACCATCCGTCTTATAGGCCCCCCAACCAGGGTAGAACTTTTATGCAGATTATCATGATCTTTTATTCTGTGAAAATCTTTGTTTGCCTTGAGGAAAAATCTACCTCCAAGCCAACAAGTAGCCGAAGCTAAGTTAAGCAGAAACAATGGAATACCTGCTAACATTACCGGGATTCCTCTTTGATTATAAACTACATTCTGCATTCCGTCAATGTACTCAATTATTTCTGTGAGTTCTTCGTCGTAATGCGATCCGCTTTTGTCCGCAATTTCTCTTAAAAGTCTATTTCGACTAACATATCCATTTGTGTAGAGCCCTTTGTAACTCGGCTCCTGAAGCCAGTCTCTAAAACTCATCTTTTCAAAGTGTTCACTTGGTATGGTTGCCCACGTTTTTGGCCAAGGAACATCAATCAATACATCTTCACCATGAGGATTAGGCTCCATTGGTTTAAGTCCGTATATGTTTAGATCAATATTTGCTTTGTCGGCCATCTCTAACAGCAAAGGCTTCATATTTCTGCCTCCAGTAGCAATCAATGCCCTCAGTTGGGTTTTGATTGTTAAAAGGTGCATATCATCACCTCTGCTTTGAAGAAAGGAATTGACAGAATATCCTATTGCATTTATCGCATCGCGGAGTTCCTTAAGGCGATGCTCTGTTGATTTAGTTGCCATGTTGGAGTTAAGATATTGTTTAACTCAAAAGAGTGAAGTGATTTTGTTATATAGCCTCCGCTAAAAGCTAGTCACCTCAGTATTGTTATTCTGAATAAAGCTGCCTCCATTCCAGGTTTTAAGGTTCAGCTCATGCAGAAGCCGAAGGTTAGCCTTTGTGGAGGTTTTATTTATGATCCATTGCGAATATCCACCGAAGCCAATCCATTTACTTATGTATTGGCCATTAACTAGGATAGCGCGGCAATCAATCACAGTGATATCCGAAGGCGCTTTATATTCTTCAAAAAAGAAGTGATGACCTGGTTGATCTGAATTAATTGCTCTGAGCTTTTCATTCACAGTTGAGCTACAAACTGCATTGAACAAGTATTCCAACCCTTCCATTTCTCCAAGCCACACAAACTCTCTATCCTCTATCCCTATTATCTGGATACCTCCTTCATCATGAGACGGCCCCAGCACTAAGCCGCCCTCAAGTGGATATACAATCAACTTATTCTTTACTAAGTATTGGATGTACTCTGAATATATGTACCGTTTTGAGCCTCTCCAGTAAAAGATGTCTGGATTGTTATAATCAGGATCTGTCATTAGCTTATATGCTTATTATCAAGGATTTATTCGACGTTCCCAACTGCCCTTTTTGCCTGGCGCTTATAATTCCTACCATTACTCACTACGTATAATACAAAGTTGATCTTCAAGCAGACACTTAGCTAAGTGCATTGGGTAGGGAAGCAGAGTATTGCCTGCTGACCAAGCAGGCGAAATTCGTGACCAGTGTATGGCTCGACATAAAGCTGTTTTCCCTTCTTCATGGCTTAAATCGGGATGTACGTAAAAAGGAACCATCTCAATAGCCTGTTGGTGTTTGAACGCAGTGTCTACTCCATAATGATTATTACGGGGATCTATCCCTTTGATATACTCCTGAAGCTTAAACAAGTCGACGGTATTTTTATCCCATTGTACCTTTTTTTGCGTTTCAGGTAGGCGACCAACAGAAAAATAGTGTAACAGGTCAGGTACGTTGTCATCAATAAAACCGCTTAGATGAGCGAAATCTCGATCAGGAAGTATTTCTTCAATAGATTCACGGATTGGCAGATAATCAGGTGTTTCAATTCCATTCCGCAACCTAATAATACCTAGAATGTGAGCTAGTTCTGGGTGATTTCGGGAATATTCAAACTCATTGATATTCACTACTTCGCGCTCTTTGGCTAATAAACCGTTCTGGAGTTGAGGCCATATTTTTCCCTCGTCGGTGCGTCCATTACGCCAGACATCAGCATCAATTACAAATAATGTAGGCCGCTCAGACGGTCTTTTCAAAACGTTCGTTAAGAAGTTCTTAAGTCGAAAATTAGCTAGTTTCACCGAACTTGTTTTGCTATCTCTTTTACCATTTGACATAGACTCCTTCCGTGCTTCAGCAAACAATCTACCCAGAATCGGCCCTGCTTGCAGATAGGATATCCAATCCTCCTGACCTGGTAAGAGAACGTCAACTATACCTGTGGCCTGTAATCGGATAGCTAAAGCATAGTGTATATCCCCATAGTCTGGCTGCGTCTGATGGCGATATAGGGCAATTACATCCATTTTATTAGCAATAGACTCTGGTAAACCAGCACAGTGATACATAGCCGAAGGAGTGCCATATAAAGTGCCTGTATGACGGATTAATAAATCTAGAAATGCGGTATTCAACCGATATACGGACTCATCCTTCAACACATCCACCTCATCAATGGTTTGTACCTGCATAAGTTGTAACATTTGGGAATTAATACCTGCGCGAGCGCAGGCTTCCCGAACAGCTCCCTTAATGCTTTGTAGGGATGAAACGCCTTTTTGCTTAACGATTGGCAATTCTATAATAGCTAGAGTGGGGGCACTCTTACCCGGCAAGTATTTAGCTAAAAACGTAGTCCAAGCTTCGCGTTTACGTACATGTTCTTGTCGCCAGTGATTGACTTTATTAGTAGTGGTTTCGGGTGTGGCTAGTGGTTCGAGTAAGTCGTTTTCAGGAATTTGAACCGTTTTGACATCCAGCCAGTCAGGAAAAGATTTGTCTTGCTCAACACCGAGCAATAGTTTTAACTGCATAGCCATTAAACGGCCTGATTGGTGAGTTTGATGGAAAATAACTAGCCGAATAAAGTTTTTAGGTAAAACTTGCCGTATTGCTTCCTGAACTGGCAACAGAGCAGAGGGGACATCCTTAACTAACGTTCCTAATTGCTTTGCTGCCTTTTGCTTTACATCCTGTCTTTTTTGCCTATCTACGAAGAAATCATAGCTTCGGAGCATAGGTGGTGTTTTGATACCAGACGGAGTTGGCACCGTATCAGCTGATAGAGTTTTGTTAGCGATCAACAAGCCACCCAACAAATTGAGCACACTATCCAAAATAGCTCGACGTTCGGCAAATGGAAAGCCAGTTTTTAGCGCATGGTTACGTTTTCGATTGACTCCATAATGAATACCTTCCGTGTGAACAATTAAGTATTCATCATCGAGCCAATCAGGTTGACTGTGTAGATTAGCGAATCGAGCAGGGTCCGTTCGTAAGTCGATAGGGTCCACTAGTTTGCGAGCACCAAATGCTTGTAAAACATCGTGGAGTTGATCACGCCAAAAGACAGGTTTGCTATCGCTCTGATTTTCCAGTACTAGCCTAATCAGAGTACTATCAGAAGGATGTTCGGTCAAGCGAGCTTGCCGTACACCTGTTAACACCGACACATTACGCTTATGAGCGAATTTGTTGACTGGCTCGTGAGCGTACCGCTGACAACTTAGCGTAATAAATATCCAGGGTTCCGATTTATTTATTGTGTTGAATCGCCCAGCCTGCGTTTGAACACGAAAGTCGAGCCTATATGCGAAATAACCATTGCGTAGCGTCCCCTTTTCATCTACGGGATACTTACCTTCAAAAGGCTGACTAACCACATATAAACCCGTTCGGTCAGCTCCGTCTCCCTGTACCTTGCGCCACGTTAGTGTCTGATTATTTCCAATAACTGTGGTTTGTCCATGCAATAAGGTAGCCAGTAGACTCGGTAATGCCGAAAAAGCTAAGCCATTTTGATGGGTTACATCAGTAACCAACCGTTTTACATCAATGGTTGTCCACTGAAAGTTTGATAGTGGTTTAGCCAAAGCCTCTCGAAGTACGTTGGCGTGTGCCTGTAGTGTCGGATTATTGGCCAATTGCTGAATCCAACTGTTGGCCCAGAGCAATAATAAGTGTTGTAGTTGCTCCGGTGTCGGCGGATAAATTGGGTTCTGTGCTGTGCCTACTACTAAGGCTCGTCGCATTCCATTTTCATACGTCTCAAAACCATGTGTAAGAGTTGGTATACAGGCCAAAAGTGCATTATTAAGCTGTCGGTAGGGTATCCATACAGCTTTATTCCGATCTGATTCTACAGCTTGCCGGAAACGTTCGATGGCACCTGCATAAGGAAGAGGTATCCAAGCGGCTGACAAATTATCAAGGGCAGCAGGGTTTATTGAGTATCGCAATAATTGAATGTGAGGTTGTGACATAAAATGGTGTGTTATTAATCATTAGAGCGTTCAAAGTTTTCAATCCAATCAAAACGGTCAGCCAACGATCCATACAGTTTCTCACAGATAGGATCGTCCGCCACGTAATTCGTTAAAGTTTCAATGATAGCTGCCAGCAAACTAGTTCTTGACGATTCTGGCTGATTCGCTTTTGTCCATTCTGGCGCCCAAGCTGCATCTATAAAGTACGCTTTAAATGGTACATTACCCCGAATAAGCCGCCCAACAGCTTGAATTAAATAGCCGATGGTTGTTGCGGCTAAATCGAGCCTAGGTTTGGCTGTTAGCTCCGGTACGTCGCGCAGAGTGCGATAGTAAGTACGACTTTCAGCCAATCGCCAGTAGCGAGACGCTCGCTTACGAATTTCTTCTGCTTTTCCCCCAAGTCCATCGAAGGCCCAAGCTTCGTACGTGGGGTCATTAGCCCATTCGTCTGCTCTACGATTCAATTCTCGGGCGATACTTTGTGTATCATGGGGGTGCGGATAAGGACGAGTCAGAAAGAACACCGCTCCAAAGGCTGCCTTATTATACTGATTAAGTATGTTGAAACCTCGCCCGATGGCACTCATAGGCGCTATCAGTAACCGCCCATTGGTTTGCGCAAACTGTTCAATATCGGTACGGAGAACAGCATGGGGTGATTGATTGTAGGGTGATCCACCGTTTGTTAAGAACTTTATCGCATTTTTCTGTGCTGGAATGGCCTCTTGCAGGGCTAGAGCGGCCCAATAAGCTTGCTCATAGGAATTAACAAAGAGCAGAATCCGTTGCCGGTCTTGCCAGTGGTTGGGACATTCCATTGCGGCCTCTTCTAATTCGTTTAAGATACGCTGTACTAAGCCACTTCCGTTATGACCAGCCAAGGCATTGGCCAGTTCCGTAAATAGAGATATTCCCCCTCGTTGCAGGTTGCCGGAAACTCGTATAGGTTCGCCAATAGATGATTCCTGCCAACAAAAATGGAAGTGGCTTGCCTTAATGGCTGTTTCTGCTTCTGTTGATGGCAGAAGGATCGCCTGTGGATTGCCAACATGAAATGTAGTGGAGTCGGGTAAATATGATGTGCCTGACATGGCGAGTACATTAGGCCCTTGACGGCCTGTGTAGTCGGTAAGAAGTCTGTGAAAATTTAATATATATGCTCGCCCAATATTCGTATACGCAAATAAACTTACCGTTTGTGGTTCTGAGCGTCTTTTTAATTCGCTCTCTGCCTCGCCACGTGCATAATAGGTACCAAATTGACGCCCCGTCAAGGGTAGCGGTAATAGACTCCGTAATACGGTATTTCTACGATACGCTGGAGAATCATCTTGAATAGTATGTGGTCGATTGTCCCATTCATAGAGCACCGTTCGATTGTGATGGTCCAGTAGTAATACTGTTAGTGCAAACTGTAATCGATACGCCAGCGTATCGATAGTATCAACTTGTACTTCCTGTTTCCGATTAGGTTTACGCCGACGTTTCGCTGTAATGACCTGCTGCTGTTGATGATCTATTAACTGTTGCTTAAGGTCGTTCAATAACGCTTCAATATTAGAAAAATGGCGTTTAATCCAGTTAATACATTGTTGATGAACCACCGAACTGGTTGCACTATCACTTAAGCCATTAATAACCTGTAGAATTCGGCTTAATTCATAAGCTGATTGCTCTGATTCACGTTTTGGTTGATCTGTTTCCAAGCGTTCATCGTCGTTAAGCAGTATATTAAATAAGTCACGAATAGGCTGAATACGCTCGGTTCGCGCTTTATGTTGATCCTCGGTTAAGTCAGGGCTAGCCACCTCTTCCAAGCCAGCTAACCTAGTGGCTAAGCGATCAAATAAATGAAGTGGCGTAAAATAATGATTAGCTACCCAACGACGCAGACAGTCTCGTCCCTGAAAAGGATCTAGTAAGGTTAGCATAGCAGAAACCGCCAGTTGTGCGCTTTGTTGACCACCGATCCAACGGGCTGTAGCAGGAGGCATAACCCGGTTTCGTATCACATATCCTATTGAAGGAATCGCAACCTTATCCAGCAAGCTATCATCACTACCTGTTAAATAAAGCGTTTCAGCAAATTGATTGTCAAACCAATTAATGACAGCATCGGCCTCATCAACTATAACTAAATCCGACTGTTCATAGATTATTTCTCCTAAACTAATTGGTCGGTTATCAAATTGTACTGGAACCCGCGAGTTAAATCCACCGGGCGTTGTAATCCAAATTGGCGCAGTAGGCATATCGCGGATGGCTTGATATTGTGGACAAACACCGATGAACGGGCAGGCACATTGTTTTGGAATTTCATCCGACGGCTCATTATCACCAATATCTTCTTCACTAGTTTCTTTTAGACTGAGTCTATTGCAGGGCTCCTGACCAGTAATGATTAGTTGATTATTAAGCGATCCAATAACTGTATTGTCAGGTAAATAGGCCTGCAAAGGGCAAAGTGAACTTAACCAACGTTCGCCCCAATGGGGTTGCTGGCGTTGGCTAAATTGCAGGTATTCTTGAGATCGGTAGAATGAACGAATATGATTACTTCGCATACTACGCCCGAAAAGGGGAACCGCGATTGGCGTGTCTGTTTCGGGGTCGTCGCAAAGCCATGTATTAAGCTGATTAGCCCATTGAATAGCCGTTTGTACATCACCTACAATAATTGTTAGCCGTTGTTGAGGTCGATGGCGAGCTATGAAAACTGCTAGTAATTGGGCCAACGTTGACTTGCCAGAGGCTACCATACCGGCTAAGTGCATAAACTCGGTGATAGTTAACTCCGCTGACTTTTCAGGATTGACCGAACCATTTGGTAAAATAGTACGCAAATCCAGACCCTCAAATCGTTTTACCCAGCCGTTCATTTTACTGCCCCATTGCTCATGTAGTGCGTTTTCTCGTTCAGTTAGCCAACGTGTTTCGGCTTCTAGTTCGCTCCATTTCACCACAAAAGAAACGGGTTCTGGACGTGAATTAAACCAACTGGGTGATGGCTTAAGTATATTATCAATTTGATTGGCCTTGAAGCCGATATTGACGGGTACCTTTAGATAGTCTTTCTCACTGCTTTGAACTCTAGCATCAAACTGATAAGTAACTCCAGAGCGAGCGAAAGCAGGGAGCTTCTTCGTTTTGAAAGGCAAAGTCATTTTTAGCCACTCATCATAAAGCACTTGCCGAGAGGGATCAAAAGTTGATTCACTTTCAGGTTTTTTTGCGTCAATAATCGGCTGTTTTTTCCACTCAGGCTCAGCAAGCTCATAGTTCCTATATGTACCTGCAACTCGGCTATAATGCCTTAGTGCATTTTGCCAGGCAAAGCGGGCTGAATAGGGGATAAGTTGTCGAGCGTTAGCAATGGCTCGTCGTTGGACAGAATCGAGTTTAGCCAGTCGAGGTTCATAAAGAGGCATGCCACTTAGGATAACCCAAGGTGTCGTGACATTTTCATCTTCAATACCGAGTAATTCGAACAATCGAAATCCTATTTCAATCAGCAATATATTACGGGCGTCTTGAGTTGATAGTTTATTATCAAGGTCATTACGTGAACGCTCAACTAAGCGCTTAGCGATTCGCTCAAACGCAGCAGGTGTGGAGAATAATGCGTAGTTCCGGCTCATGTTTTATTGGATTTTGACTGGGCGCGTTGACGTAGCTTTGCACGCACACGGTCCATGAAAGCGTGCTCATCGACAACATCTATATTGGTGTAAACTGGAGCATCATCTCGAACCAGGCTCAGATAATTCCGATTTCGCTCTATTCGGTGAGTTGGTACCACGTAAAAACTCATCTGATGAGGCAGCGCGTTAGCAATCTTAAATCGTTCGACTTTCTTCGCCATCTGATGAGGATGGCGATAGTCCTTTACGTCAACAGCCCATACATTACCATCACTGAATCGAAGTTGGATGTCATAAGCATCCAGACTTGGCCATAGTTCGAGGTGCAGTAGTCGCTTAGGGTATTGATCCTTCAACTGTAGTAAATCGTTAAATAGCCGAATTTCAGGCAGTCCAGGTAGACAAACCCGCCACTGAAGAGATAACTTAAGCTGACGGGCGTCGCGCTGAGCTATAATTGTTTCGGTGTCGTGCTGCTCGCAAACACTAGGACGCAATCCACGCCATTCATTATCCTTATGCCGTAACGGACCACATCTTTTACAAACTAAATTAACCTGACCAATTGGACAGTCGTCGTAGAAACCACCAACTACCTTCGGTAATACGACCTGGTTGTTCATAAACGTTCGTGAGATGGCTTCACTCGTTGTAAATGGATGTTCAATTAGGAATTTGCGTAATTGTACATATTCACCCTGAAATTGAGCTACCTGATCTTGGTTAGCATTCTCACTACGTACCCTGAGCTGATCAATCAGTCGTTTAAAATGCAGGTTCTCAATAGCCAAAGCAACGAGTACGCCATCGTTAATATCTGCCTGTTCTATCTGTTTCATTAGCTCATTCAGGTAGACACTGGCTTCTTCGCTGAGCAATGGGCCATCAAGCAACGCAAATGAGCTATCGTAGGTATCTGGTATTTGCCACCCAGGTGGCCACCAAGCAGCCACAGGCATTGCGAAATGCCGTATCCAGCCCATCTGTGTTTTAGGAGCATCTACCAGCAGTTGACAGACTAATGCGTTACAGGCACGTAGCAAAGCAGTCGAGAAAACTCCACTTCGGTAAATTTCTGCTTGCATAGTTTGCTGACTCAAACCAATTATTAACTGATTGAACTCTCGCAGACCATTCATAGCATATCTTTTTGTTTCTTATATTATTAAATTGTTTCACAAAGTATGCGATAGTTTTTCTTTGTGTCAAGAATTTTACAATTTATTTTTGTGTGAAACAATTAAAACAGAATTATGGCTTACCAATTAGACACAGAACGGTTAGCTGTGCTCGTGCGTACAAAGCGGGCAGGCCGTGGACTTCGGGAGTTAGCGGAGGAAATTGGTGAAGTTAGCCCATCAACGCTTTCCAGATTAGAAAACGGTAAAACGCCAGATATGACGGTCTTTTTACGAGTATGTGATTGGCTGCAGATTCCGCCCGCAGAGCTACTTATTGACGAAGGTTCACTTGTTGCGAATGAACCGGAAGGAACGGCTGAACAGATTGACATTTTGCTACGATCTGACAAAACGCTTGATCCAGCTACTGCAAACGCACTAGCTGCTATTATTAAAGCTACGTATAACAACTTACCCAAGCTCCCTCTCACTTCGTAGACGTGACTTCCGACCAAGATAGTAAATCACCACAACTTTCATTAGCATTTCGGCAGCGATGTGAAGAGATTGCCACCCTGCAACGTCACGAATTAGGTCTATATGCATTCACTCCTTTAACGGCGCAGGTACTGGCTCAAAAGCTGCAAGTTCACATTTACCCAATTGATAAATTACCTGGAGTTGAGCCAGAGATGGTAGCGAATGCGTTGGCCCGACCTGATTGGTCTGCAGCTATTATTCAACAGAACCCGGTTGTCGTCATGTATAAGCCAACAAATTCACTTGCCAGACAACAATCTGACTTGATGCACGAACTAGCACACGTATTGTTACATCACCCACTAGGTAGTTTGGATAATGTAACTGGTAAGTTTCTTTTCTCTCCTATTCACGAAGCAGAAGCTACATACTTAGGGGGGTGTTTACTGTTACCTAAACGCGCTGTTGAGTGGGCTGCAATAAAACAATTTACTGTTGAACAGGTGATGAACCATTTTGGAGTCAGTCAAAAAATAGTCACTTGGCGCTGCCAAATTAATAATGTTCGTTTAGGTACAAACTAGTTAAATACCTACCTATTTATTGAACATTATCATCGGTCGATGAAAAACGTCTTGCTATAGGAACACTAATATATGGCCTTGATAAACTGAGTCGATGAGTATTGGAAAAATCAAGATTATATCTTTGCTAACCAACAAAAAACTAAGTAGCCCACAATACTCAACGGCGGAAAAATCATATTTTCCTTCTCAATTCATATTACCTCCACCTGCTACTTTCAGTTGACAATATAAAGGAGGGCTGTTTATAAATATCGGAACATTATTTGTTAATTTACCCCTATACTTTCAATCGGCCCTATATAGATTCGAGAATCAACTCATTTACTTGCATCCTTCACTCTATTGTCCACATGAACCTAGATTTTATTACTGATTCAATCCAAAAACAGTTAGATGACAGCAGACGAGAGTTGTTAGATTTATCAACTCGTAATCGATTAATAGCTATCCCTATCGGATCTAAAAGTGCTCGGCTTATTCAAATCTTTGATGAAAAATCAGAAGAGGTCTATCGACGGCTTATTTCCGAAAAGAAATCTTTTACCTTTCTGCCAGGTAAAGGGCAAATGGAGCTTTTTAAGCCAGTAGCAAGCCATAAAGAGAGTATATATAATGATATTGAGCCGCTAGTTGAATTACCACTGCCAGAGGATGATGTAGATCCATTGACAGGTAAGGCCAAACGTCATACAGATTCTCGCCTACAGACTAGGCTTACTCCTGAGGTTTTACAACGCCGTTTATTTGACCTTCATAATGAGGCCCGTACTATTACTGAAGAACAAGGAGTCAATATTCTTTATTTAGCTATCGGTTTTTTAAAATGGATAGATCGTTCAAATAATAATACTGAACGTGTTGCACCTCTATTATTGATTCCTATAGATCTAGTACGACAGTCTATTAGCGATCGTTTTGCTATCAAATGGAGGGAAGAAGATTTTCAAGATAATCTCTCATTGGCAGAAAAACTTCAAATCGAATTTGGCATCACCTTACCGATCATTAATAGTGCTGATAGCGAAAGCTTTGAAATAGGTGCATACTTTAACAAAGTAGAGCAAACTATCAGTACGATGCCAGGTTGGTCTGTGGACCAAGATAGCATGTGTGTTGGTTTCTTCTCATTCGCCAAATTTTTGATGTATGAGGTGGTCCGATTTAGCGGCACACTGAATTTGTCAGATTTGTAAAGTACTCCTGTTCA
>NZ_BAAHBI010000002.1:39040-273724 GCF_054776755.1 Spirosoma litoris | reverse complement strand
TTTCGTTAAGTTGTTTTCCCTACATCGAAAATACGTCATTATCAATCTGATTTAGTATAAGAAATCCAACGGGAACACTATCAGTAATTCCAATGAGAAATCGGGAAAGAGCAGATTCTATAAATACAATTCCCGTTGCTATCATTGCTCGTGCGTGGATGTTAATGTCTCGCCGATTCACAATAGCAATGATATACATGATTCCCAAAATCAAAAGGTCTTTGAACGGTAGCAATAAATGTGGCGGAGGTCCGCTCAAAGAAATTTCTCCGTTTACAATTTCTAACTGTTTCTGGATTTGAAAATGTTTCAGTAGAATAACGGAAATAAACAATAACGGCATTAATATGTAACTCAGTTTGCCAATGAATTTATGCATGGCAAGTTCCTTTTTTCTGACTAAAATTGGCTGAATGATTAATGCTAAAATCCACAAAGTCATTATCACAGCGTGAAAATGAAAATAAAAGTTGTAGTCGTTCGTGCTGGGAAAGAGTTTTGAAAAATAGCTGCTCCAAAATCCTAATAAAACCAATATTGGCAGTCCGATAAAATAGTAACCTGATTTGTCGAAGCGTATTTTTTTCGTGATTGCTTCCATATTGGTTTGTTTGGTTACACGTTGTTTGTCTTGCGGATTGCTGGGATAGTACCGCTAACGTCCTAGGGCTTTGCGTTCGGGCGGGAAATAGAAGCACAAAAGCTGATATTATTAGACTTGATAATTCAATTTTGTGTATCGCATGTTCGTGCACGCGCTTTACAAAATTTTGACTAATAATGCCTATTACTAACGTTCAATTGAAAAACTGTTGTTAAATTTTGCACTTCAGCCCGCCTGACGCAAAACCCGTGTTGTGCGTTCGCCTTTTTGTCTTTTGTTATTTTAAGTCTCGGTCAAATTGCTCCATGAAGCTAATCTTACCTTCTTTGTTTACTAACCATACCTGCTGATATTTTACTGCATGTTTACTATTGTCCTTGTCTGTATATCTGTCAATAGCCCAAACTAAAACCCAATCATCCCCTTTGTCCGTACTTTTAACTGACATGACAACATCCAACTCTGTTTTAAACGAAAAGAATGATTTCCTGTAAGACTTAAATGCAGAAAGTACACTGTCACGACTAGCTTTTAATTTAAGTTTAGGCATACTGATGGTTACACTGTCAGCAAAAATGCTTTTTGAATTGTCTACTGAATTGTTCTCAAAATTCTTACAAAAACTTAAAACCATTTTTCCTTTTTCAGGGTCAATAAATTTAAACTTTGCAGAGTAAGATATTGGATAAGGGTAGGCAATGTCTTTTTGCCCAAGGTCTTTTTCTACTGATGCTTTGTTGTCAGACGGTTTAGTTGATTGTGCATTGCAATAAGAGAACGCAAGTAGAAAGACTATCAAATAGATTAATTTCATTGTCTTTATTTTAAGTAGTGAGTGATTAATGTGTCTCTCTAAGGTGACACACAACTCGCCGATTTATATCATCCGGAATCGGGAAAGTAAGGATCATACGGGTTCAGATTTTACGCCTGTATTCCCATTGTTTCATCCCGAATGGATTGATCACAGATAGCTCAGCCACCACTGCTCTTTATGCCTTGTCTTGTAGGCATCATACCAGCGACAGAGGGGATACAACGACGCGACAACGGCTATCCAGATCAGGTAAACCACCCCAAGATTGTAGCCTCCATTGCCGGGCAGCACAAACCGCATCGGTATGGTTTGCAGCGCTTTATCGGCCTCCATCATGGTATGACCAGCGGCAAAAAAGACAATTATACGCAGGGTATGCAGGACATAAAAATGGATCGTGTAATAAAAAAAGGCCGTTCGTCCGTAGGTGCGCAGCACGTCCGTAACGCGATTGTGTACATTCTCCAGCAACGCCAGTCCCAGCAGTCCCGGCCCTACCGTAATGCACATATATAGCAGCGATGGGGGGTATTTATGTACCTTCATGAACGAGAAGAACGTGGTTAGGCCATCTTTCTGGACGCTCCAGGGGAAGGGGTCGCCGTATTCATTCAGCAAACGCAGCCCCACAAATAACCCAATGGCTCCGGCACCGAGATAAAATAGCCACTGTTGACGCTTCGTGGCGGCAACCGCTGGGGCAAACAACCGGCCCAGGCAGTAGCCCAGCATCATTAGCCCCAGCCAGGGAAGAAATGGGTATAGTACCACAATGACCCGACCAGGAGCGTATTCAAACACACGATGATTGCCGCCATGAAACAGCGCCCACCAGAAACCCGACGTAAATCCCGGTGTCTGTTCCACCGCATCCAGCAGATTATGGCCTAAAACGATCGCTAAACCAAGGCCCAGTATGGCCCGGAACGGCAGCCACGTTAGCCCGGCCATGAACACCATGCTGATGCCCAGCGACCAGAAAACGACCATCGTGATGGGATTAAACAGGGTAAACGTATCCGCCGGTGCAATCAGGAGCACCTCGGCTACAATGAGCCATAGACCCCGTTTCAGCAGGAACATACTCAACTCGCTGCGCGATTTTCGTAAGCCCTGCAGGTAGATGGACGTACCGGATAGCAAGGCAAACGTAGGAGCGCAGAAGTGGGTAATCCAGCGGGTGAAAAACAGCGCAGGTGTGGTCGTGACGAGGTTAAGCGGGTCATCGATCCCTGCCTCGGCGTGGAAAAAATCCCGCGTATGGTCTAGCGCCATAATGATCATAATCAGGCCCCGCAGTACGTCGATGGACTCGATGCGGCTTTTGATTAATGAAGGCGCTGGATTCAGGGAGCCTGCGGTTGCAGATGTATAGGGGATCGGAAAGGTCATTTCAGTATAGCGGCTAACACTCGTCTATGTGTCATGGGAGATTTGGGCTAACCTCAGGCAGGAATCTGTCAAAAACGATGAGGCTCGTCATCGAATCCGCTCAAATGAATCAGCGCACTTTATAGGCTTCTAACTCAATCTCAATCAATTGGCCGGGCAAGGCTAATTCCTTTACGCCAAACCACGACCCGGTCGGAAATTGCTTTTTGTAAATCGTATTTCGGTAAGCCGACTGGTTCACAAATTCGGACATGTTCGTGGTCAGAATATTCTCCACCACAACATCGTCCCAGGTGTAGCCATAGTGTTTCAGAATTTTGTCCAGATCGGCGTAGCAATTTTTCATTTGTTGTTCCAGATCACCTTTCGCCGTCAGGTTTCCTTTCTCGTCCATACTGACCGCACCCGATATTTTCAGTTCATTGCCAATCCGAACGGCATGGGAATAGCCATACGCTTTTTCGACGTCGGGCCGTAACAGGAAGTACTCCGGAGCATCGGATTGAGCCGCTCGTTTCTCATCTGCTTTTTGGGGAGCGGTATTGCAACCGACGGCAAACAGGAGCAGGACTGCAAAAACGGAAATAAATTGGTTGATTTTCATAGGTCTATGGACTAGAGAAAAGGTTGCGAGGAGATAGGTTTTATAGTAGATCGGAGTCGAGTTAAGTGATTGACAGCCAGAGAAATATTACTTTTTGTACTTCCCATACACCGCCTGACCGGGGAAAACGCGGGGAACAGTCTGGCCGTTTTTCAACACCAGCACCCCGCCAATCACCACATACTCGATGCCCTGGGAGAATTTTAAACCTTCGTCAAACGTGGCTTTGTCAAGTACGGTGTTGGGGTTGAAAATAGTAATATCGGCATCGGCCCCGACCTGAATCCGGCCTTTGAAACGCATGGCGGGGGCTACGGTTTCGAGCATTTTGGCCGTCAGCAAGGTCATTTTTTCGATGGCGGCAGGCAAGTCCAGCACCTTGTCTTCGCGCACGTATTTGCTCAGCACCCGCGCAAACGTACCGGCCGTGCGGGGGTGCGCCAACGGTGCATACGGCCTGCCGTCGGAGCCAATCAGTATGCCCTTCGCCCGGATACCAGCGGCTACCCAGTCGGGTTTCATAGCGTGGAAAATGACGACTCCCTTCGTTTTTCGGTACGTGTCGAAGGTTTCTTTGGTGAGCCGTTCGCCGGTTGCTGCCCATTGCAGGTCTTTGTAGTCGATGCCCAGCCGTTCTTGCCAGCCATCGGCAAACATATTGGTAAACAGCCCCGTCGAACCGGCGGTGTAGGGGTAAATTTCGGCGGTGATGGGAAATCCTCTTTTTTGGGCCATCTGCACCATTTCGATACCCACCTCAATCTGCGACAGCATCATGCTGGAGATATGCACCAGGTGCATCGGCGCGTTGGTCAGCATAGCATCTGAGATAGCCTGTTGAATATACACAAGATTGGGATCGCGGACGTGATTGAAAATAGTGGCCTGCATCTCGCCCGCCAGTTGATAGACCCGAAAAACCTCTTCGGGTTTGGCCCCCGGCACGTACCCAATGTATAGACCAATGCCAATGCCCCCGGCTGCGAGGTCGGTTCGGATGTTGGCCAGCATGGTTTGGGTTTGAGCTGCGTCGATTCCTTTGGTAAACGAACCGCCCACCGCGCTCATGCCCATGTCGGCATTGAAGGTCTCATTCGCTACCGCCTGCTTCAGTTCGGCGGCTTCGTTGGCGTAGCCGGGTAACGCCTGCATCCGGGCAAAGCCCCAGTTGGCACTGGCCCCATAGTTGATTAGGGCCTTTCCCTGGCGGGTCTTATACCACTCGTCCAGAAACGGCACACCCACTTCCAGCTCTAAGGCCGTCGTAATGCCGTCGTGCAGTTGGTATTCCTGCTCCTTGTTGCTGATGCCGTGAACATGCGGGTCAATAAAACCCGGCGATACCACCAGCCCGCTGGCGTTTATGACTTGCCTCCCACGCAGAGGTGCCGAACTGATTTGGGCAATCCGATTGCCGATGATGCCCACGTTTTTAATGGTGTCCAATTTGGTTTCTGGGTCAATAACCCGGCCACCAGCCACCACCAGATCGTATTCCGGGCCTACCTGCCCCAGTACGGAATAAACCGTGCCGAACGCCAGCGTGAACCCGATGGCCCATCCTCGTAACTGCCGATAAATAGACATGGTTGTGACTGTTTAGTACTAATTCGTTCGTCTGCCCCGGATTGACATGCCGGGAAACCTGTATCATTTCGCCAAAAAAGCGATCAGCCCGGTGAAATACGTTTGCTGATCGTCATACATCGCGAAATGGCTACCGTTGGGGCATAGTAGAAAAGTGCCGTTTTTCACTTGCCCGGCCATCCACTCCATGTGTTTGGGGTCCATCGTGTCGTAGGTGGCCCCGATAACCAACGTCGGCACGGTAATTTTGGGCAGGTCTTTGCTTCGATCCCAGTTTTTCAGATTAGCATTGTCCGCCATGCCAAACTCGCTTGGCCCCTGCATGGTCACGTACTGCTCCTGATTGAGTTTGGCAAACCCCCGGTTCAGCGGTTCGGGCCATTGCGCCGTTGGTATACGGCAGATGTGCTTTTCGTAATAATTGGGCAGCAACAGTTCCATATAGTGCGGGTTGGCAAAGTCGCCTTTGGCTTCGAGGGCTTTGATCTCGGCCAGCACGTTGGGGTCCATTTGTTTGGCCAGTACCTCGTTGGCATAGCGGCTGTAGGCGGGCGCACTGCTCATCATGTTTGAGATAAGTAAGCCCTTGACGTTTTGCCCGTATTTGAGTGCGTACTCTATGCCCAGAATGCCGCCCCACGAGTGGCCATAGATGTAGAAATTGTCTTTATCTAGCCCTAAAGCGACCCGAACCTGCTCCAGTTCGTCAACAAAACGGGGCAGCACCCACAAGCTCGTGTCGGTTGGGCGGTCGCTGTTACCCGCGCCGAGTTGGTCGTAATAAATGAACTCGATGCCTTCTTTAGGCAGAAAACTCTCGAACACCTCGTAGGCCTCATGACCAGCACCGGGACCGCCGTGCAGAATCAAAACCTTGACCGTTGGGTTGTTGCCAATCCGCTTCGTCCACACGTTGAATGTGCCCTTCGGAGTCTTGATCGGGATTATTTTTACGCCCCCGTTTTGCATACCCGTATCGGCTGGGGCAAAGTAGGTTTGGAGTGTGTTAGCCTTGTCGGCGTTTAGTTTTGGGTCACAGCCTGCAACGGTCGGGCCAATGAGCAAAACAGCAAAAGTGGCTGGTAAGATCGAAGGTAGAAATTGGTTGATTTTCATTGATCTATCTACTAGAGAAAAAACGGCGAGGATACAGGTTTTATATGCGTTCCGTCTTTGCTACTTGACGGCTACCGGTGCCGATGCAGACTCCTGGTAAAACGTCGCTTTCCACGCGCCGTTGATCTTGGTGAAGAGCATTGTTCCCGCTACGTGCTCAAACTTTAATTTCTGGCCGGTTTTGAGGGTTGCATTCTGTTCCATCGAGAACGTATAAAGCACCAGCGAGCCAGTCAGAACCCGAATCACTTCCTTAGCTGGCACGACATTCAACGTCTTCATCTGGTTAAACCCGTCTGCGTTCAATTTTTTTAGCGCGTCGTAGTCGCCCAGGGTACCATCGGGATTGACGGCCTGAAAATCAGGTGTCTTCTCAAAGTAGGTCATGCACGCTTCAATGTCCAGTTTTTCAACCTGTTGGAAGAATTCCTTCACAAGGCCAGAAATTTCCTGTTCAATCGCTTGCTTTTGTTCAGGTGTCATGGCCGACACGTCGGTCGTTTGAGTAGCCGTTTCTTTAGCGGGTGTATTGCAACTGGTGGCAAACAGGAACAGGGCGATGACAATGGCTAGCATCCTGGGTACCTGATTAGTTCTCATTGGTTTAGTTTGCTTGGTTTTGAGGATTTGGATTGACTGAAAAAACGGGTTCAGGCGAACGATAGAAGCCTGTATCAGGATCAAACGTCGGCCCACTCGTTGAGCGGCACGTGGGCGGGTTGGAACTGCATTCCCATCTCCTGAGAAGCCAACGCATACCTATACACGTTTCGGGCAGCGTTGACCGGGGCTTTGCCGTTCAGCATGAGCGACCTATTCGGCACGAGCCACCGGAAGTTAAAAATCGCTGGCGAACGAATAGTGGCAAACGGAAACGACATGGTTAAGCCTAGTTTAGGTGTGGTCTGAAACGGATCGGCCAATTAGCCCGGCAAAGCGATTTGGCCGACAACGGATCTAAACTATCGCCAGCGTATTCCCCAACCAAGTTCGCCCGGACGAGCGTATCCGTTTACTGTCCGAATGGGGGTATTTTCTTACCGGATGTGTGAACGGTAATGCCGATTTTGCCCGGTGGCCTCAAATGGTCTGGATTCGTTTCAGTAGTGCCTCCCGCAGGAGGTGGCTGAGCGGAATCGTTTTACCCTTGATCCCGATATGCCCGTCTCCCACCTCATCGACCTGCGTCAGATTGGCCAGATAGGAGCGGTGTACCCGCACAAAATAGGCCACCGGGAGTTTGTCTTCCATCGCCTTCAGGGTCGTTGTTAGCAGGTATTCTTTGTCGGCCGTGTACAGGTGGCAATAATTGCGGTCGGCTTCCACGTAGAGAATATCGGCGATGAAAATCTTGACGATCTTTTCGCGGTGCCGCACAAAAATCCGGTCACTGAGCACAAAGGGCGCATCGGGGGCAGGGTTGGCAGAGGTGGGGGGCTCGTCGGCCAGGCGGCTCATGGCCAGTTCGATAGCTCGTTGTAGCTCAATTGCCCGGATGGGCTTGGAGATGAAAGCGTAGGGACGCGTTTTTTTTGCCCGGTTAAAGGTGGCTTCGTCGGTATTGGCCGTGACGTAAATAATCGGGATATTCCACCGCTGATGGATAGCATGGGCTGTGTCGATACCGTCGAGTGCGCCTTTGAGAATGATATCAAGCAGAATCAGGTCAGGCCGGTTGGTTTCAGCATGTTGAATGGCTTCTTCGCCCCTAGGCACAATCCCGCTCACCTCATAGCCAAGTTTAGTGAGTTGCAGGGCGATGGTGGCAGCAATGATCATGTCGTCCTCCACGACGAGCAACTTCAACGGGGTGTCCATTCTATTTGTTGATCATTGGTCAAGTAATCAATCCGCGCGTCCCGGAGGTTGAACTCGGTACCGCGTATCCTCGGTAGCGTTGGCCGTGTAATCAACACTATAAATCCGCTACGAAGTAAACTCAAATTTTATGGTTATGAAAACCAATGACTTAATTAAGCGAAGCCATTCGGAAAAGAAGGATTTATGACATTCAGTAAACCTGTCAAAAATACCCTGTATGCTACAGAATGGCGTTGGACAGATATTAAAAAAAATAGGTACCCAACGTCAAAAAGTAATACCTTTTAAGAAAGGCCAGTGAGGGCCATTCCATTCTCATAAAATCGCTCCTTTCTGAGACGATGGGGATCAATAATTCGGGCGTTTTAAGAAATTCCAAGCACCTAATAAAGCATTACCTATGAACTACACCTCTTTTATCTAGACAAAAGAGTACCTCGAACTAATTATTTTCAAGGTACTCTTTACACGTGAAGGCGTGATCTAGTTCGCGCCAATAATGATCTCGACTACCTCACGTTTCGCATGAAGATTCCAATGTGTTTGGGCCACTTCGTCAGCATGAATGGTTGGCATATCAGCGGGAAAATCACCTTTTGAGCCTATACCCTCACCGACCACAATGGCCCCAATCGATACGATACCCACGTAAATATTGTCCTGATCCAGATCCTCGTGAAGCAAACGCGCATAATTGAGTAATGCCCCAGCCGCCACGCCAAAACTAGCCGTAGATACGTTAGGACGCTGGGCGGCTGACGCCGTAGTGAACAGGATACTACCCGCTTTGCGCTCGAGCATTTGCGGAAGCACCGTTTGTACAGCCCTGATGGCCGAGAGCACCTGAAAATCTAAATGATATTGTTCATTGGCAACATCAATGTGTCGCGGGGTCCGCAGGCTTTCCCAGGCAGGCGACGGACTAAATTCGAGCACATCGATGGAGCCATAGGTATCGATTACCTGATAGAGCGCTTGCGTAATACTATCACGGTCCAGAATATCAACCTTGAAAATGCTTGCCGCAATGCCCTGGGCTTGCAGTTTGCTTTGGAGCAAGGCCAGCTTCTTGGTATTTCTGGATAAGAGGGCTACTTTGTAGCCTTGCAAACCAAATTTTTCCGCGATTGCCAGCCCAACACCAGGGCCAGCACCGATAATGGCGAGTGTTTGTGCCATAAATAAAGACGATTTTTGGAAGTGAGAACTACGAAATCTGGAGAGTGGCTTTAGGCTGAAATAGTTGTTGCCAGGCCCAATACGAAACTCCCGCAGCAGCAAGAATCAATAGGGTAACACCCCATTTTTCAGGGCCGCCATGGGTGGCCATCAGGGTGTAGGTTGCCCCAATGAAATAAAAAATAAAACCGAAATAGGCGGCTTGCTGGAAGTATCGAAGCGCAGGAACCAAAATCGTAATGGCACCAACCACTTTGACGAAACCAAAAAAGGGCATGAAATAATCGGGTAGTCCCAGCGATCGGTTGACCTGGACCAACTGGTCAACCATAAGGATGTTGAAGATACCCGCTAAGCCAACCAAGGCCAGAAATAGCGTGGATGTCCAATAGATTAGTCTTACGTGCTTGGTATTCATAATGGATTGATGGTTAGAAATTGTAATGCGCTGAACATTACTTACATGCGCTAATAGGTAGGGGCGCCCGTTTGTTTTCTTAACAAAAGTAGCTACATTTGATAACCTAAAGTTATCAGTTACCCATAGGTAATCAGTTACCTTTTGGTAATCAACTAAGAAAGCTATGCCTAATTACACCGATTGTTTATCCGCTTTGATCCCCATTAGAGATGCGTTGGAAGTAGTGAACGGCAAGTGGAAACTGTTAATCTTAGTGTCTATCGGGGTAGGCAATCATCGGTTTCGCGAAATACAGCGCAGTATTCCCGACCTAAGTACGAAGGTTTTAGCCAAGGAGTTAAAAGACTTGGAAGAGAATGGATTGATCAAACGGACTGTTGAGGATGGCTATCCGGTTCTGATCACCTATACCACGCTGCCTTATGCGGAAACACTGGGGAGTGTGATTGAGGCTTTGAAGAACTGGGGCGTACAGCACCGGGAGCATATCATGAGAGCCTCGGCCTAACAATCACCCATCCACGTAGAAGGTAATAAATACAATGAAATTGGAACCGGTCTAGCCAGCATCAGACAGCTCTCTGTGCGTTATGTCCATTCTCAAATAAACCTGCTTTTCTTTAAACGACTTTGTAAACTGTTGGCGTAAATGACGAATTATGTACTTTTCCCCAGAACTACCTATTTTAGTGAAAATCTTATCATGTTTTAATTCGCCCCAATTTGAAGCTTGCTTCCCGACTGATAGATTAATTGAGAGCCACTGTTCGTCCAGAGCGATTTCGTTTGGGCTTGGTAGTTAGTCGGTATGGTGATCGTATGCTTTAACTGAACAGTATCAAGCAAAGAGGGTATCCAACCGCATGACCAAACCTGTGGGGTATTCCAGAACCCATTTTGGATGGTACTTACATAATTGGGCGGAATAATTGGTGGCAATCCGCTGCCCGATCCCGTGATTGTTATTGGCTCACTGGGCTCGCCTAGCACAGCCGGAGAGGTAGAATTAACCCGGAAGCGGTAGCGCCCATTTGCCCAGTTGGGTAGTGTAACCGTTAGCGGATTAGTCGTTCCTGAGGCTAAGGTGGCCAGATAACATCCCCCTTCGTTTAGAATGTCTACCTGATATTGATTGTCGGCACGAGTGGGAACCAACGAAAAATAGGGGACTTGTGTTTGGTGACCTGCGGTGTCTGCGAAGGGGAACACATAGCCTGTGGTTAACTGAATAAGCCGGTCAGGTAAAGAGGGTTGTCGGCTACTAAAATAGTCGGTTGATAGGTGTTGATTCCAGATTGTAATAAGCGCCGGGCAGTCATCTGCATCGAAGTGAAGATGGAAATAATCGGTCTTTCGGTAATCAGGATAAATCATGCTATCAGTAGCAGGTCCAGCCGCGTTATTGGGCCACCCTGCCAGCGTATTCTGAGCGGCAATAATATTCGGATCGGTTTCGTGATTGGTATATTCGGAACCCACTGTGCTCGGTATGTAACTAACGCGTGAGATAACCCAGCTAAGATTCCCAAAGCCTAATTGAGTGCGGGACTTATTAATTGTCAGACCGATATTATTAATATAGTCGTCGTATGTTTGGTAGTAGTTATCCCCTTCGCCCTGATGCCACAAAATGGCCCGTACACCTGTTCGTTTCAGGTAATGTAAAATGGTTACACCCAAAAGACGATAGGGCATATTTTGAGAAAATCCTGACCAGATTTCTTCTCCATTCGCTGAATGCATCCAGTGCTTGGAGTTTGTTGCTGGATACGAGGCTCCATAGAACATAATGGGTACACCCAACTGCTCGACGAGCTTATCGCCAAGCCCTCCCCATAAAAATAAATAAGCCCCCGGAAACATGCCCGTATTGTCAATACCTGTCGATAAGTCGGCATGGCTGACTGTAAAGGGCAAAGCATTCTCCGAGAATTCTCCTGCCTGACCCGTCCAGTAGTTAATGATAGACACACGATCATCGTTGGCTTGTCCGCTGGTGCAATTAATTCCCCAGGAGTTGGACTGACCGGATGTCACAAACACTTCGCCAACACCAATCCGCTCCAGAAGGGTAGAGGCAATTTCAGTATTGCCCGAAAACGCTTTTACGTTGAGGTCGTACCAGCCACCAGCTACATCCGGAAACTTGCCTTGAAAAACGCCGTTGTTGGGAGCGTTGTCGAGGACAATCCAGCCTGTGGCTGTGCCTCCCTGACGAACCGTTAACTGGGCCTGAATCTGGGTAGCATTAGCGGGGCACCTTCCTATAACAGGTACATTGGCCTGATTGGTATTGTTACGTTGAATGACCAATCGGCTAGTAGGAAATGTTACCTGTACCTGAGCGAAAAGACTAGATGGGAAGAGTAAGAAAAAATAAACTGCAATTCGACATTCTTTTAGTAGATGTGTGGATTTCATATCTAAATAACTCTGTTAGGATACTTAAATACAAGAATTACTGATTTGAAGGCAAAAAACAAGCCAGAATAGTCATATAGGCTAGTTGCGAGCTAATTGTACATAATATTTAGCTCATTTTATTTTACTTCAAGCGTTCTAATCAGCTCCATTGACTGGAAACTAACGGAGGAATAGGAGAGGTTTGCTTAAGTTCGCGTTTTGTTTTCGAATAAATTGAATCTTCTTTTCTAAGCTAGCCTATGTTTACAATTGATGCGCATCTTGACTTAAGCATGAACGCAATGGAGTGGAACCGCGACCTGCGTCAGCCAGTGGAGCGGTTGCGCGAACGCGAGCAAGGTATGACCGATAAGCCAGACCGGGCGAAAGGTACGGTATCGTTTCCCGATTTACGCAGGGGCAATATTGGCCTGGTTGTTGCTACCCAGATTGCCCGTTTTGTGGCACCAGGAAACCCATTGCCTGGTTGGCAATCGCCCGAACAGGCATGGGCGCAGACTCAAGGGCAACAGATCTGGTATAAAACAATGGAAGAAGCGGGTGAGATGATCCAAATCCGTGATCTGACGGGGCTGGAAAAACACCTCGCGCTCTGGAATAATGGCACCCCCAATGATCGGAAGCCAATAGGCTACATTCTCAGTCTGGAGGGGGCTGATTCGATTGTGACGCCCGCTTACGTTGAGACGGCTTATAACTATGGATTACGCGCTATCGGCCCGGCTCACTATGGCCCTGGTCGTTATGCTCAGGGTACCGATGCCACTGGGTTTATGGGGTTGGCTGGTCGTGAATTGCTGCGGGAAATGAAGCGTTTCAATATCATTCTGGATGCAACTCACCTCTGCGATGACAGTTTCTGGGAGGCCCTGGATTACTTTGATGGTCCCGTTTGGGCGAGCCATAATAACTGTCGGGCGCTGGTCAATCACAATCGCCAATTTAGCGATGAACAACTCAAGGAACTCATTGCTCGTGACGCCGTTATTGGCGGTGCGCTGGATGCCTGGATGATGGTTCCGAACTGGGTACGGGGCCAATCGACGCCCGAAGGAATGAACTGTGATCTGGCCAAAATGATTGACCATTTGGACCACATTTGCCAATTGGCGGGGAATGCCCGACACATTGGCATTGGTTCGGATTTAGACGGTGCTTTTGGAAAAGAGCAGTCGCCCTACGATCTGGAAACCATCGCCGATTTACAAAGAGTGCCTGATTTACTGCGTCAGCGGGGCTATACCGAAGACGATATTGCCAATGTTATGCACGGTAACTGGCTTCGATTTCTAAGACGCGTGTGGGCGTAATCGATTGATTTTCTGATTACTTACCTAAAAAGGCCAAAACGTCCTGTGATTCCTTTGCCAAACGAATAATTGCAGGACGTTTCACTTTCATTGAAGTACACCATGTTGTCTAGTGCTTTGGCAAACTAGATTCTAGGAGATTCTATAGATTCTGGGGGCCGCCCGCGCGGTTGGCTCTATTGTGTTGATAATCAAAGGCGATAGAATCCAAAGAATCTATAGAAACTAAATTGGACGAGTACTAGTTGGTGGAGCTAGCGCTTACTGACATTTACATAAAAAGGGCCCAGTGTGCCTTTATCCGTTTCCAACCACGATTCCAGGTTGTAGTCGCCCCGTTTCAGGTAAACCTGACCAATCACTTCCTGTTTGCTGTTATCCTGATCGGTTTGCACACTACGTTGGGTTTGACCGATTCGAACAACTACCCGACTCCCTTTCTTGATGGCTTTATGCTGAATCGTAAAATCATAGTAGCCATCTGTTTCTACCCGAACAGCCCAATACCCTAAACCCGTTTCGGCAATCCAGTTACTAATCAGTCCCGACCAATCCTGACGGGTCAATACGGTCGGATTTTCGTGAGTCGTGCCCAGACTGATTCGGCGGGTTACTAGATTCGGGCTTGCAGCAATATCCTTATATACCTTGTCAAGTTCAGTTTTCAAGTCCTGGACAATTGCTGGGTTAGCCGTGATGAGATTCGTGCGTTCATACGGGTCCGTTTTGAGGTTATACAGCTCAAAACTTTCGGGTTTTTGGTCATCAGCGTTGACGGCCACTAATTTGAAGTCATCTTTGTAAAGAGCCGCGTTCCGATAGGGTTCGGGCCAGCCCCGATTCCAGGCATTATAAAAAACGTCTTTACGAGCTGTTTCTCGACCCTGAATTATTCCCAGAACCGACTGACCATCAATCGCCAACTTTGCTGGCAACGGAACCCGTGCAGCTTCTAGCAAAGTGGGTAATATATCAATATGCGCGATACGGGCCGAGATGTCTTTATTCGTTGGAAAAATCCCCTTGCCTCGAATAAAATGCGGAGTGCGTGTGCCGCCTTCATAAACCGTTCCTTTTCGTCCTTTAAAGCCTGTGTTGAACCGTAGCTGCTGATTTCCATTATCGGTTGTGAAGATAATAATGGTGTTTTCTTCCAGATTCAAGGCTTTCACTTGTGCCAGAATTCGCCCGACATTATCGTCGATATTGGTAATCATGGCGTAAGCCCGACGAGCGTCTTCTTTATCCTTGTCGGTCATAGATGCCCAGTCTGTACCAGACTTCGTATCAAAAGGGGTATTAAGTGCCAGGTTTTTATACTGGTCATAGTATTTTTTTGGTACCTGCAACGGATCGTGCGGTGCATTATAGGCAACATACAGGAAAAACGGTCGGGCCGCGTCTCCGGATTTCTGCTGGCTGGTTTTTAGAAAATCCAGCGCAGCATCGGTAAACACATCGGTACAATAGCCCTGAGTTTGGACTGGTACATTGTTTCGGTAGAGCGTCGAGTTGAAATAACTGCTGTCGGGACGGAAAAAGTTATCCGCATGATCGCCGGGCTGGCCAATACCCCCGCCGTGCCCAACGAAAGAGAACGCAAACCCTTGCTCCGACGCTCGATAGGGGTAGTTATCGCCCAAATGCCATTTACCAACGATACCCGTTTGATACCCATTTTGCGACAGAATTTCGGCCAACGTCACCTCTTCTGTTGCCATAATGGAGCCGCCATTGTAGGTATCATGCACGCCTGTACGTTGGTGATACCGACCCGTCAATAAACTGGCCCGAGTCGGGCTGCAAACGGGAGAGGTGTGGAAGTTGGTTAATCGGGTACTCTGGGCAGCAAAGGCGTCGATGTTTGGGGTTTTAAGATGTGGATTTCCGTAAAATCCCAAATCGCCATACCCCTGATCATCCGTCATGATCAGAATAATATTGGGCCGCGTTTGTGGGTTGATTTTCTTTTGCGCCCACACCGATGTGACGCTTAGTAGGCCAAGTACAATGACTAGAAGAAGAGTTTTTTTCATTCAACGAGCTGGCTTGATTGACATGGGGTTGATGTGGTGTCAGATGCTTACATCTGACGCCACAAAAATCATATTGATCATAAAAATCAGCGTTCTATTTACTGATCGCCAAACGGAAAAATGGCTGACGGAACGTGCGACTGATTCATTAGTTTCTCCAATTCCTTCGCTTTCGTCGGAAATGAGCTGGCTACATCGTGCTTTTCGGCCGGATCTTTGGCTAAATCATAAAGCTCCAGGGTTGACCCATTTGGTTTATTGGCATTGATCCGAACGGCTTTCCAGTTGCCTTGTCGCACGGCCTGTTTCCCTCCGCCTTCGTGAAACTCCCAATACAAATACGCGTGCTCCTTTTGGCTTCCTTTACCAAGTAAACTCGGTACTATGGAAAAACCATCCCCAGTTGTTGTTGGCTTTGCACCCGCTAATTCGGCGAACGTAGGAAACAAATCCCAAAATGCCCCGATGTAGTGGCTTTGCGTGTTTGCTTTAATAGTCCCCGGCCATCGGGCAATAAACGGTACACGAATACCTCCTTCATACAGATCACGCTTGACGCCACGGAAGCCGCCACTACTGGCAAAAAACGTTGGATCTGCTCCGCCTTCTATGTGTGGTCCGTTATCACTCGTAAAAATAACCAGTGTGTTCTCGTCGATACCTTTAGCCTTAAGGGTAGCCAGCACCTGTCCAACGTAAGCATCCAGCCGAGCTACCATCGCGGCAAACGTAGCATGAGGATAAGCCTGTGACGTATAGCCGCCCGTTGTGGCACTGACCCCATAATCAGCTCCTTTAAACGGAGTTTCGGGAAATTTGCCTTTGTAATGCCGGAATAGACTATCGTCGGGAACAAGCAATTCAGCGTGGGGCAGGATGTAGGGGAGGAAGAGAAAAAATGGCTTGTTTGTGTTCTGAGATTCAATAAAACTCAAGGCCTGCTTTTGAATCAAATCGGGAGCATAGGTCTGATTATGAGCCAGGTTCTGGTTTTCAGTTAAAACGACCTGATTGCCGTTTTTCCACAGATGATCTGGGTAATAGCGATGGGCCAGACTTTGGCAGTTATAGCCATAAAATTGATCGAACCCCTGATTGTTGGGGTCTCCTTCAGACCCTACCGGACCTAATCCCCACTTGCCAAACGCTCCTGTGGCATATCCGGATTTTTTCAGTACTTCCGCCAGCGTTACCACCGAATCAGCAATGGGTTCCTGCCCTTCAGGATCAACGCCTTTATTCCCCCGAATGTAGGTATGCCCCGAATGTTTCCCCGTTAGTAAAGCTGATCGGGATGGCGCACACACAGTTGTGCCTGCATAAAATTGCGTGAACCGAACGCCCTGAGCGGCCAAGCGGTCTATATTGGGTGTTTTGATAAGCTTCTGCCCATTGAACCCCACATCTCCGTAACCCAGATCATCAGCCACAATAAGCACAATATTGGGCTTTGTCGAACTGCGTTGTTGGGCGACAGAACTGCCAGCAATAGCCAGCAGGAGAATCAGTAAAAAAGATAGTTTTTTCATATTCCATTAAAACTGAGTAGATTTTTTGTCATTTCGACGTAGGGAGAAATCTCAAGTTCGCGTATTAATCAGGCTTGAGATTTCTCCCTACGGTCGAAATGACAAAAATCAGCCTAGTTTTTCCATAAGAGGAAAAGCTTAAACAGCGTCAGCCCTTATTTCGACGCCACCAACTTGGTATCAAGTTCGGTTTTTAGCTCGGTTAAGCCAGCGCGTTTCAGCACAATGTCGCCCTGTTTGTACAGAATAAGGTAAGGAAAGCCTGATACGGTTTTGAGCGAAGCAATCAGGGCTGGGCTTTCTTCAAGCTCTATTTCAACAATTTTCAGGGCACCACCGTGTTCTTTGCGAAGGGTCTCCAGAATAGGTTTTACTTTTTTGCAGGAACCGCAGTATTTGGAGCCGATATCAACCAGAACGAGTTTATTACTGGCCAGAATGGCGTTGTATTCATCCAGCGTCAGCCCTTTTTTCGCGGTCGTGTACAATGGGTTTCCCGCTCCCGTCCAGGCACCGATGCCGCTGTCGAGTACATAGACCTCATTAAAACCCTTACTCCGTAAATCCTTGGCCAGAGCAACGCTACGCCCATTGGCAATGGAGTAGATAAATACGGGCTTCGATTTACTGATTCCCTTAACGAGTGTTTCATACCCTTCGGTCTGGAGATTGAAATTAACAGCGTTTGGAATGTGGTTCAGCGCAAATTCTTCGGCACTCCGGGCATCAATCAGTTGAGGAGTTGCCTGTGTTTTTAATTTCGCGGTAAACTGATCGACGGGGAGTACGCCTTCTGATTTTTCGGTTTGAGCAATGGCTACTGTAGCGAAGCCCAATAGGACAAAGATGAATGCAAGTTGCTTTTTCATGAATTGTTTTGGTTTAAACTATCCCCAGAGCTTCGTTGCCCTGAGGGGTGACAGGGTAATTGGTTTACTTACTTAATCCGATTCCAGTCGACAACGCCGACTTTCTGCGACCATTGCTGATGGGCTTTCGCCAGTTCGGCTACTTTGTCGGGATACTGATCCGCCAGATTTTGCGTTTCTGTCCGGTCGGTGCTCAGGTTATAAAGCGCCCAGGGTTTAGTATGCTCCGCAACCAGTTTCCAGTTGCCTTTTCGCATGGCCCGGCTGCCTTCGTGTTCCCAATAAATCGCGTCATGGCCACTGAATGGTTTGTTGAAAAAGAGATTGGCCAAACTGACACCTTCGACGGGTTTGAGTGCTTTTCCGTTGAACGTCTGGGGATACGCTGCACCCGCCAGTTGCAAACAAGTGGGCATAATATCAATCAAATGAGCTACCTCTCGGCGAACGGTTCCGCCTTTAATGACCTTTGGATACCAGGCAATGAATGGAGAGGAAATGCCTCCTTCATGCGTGTTTTTCTTGAATAGGCTGAACGGCGTATTACTCACATTCCCCCAGGGCGTTTCGTAGCTGTCGATTGAATTGACCGAGCCGGGTGTGCCCCGTTTTTGGGTGACATAATTCCAGTTTCGGACATCGTCGGCACTACCGCCATTGTCCGACAAAAAGAGAATCAACGTGTTATCGTCTTTCTTGATCGCCTTAAGTTTGTCCAGAATCTCACCGATTCCTTTATCCATTCGGTCGATCATGGCGGCATAAATAGCCATGCGAGTATCCCAATCCTCTTTTTCCGAAGCCGTGAGACTATTCCAGTCCGGCACGTTTTCGAAGCGTTCAGAGAGTCGCCAATTTTTATCGACAATACCCGTAGCGATCTGTTTTTCATGCCGCTGCTTACGCAATTCATCCCAGCCTTTCAGGTACTTTCCTTTGTAGCGGGCAATGTCTTCGGGCAAGGCTTGAATAGGCCAGTGGGGCGCCGTGTAGGCTACGTATAAGAAGAAGGGATTTGACCGGTTGCGTTCAGCTTCCAGAGACTCCACCGCAAAATTGGTAATGGCCTGAGTAAGATAGGTCGACGTATCAGTTCGGGTAATCTCGCGGCTACCGTTCAGAAACGTAACCGTTCGACCATCGTTGTACAGGGGTTGCGAATTGAAATAACTGCTGCCGTTATTCTGCATCGTAAACGACTTATCGAATCCCCGATTGACGGCCCAGGCCGATGGCACCAAACCAACGTGCCACTTTCCGGCAACGGTGGTTGAATAACCCGCTTTTTTTAGCAATTGGGCAATGGTTACACAACTATCGTTCAGGTAGCCCTGATAGGGTGGGAAACCTTTGTCCTGCACCATATCACCAACTCCGGCCTGATGTGGATACAGCCCGGTCAGTAAGGAGGCTCTTGACGGACAGCAGCGTCCGGCATTGTAAAACTGAGTCATTACCAGCCCATTCCGGGCTAGCCGATCCAGATTGGGCGTTTTGATTTCACCCCCAAAGGCACCAATGTCTGAATAACCCAAATCGTCGGCCAAAATGATCAGGATATTTGGCTTAGACGGTTGGGCAAAACCCGGCAGTACCGAAAGCAGCAGGCTGAGGCTTGTAAGTATGTAATTGATCGAACGAGCCATGATTAGCGTTGGGTTTGTAGCTCGATGAAGTGTTTCAGGGCGAGGGTGATTTCTTCGAGCAATTCGGGTGAGGTGGCTTTGACGTCGTCTGTGGGCGCATGAAACAGGAAATGCGCGCCCGCAATGGCCAGAAAGTTTGGGTAGCCTTTTTTGACGACTTCAATCAATTCGCCAACCCCTTTGTCGGTCACCGCTTTACGTCCGTCGATGGCTTGAAACGACCGCTCAAAACTGTCTTTTACAGATGGGCTGTAGACAATCTGTCGGTTAGCATCTACCTGAGCGGTGGGAGCGTAACCAGCTTCTGTTTTAGCCCATTTTCTAGTAGCGATCCCAGCACCCAGGTGGACCCACAGGTGCGTATCGACAGGCTTGGGAGCAATCGTTTCCAGAAACTGACGAGCACCCAGATTGGCCAGTTCATGCCCTGAATTGGCCGTAAACAAAAAGGTATACGGCAGTTTCGCTTCGCTTGCCCATTTTGCCAGCGCCAGCCAGGCCGCAATGCCGGGACCGCGCTCCCCTCCGCAGGTAAACCACCCGCTAATTGGTGTGGAAACCACGATTGTCTTAGGGCCATTGCCAATTTTTCCGTAGATGTTGCGCGCGATTACATCACGAAAAGTACCCTTGATAGCCAGTGAAGCGGTTTTATGAGCCGTAACCGCAGCCAATACGCTGGCGCTATCGTTGGGAGCCACTAGCACAATCGGAATGGGCCAGGGTTCAGTGCTGTACGATGTATTGATGGCTACTATCTCGCCCGATGGGTTTTCAGTAATGGCTACAATCGCTTTGGCACCTCCGTCAATAAGCGGCTTTAAGATCGCGTTATGACCGGTTTGGCCCGAAAGTCGCGTGAGGACAATCTTCCCCGCGAAATCAGCAGGTTGGCTACTCGTTCGGCTGTCAACGATTGGTGCGTCGACCTGAAGTGGACTTTTGTCGTTGACATACCACAATGGAAATATGTTGATCGCTTTAGCACCCGTTGACAGGCTTCCTTTATCAAAAAAGAACTGCTTAACCGGAAATTCGAGGTACTTGACGGCATAACCTGCCTGCCTGAGTTCATTGCCCAGCCAGGCCGAGGTGTTGCGGTCGGTTTCGGTACCCGTGCGATGTTCGCCCAGACTTACAAACTTTTCGACGGTGTTGTACAAACGCTTACCCGTCAGGTAATCAGGTGTTTGTGCGGTCAGCTGGCTCAGGGTTAGCAAGCTCATCAGGCTACTGAGTTTGACAAAATTGACAGAGGATATCATGGTTTCTTACAGAGTAAATGAGAAAGTGAATGGCCCAAATTCAGCGAAAGTCGAAGAAGGCATTTGTATCGATCATGCTGTTTTTCAGAAAGCCTTCGCCGTACCGTGCGCCAATCATGCGACCGAACTCAACGGCTCGTGACTCTACACGACTGAAGAAACCAGGGTCGGAAATTGCCGTGACTGGTTCGAGGCTGTCAGGGTCATAAAATTGACTTCGGTAGGCTTTGGCAGCTCGGAGCTTTTGCTCAAAATGGCCCGATACATCCACCACAAAATCGGGTTGAAGCCACCAGTCCTGTATGTAATGATAGATGGCTTTGGGGCGCCAGTTTTGCTGTTTCGTCTGCTTTCCATCATACGTTTCCAACTTGGCGAAACCGGCATAATAACAGGCATCCACAACTAGTTTAGCGGCCCGTATATGGTCGGGGTGGCGATCTGAGGGCGCATTGACAAGAACTACATCGGGCTGGTACTGGCGGATAACCTGAATGACTTTTCGCTGATGGCATTCATCATTTTTGAAGAAACCATCCGCAAAATGCAGGTTAAGACGAGTGCTCAGCCCTAGCAATTGAGCCGCTTCAGCTGCTTCTCTTAGCCGAATTTCGGGTGTACCCCTGGTGCCCAATTCTCCGCAGGTCAGATCGACAAACCCGATTTTTCGACCTAGTGCACGATGGTGTAGCACGGTGCCGCCACACGCTACTTCGGCGTCATCGGGGTGGGCCGAAAAAACGAGCATATCTAGTTTCATAATCCCGTTAATTGTTACGGAGCGACATAAGCCGGGTTCCGTTCTGTTGGTATAAAGGCTGCTTGCTTAGCGCGCCAATCCTGTAAAAGCGTGTGTAGTTTTTTGACGACAGCCGGATTCTCAGAAGCTACGTTGTGCTGTTCACCCAGATCAGTTTTAAGGTTGTAAAGCTCAAGCGCGTTGTCTTCGAAATACTCGTGCAACTTCCAGTCGCCCAGCCGGATAGTCGAGCCGGGTCGAGTGCGGAATAATGGATCACGTCCGTTGTCTGTTTGTTGATCGTAGGCTTCCAGATAGATCGGGAAGTGCCAGAAAAAAGGACGCTCAGCCACCGACTTTCCAGTTAATAGTGGGAGGATACTGATGCCATCCAGCGGCTGGCTCGGTTTTGGCCGTTTCAGGATGTCCAGAAAGGTTGGATAGTAATCCAGATTGATGACAGGCGTTGGCGACGTGCTTCCGGCCGCTATGGTACCCGGCCAGCGAACAACCAGGGGTACCCGAACGCCACCCTCATAGTACGACCCTTTTCCAGCCCGAATCGGGTCTTGTCGGGAGATGGACCGGATGCCGCCATTGTCCGATGTGAAAATCACGATGGTGTTTCGATCCAACCCCAGTGCTTCCAGTTTCTTCAGAATTCGGCCTACGTTGCTGTCGAGCGATTCAATCATGGCCGCATACGTAGCATGACCTTGCCCCGGCGATTTCGGTTTTCGCTCGTATTTTTTTACTAGCGAATCGGGTGCCTGCAAGGGTGTATGAACAGCGTAATACGGCAGATACAAAAAGAACGGCCGGTCGCGAGGCTGGTCCAGGAATTGCAATGCCTCACTCGTCAGCCGGTCCGTCAGGTATTCACCGGGAGGACCGTCGGGTAGCGTTGGAATTCCATATGGGCTGAAATGCTTATTCATGCCCCGTTCATCACCAGCCCGATTGTAGGTAAAGCCCTGAGTGGTTGGGCTTTTGCCCAGGTGCCACTTGCCAATGCTCGCTGTTTGATAACCGGCATCGCGCAGGGCTTCGGCTAGCGTATACACACTATCGGGCAATACCTCATTGTTTTTGACAGGAATCAGTTTCCGGGTTTTGGCATCGCCCCGATCTGCATTGGCAACCGTGTAAATCCCATGCCGGGGGGAGTACTGACCCGAAAACAGGCAGGCCCGGCTCGGTGCACAGTTGGCTGCTGCCGTATAGGCACTGGTGAACTTGATTCCCTGCGCGGCCAGCCGATCCAGATTGGGCGTTTCGTAGAACGTACTGCCCATAAAGCCAACATCTTTCCAACCCAGATCATCAGCAATGATCAGCACAATGTTTGGTTTTGCTGGCGAGGTTGGCGGCTTCGATTGTGCCCATAAACTGGTTGTAGCCAGTAGCTGGTAAGCCCAAAGTAGCCCTACTGTAAAAAAAACGGTACGATTCATTTGCTTGATCATCAGTAGATGTAAAACAGGTTTCCGTCAGTCGCCGTAACCCAGATCGTCGGCTAGAATCACCACGATATTGGGCCGATTTGGGTCTTGCTGAAGGATAGCGGTTGGCGGATTTTGCTTTTGAGGCAAATTAAGGCCAACGAACAGGGCGCTGACGACTGTCAGGAATAAGGGGATTGCGATCGGATTATTGCAGGATTTCATACGCAATGGATTTAACTATGCTTGTTTATCAGGGTATAATTCAGGGTGTAGCCTAAACCGGGGCCAGTCGGTACGGGCAGGAAACCATCCTGAAACTGTTCGGCTGGTTTCACCAGATCGGCTCGCCAGGGCACTTCACCATAGGCAAATTCCAGGATTGAAAAATTGGGCATGCCCGCACAGACCTGCACACTGGCTGCGGTCGAAATGGGGCCGCTGGGATTGTGGGGCGACACCTTGATGTCGCCAGCAGCTTCAGCCAGGGCAGCGATGTAGCGGCACTCCTGAATACCTCCACAATGCTTAACATCGGGCATAATGATATCAAGTGCTTTGTTGTTGATCAGGGGCGCAAAGCCAGTTCGTCCGGCAATGGATTCACCACCGGCAACGGGTTGCTGAATCGCATCGGTAATCGCCTTGGTATCATCGAGTTGGGTTTGCGGGTCAACCGCTTCTTCGAACCAGTACAGGTTCGTTTTCTCCAATCGTTTGGCTGTCTGGATTGCCAGTTGTCGATTCAAATGACTGTGTACATCAATGAGCAGATCGACGTTGGGACCAATGGTTTGACGAACCGCTTCGGTACAGGAAATGGCATAATCAATATCGGCTTCGATGTCTTGAGGACTAGCCGATTTCAGCGGTTTCATGTCGTCGAACGGGGCCAGCTTTACAGCTTTAAAACCACTTTTTAAGGCCAATTCGGCATTGCGCTGAAAGGACGAAATCAACCGTCGGCCCTTCGCATCGCGTTCGTTGGTAGCCCGGTTGATGTTGGCGTATACTTTGATTTTATCCCGAAGTTTCCCGCCAAGCAGTTCGTAGGTTGGTACATCGAGTGCTTTTCCGGTCAAATCCCAAAGTGCCTGTTCGATGCTGCTGAACGCTGTGACAGCTGTTCGACCGTTTGCCTGTGCCCGTTGCAATCCTCGTTGCCGAAACAGTTCCACGCTAAAAGGCGATTCGCCTTTGATCAACTCGAAGTAGGCCGCTATTTCTGATTTGAGTAAAGCCTCGCCATTATGGGTAGCAGCCGTAAATCCGTGGGAGGCTTCACCCAGACCACTGATGCCCTTGTTGGTCTTTAGTTCGACAAAATACCAGTTGCCTCGCTGATTAACTTTTATGGTATGAACGACAATCCCCCTAATCGACAAATTCGATTTCGTCGGGACAACTGATGAACCCGGTTCGGTGAATTGGCTACCCGCCGGTAAGGTGGTGGCAATACCCGCTGCTTTAAGAAAATGTCTTCGTGAAAGTGCCATAATTACTTGCTTCGCGAAGGGTTGACGGGCGTTGGCTGTTTGCCAAAATGCAATTGACCGATGGCAATTGAATTTTCGCCCGCGGCTGAATACAGCAAATACCACTTCTGGTTTTCCTCAAAAACATAGGGGTCTCTCAACTCCCGAACCTTGCCATAGAACAAGCCTATTTTCGAGGTCGTCAGGGGTAGATTGCCACCTTCGTAATCGGTTTCGGGGGCGGCCACTTCTTGCGGAGGGGTTGGTGTCCAGTTGGTCCAATCGTCGGTTAGTTTGATTTTTGTGAGAAGTATCCGCTCTGGTGTGTCGCCAACGCGGCTGTAAAACACCCATAGCGTATCGCCCACCAACTTGACCGCCGAATGACGGAGCGAATTCGGTTTCTGGATTTTTGCGAACGGATTTGGGCCTTTCTCGAACTCCGTTTTCCCGTCTTTGGAACGATAAATTGAACTCGACCGGCCAATGGCGTAATAGGTATTGTGCCACTGGAAAACCCGGAAATACGATTCGCCCAATACGGCTGTATCGGCTTTAAAATGGATACCATCGTTGGTAACGGCCCGAAGCGTGTATTGTCCTTTTTGTCCTTTATGTTCCAGCGGGCAATGGAAATAAAGAATCAGTTGCTTCTGGCGGTCGTCGATATGTACATCAGGAGAGGCAACGTGTGTAACGCCATCCCCTGCGTTTTCGGCACCTTCGTGACGGATGCTTTCGGTAGCCGGAAATGGCGCATCGTTGCAGCGGCAATCGGTGATTTGCAACGTACCGGGTTTGTAAATTTTCCAGGGCCCATGTAAGTCGTTGGCATAGGCTAACCGGATGTATTTGCCTTTATGGTGGGCGAAGTACAGATAATATTTGCCCAGTTTATTGGGGAGCCAGTCGGGGACTTTGATCAGCGATGGCCCGTTAAGGTCATCACCCTCCAGTTTGGGGAGTTGACTGGCGGAGATTATTGGGTTATTGGCAAATCGCTCAAGGGTAATAGTTTGCGCATAAATTCTATCGGTTAAGAGGGTAAATAGCGCTAAACTATAAACAAGCAGCTTTTTCATAACAGTTTTGGTTAGTGGGAAGATGTTTCCCTTGAAGGGGTAGTGTTATTAAGATCTAGTTTTTAACCCCGAAGGGGTATCAGGGTTATAGTAAACAAAATGAGTGTAATGGTTGAGAACCCTGAAAGGGTGACATTATTTCACCCTTTCAGGGTTCTCAACGGGTCGCTTCTTTTTTCTATAATCATAGCATCCCTTCGGGATTAGAATACTTGTCAAGGGACGAGGTCGTGCACGACTTTCGGGATGAACAATATTAGAAATTTCGGTTTCCGACCGACGTTTTTTTGGGTGTGGGTAGAAGCGGTTCTTTCGGCTTTATTTTGTCGTAGTCGACTACGTCGGTTTGCGTGGCCCAATTGAAATACAGTGCCGACAGGTCATCGACCAGATTCGAATTTCGGGCGGCTACATTCTGCGTTTCACCCGCGTCACTTTCCAGATCATAAAGCTCCCATTGGTAGCTTGGATAGATCGAAACCAGTTTCCACTTGCCCCGACGAACGGCCCGGTTGCCCGCCCACTCCCAGAAAAGCGGTCGTTGTGCGTCTAGCTCCTGTCCATTGAAGAGCAGGTTTGTTAGGCTTTTTCCGGGCAACGAATTGATCGTAGTTCCTTGATACGTAGCCGGATAAGACGCTTTGGCGAGGTCGTAAAACGTAGGCGCTATGTCGATGAGATGGCCAGTGCCACGTGCTAACGTCCCTGCTTTGATTTTGCCCGGAAACCAGGCAATAAATGGCGTGCGAATGCCACCCTCGTAGGCAAATGACTTAAACGACCGAAAGGGCGTATTCGACAAATACGACCAGTTTTTACCCTGCGATTCAAACGATCCCGCCGTTCCAACTGGCCCCGTATTGCGACCCGCTTTGGGCCCCCAGTGCGCTACATCCTCGGCAGGCGCGCCGTTGTCTGAGATAAAAATAATCAGCGTGTTTTTGTCTTTCTGGAGTTCTTTCAGTTTATCCAGCACCTTGCCAATTCCCTGATCGGCACGATCGAGCATGGCGGCATAGACTTCCATTTTGGCTTTCCAGAGTTGCTTTTCCTCATAGGTCAGCGCATCCCATTCGGGTACGTCGGCATCGCGGGCAGCGGCTGCATCGGCCAGCTTTTGGGTGATGATCCCCAATTTGACTTGACGAGTCAGCCGTTCCTTACGTAGCGCATCCCAGCCTGCATCGTATTTGCCTTTGTATTTGGCGATGTCTTCCGGCAGGGCCTGCAACGGCCAGTGTGGAGCCGTGTAGGCTAAGTACAGGAAGAATGGTTTGTTCTCTTTATTCTGTTCGTCCAAAAACGTTACGGCATGGTTGGTTACTTCATCGGTGAAATAAAAGGAGTTGGGTTTAGGATGTTGTCGTTTATTGTCTTCCAGAACGGTTACTGGCGAAGGGCGCCCAATGGGTAATGGGCCAGCGTCGAAGTAGTTGGAAGCACCGCCTAAAATTCCGTAAAACCGGTCGAAGCCGCGCTGCTTAGGCCAGTACAAACTATCGTTTCCAACGTGCCATTTGCCGGAAAGGAGTGTGCTGTACCCGGCCTGTTTCAATACTTCGCCAAAGGTGAGCGACTGCTTGTTTAAATAGCCCTGATAGGCGGGCAAACCCAGATTGACATTGAAATAACCTATACCAGCTTTGTGGGGGTACTGCCCTGTAATAAGCGATGCCCGCGTAGGGGCACAAATCGAGTTGTTATAAAACTCTCTCAGTCTCAGTCCTTCATTGGCCAGTCGATCCAGATTAGGCGTTTGAATTTCAGAGCCGTATGAGCCCAGGTCTGAATAACCCATATCGTCCACCATAATCAGAATGATATTGGGTGGTACGGCATCCCGGCGGGCAGAGGGGGTAGGGCTTTGGGCGAATACCGACGCGTTTATAGCATAGAGAGTCGCGACAGCCAGCAGTGATTTTTGTATGATGTTACGTTTCATAAAGCTTTTCAAGTCAATCGATATTTATTCGACACGGGAAGCGGCTCGATTCTGGTTAGGGCCAGCATTGCCGCCGGGTATGCCCTGACTAACGGGGCGGAGTTTTTCGTAGGGTTCTACGTCCGTGCGTTTGGCCCAGGCTTCGTATTCGGCGTTTAGGTCTTTGACAATGTCGGGGTGTTGGGTGGCTAAATCGGTGGTTTCACCCCGGTCGGTTTCGAGATCGAACAATTGCCATTTGTTCTGCGGGAAGATGGATACGATTTTCCACTTGCCTTTGCGAACCGCCCGATTCCCCGCCCGTTCCCAGAAAATAGGCCGATCGATTGGAAGCGCTGTTCCCTGAAACAACAGATTCGTTAGGCTCAACCCAGGCAGCGGATTGGTCTTCACGCCGTTGAAGGTTTCGGGGTATTTCGCTCCAGCCAGATCGTAAAACGTAGGGGCCAAATCGATCAGGTGGGCGGTGCCTTTGGCGATGGTACCTGCCTTAATTTTCTTTGGATACCAGGCGATAAAAGGCGCACTAATGCCGCCCTCGTAAGGCGTGGCTTTGTAGTTACGGAACGGCGTATTCGATACGTAGGCCCAGTTTTGCTCCTGATAATCATACGAACCTGCCGACCCGATTGGCCCTGAACTACGCGGGCGTTTCCGTCCCGTTGGGATCAGACCTCCCTGCGCTCCGTTGTCGGAAATCAGCACGATGAGCGTATTGTCATCAACTTTGAGTCGCTTGAGTTCAGCCAGAATACGCGCCAGACTTTGGTCGACATGATCGACCATTGCCGCGTAAACTTCCATTTTCCGTTGCCAAAGCTGCTGTTCGTCGTAGGTCAGACTTGCCCAGGGGACCACTTCTGGGTCGTGGGCAGCGATGGCTTGTTTGGGATCGGCAATACCGAGTTTAATTTGCTTGGCCAGCCGTTCTTTCCGGAGTGAATCCCAACCGATGGCGTAACGGTCTTTGTATTTGGCAATGTCCTCGGCGGGTGCCTGCAACGGCCAGTGTGGAGCGTTGAAAGCCAGATACAGAAAGAAGGGTTTGGCGGGTTTGTTTCCCGATTCGTTGATGTACGAAATGGCGTGGTTCGTAATCTCGTCGGTCAGGTACTTGCCCGGTTCCAAATTGATCGGTTTGTCATCCTCGACCAGTTCGACGGGTGGGGCTTTTTCCTTATAGGGGCTGATGTCGTAGTAGTTGCTGGCACCATTGATGAACCCATAAAATCGGTCGAAGCCGCGCTTCCTGGGCCAGTACAGACTATCATTTCCAACGTGCCACTTACCCGACAGATAGGTACGATAACCCGCCTGTTTGAGCACCTCGCCAAACGTCAGCGATTCTTTATTGAGCCAGCCCTGATAAGCCGGTAAACCCAGATTGACGTTGAAATACCCCACGCCCGCTTTGTGGTGGTACTGCCCCGTAATGAGCGACGCTCGCGTGGGGGCGCAGATGGAGTTGTTGTAAAATTCACGTAACCGCAGCCCTTCGCTGGCTAGTTTGTCGATGGTCGGGGTGTTGATTTCGGAGCCATATGCGCCAAAATCCGAGTAACCCAGATCATCGACCATCACCAGAATGATATTGGGTTTGTCAGCAGTTGCTTTTGCCGATGTTCGGGACTTTTGCTGAGCAACCGACGCGCTGAGAGCGAGTGCCGATAGGGCCAGACTAAGAATAATTTGGTTCATAGTTATCGGAGAGTGGGTCTTTTTGCGGGGTCGAGCCATTGAATGAGGTTGCGTAAAAAAGCCAGGTTCTGACTGGCATCGGCTTGGTTTATAGTTTTTTATAATCTGGATTGGGCTCGGGCATATTAGCCTTTACCTCTGAGCGCCATTTTTTTAGCAGATCGGCCAGTTCCTTTGTCTTTTCCGGAAGACTTGCCGAGAGGTCGTTACGCTCGGCTATATCGTCGGCCAGATTATACAGTTCGTGTTTGCCCGTCTCGTACAACTCCACCAGTTTGTAGTCTCCCCATCGAACGGCTCCGGCTGGTCGCCCTTCCTGATTGCTGAAATGGGGATAATGCCAGAAAATGGGTCCGCGATCTTTGGGTTTTTCGGGCGATTTTAGCACTGAATAAAAACTCTTCCCATCGGAGCTGGCCGGTTGATCCCGGATGTTTAGCGCATCCAGAAACGTCGGAAGAAAGTCAGTTCCTGTGATGTAATTATTCGTCTCAGCGTGCTCAAGTATTTGTCCTTTCCACCAGAAAATCAGCGGGATTCGAATACCACCTTCGTAAACATGGCCTTTCCAGGCCCGGAGTGGCTCCAGATTGGTGGGCGTTGGTCCAAGCTCCGGCAAACCCAACCCGCCATTGTCGGAAGTGAAAACCAGAATCGTATTATCAAGTAATCTGTGTTTCGCTAGTTGCTCAACCACGCGCCCAACGCCATCGTCCATGCTTTCGATCATAGCGGCATAGTTCGGATTATACTTGCCCTTCGATTTGGCGTACTGATCGTAGTAATACTTCAGTTTGTCCGCTCTGGGCACCAGCATGACATGGGGTGCGGAATAGGTGAGATAGAGGAAGAACGGACGGTTTTTGTTCTGGTCGATAAACTCAACGGCGTAGTCGGTCAGCTTGTCGGTTAGGTAGTGTGTTCCGTTATCTTCAAAAACCGTTTTGCCTTTGGCCGTAATGGTATAATTGTAATAATCCAGCCCATTTTTGGCGATCACTCGGTCATAACCAAATCCCTGCGCTGCCGGAGCGGTTGAATCTGCATTGCCATTCCCCAAGTGCCATTTGCCAATCATACCCGTTTGATAGCCGTGACGCTGCACGATTTCGGCCAGCGTCGTCTCCGAAGAAGGCAGGTATTTGGTCCATTGTGCAGGAAGAATCGGCGAGTTGGCATCTTTCCGATCTCCGGCTATAAAATTGGTTAGATGTAGCCGGGCCGGATGCTTTCCAGTTAAAATGGCAGCCCTTGATGGCGAGCAAACCGGACAAGCGGAATACGCCTGAGTGAACCGCAATCCTCCTTTCGCCAGCTTATCAATGTTGGGCGTTCGGATGTACGGATTGCCATAACAGCCCAGATCGGTATAGCCCAGGTCATCGGCCATAATAAAGACAATGTTGGGTTTGGTCTTCACCGATTGCCCGAAACCGGTTGTTCCGATTAGGAGAAGCGCGCCAAGGAAAGAGAACAGGTTGCTGATTTTCGATTTCATAAAATAGCGTTGTGCTTTGTTTGCCATCCTGAGTTTTTTTGTCATGAACTGTGTCATTCCGACGATAGGAGGAATCTTCGGGCAAGAACTATTTTAGGGTATCACCCGAAGATCCCTCCTGCGTCGGGATGACATAAAATTGCCCAGATGACAAAGTGGTAGCGATCATTCCTTCTTTTTAGTGTAAATGATATCCAGCGAGGCTCCTGCATCGCCCTGCTGCTTCATCCAATCGTCCAGTTTTTGTTGATATTGTTTAATACGATTCTGGTAAGCTGGATTGGTGGCCAGATTATTGAACTCCCATGGGTCGGCCTGTGTATCATAGAATTCGATAGCAGGTCGTTTGACAAAGCGCTCGGTGATTCGTTTGGCGTTCGGGTCGTTCGTGGCCTGATTTGCCCAGGAAAACCAGACCGAATTGCGATCTTTCTGGGCTGGATTCATCATGAACCGGTTGTAATAATCTTTGTCTGGCGTGAGATTCAGAATCAGCTTATAGCGAGTGTCGCGAATGCTGCGGATCGGGTAGGGGTTGCCTTCCGGGATGTTGTTGTGAATGCCATAGGCGTAGTCCCGCGCTTTCGTACTTTTCCCCAGCAACACTGGCAGAAACGTTTTACCATCCAGTCCAGCAATAGGTTTTCCACCGGCTATGTCGATAAGCGTAGGGGTAATATCTTCATATTGAACCAGCGCGTCGGTCTGGGTGCCGGGTTTAACGCTACTGGGCCATTTCACCAGCATCGAACTCTTCTGCCCGACGTCCCACAGATTCCATTTGGCTCCGGGAAACTGGGCACCCTGCTCACCCAGAAACACGACGATGGTGTTTTTATCCTGACCCGTTTCTTTCAGGAGTCGGGTAATATCGCCCACCTGATTGTCCAGCCGCCGAACTTCCGCCAGATACTTGACAAACTGACGCCTGGTTACTTTCGTATCGACCCAGTTTTTAGGAAGAATGAGTTTGTCGGCGTCAAATTCAGTGGTGTCGCCAACTGTCCAGGGAGCATGCGGATTGATGCTCATAACAAACAGGCAATAGGGCTTGGTGTCACGCGTAATGTACTCCTTCACATCGTCGAGTTCGTAGTCATCTGTCGGTGCCACGCAATTCGGTTCGAAGCCTTTCACGATCTCGAACGGGAAAACAGTTTTGGGTTTGGTAACGTGATCTTTGCCCGTCAGCCCAACCCGATACCCCAGATCGGCCAGGTAATGCCCAACACTTTTCAGGTTATCATACACAGGTTTGTGATTCTGGAACGACCCATGACGCACCGGATACAGGCCCGTAAACAGCGACGCCCGTGTTGGTACGCACATGGCTTCGGATGTATAAATCTGGTTGAATTTCAGCCCCTCAGCCGCCAGCGCGTCGATGTTTTTGGTGCGAAGGTTTTGACCCCCATAGCAACTCAACTGCCGACTGTCCAGATCGTCGGCCATAATGATAATGACATTGGGCTTCTTCGTTGATTGAGCAAATACGCCGATCAGACTGCTGAAAATCAGCAGAGCTAAACTCAGGAAGGTGCGCTCTTTGGAGGACGTGTACATCGTATTAATGGCTAAGTTCTTCCACCAGATTTTGGGCCGCACGAACATCGTAGGCCGTATCGACTGAATAGCCTTTCGAGGCATGGGCTACAATTTCCTTCACTTCTGGTAATGCCGGAAGCGCATCTTTGCCTATGCCTTGTAGCACGCTCAGAGCTTGAAGACGAACCAAACGGTTTTCATTAGTCAAGGCTTTTTTTAGTAAATCGATGGCTTCGGCCTTCTCGTTAAGCCCATACAGTGCTTCGGCAGCGGCAACCTGAACCGCAGGCTCCGGGTCCTGAAGGAGTTTTTGCAGGGAGTTTTTTGCACCAACTGGCTTCAAAACGGTACAGCCCGTAGCGGCCCAATACCGGACTACCGGGTCTGTGTCAGCAAGTCGTTTGATGAGTTCACCTGCATCAGCCGGGTTGCGGGACGAAGCCAGCGTAGCCGTTTCAATAATTCGATTGGTATTGTATTTTCCCTGATGGGCATAATTATATACGGGCTCCTGGCTGGCAATTTTTGATAGCATAGCTTCTGGAATAAAGCCAACATCGTTGCTTTGTCGGAGCCACTGGTCATTGGCTTTTCGTAGCCGAATTAACTCTTTTGAATAGCGAGTATCGGCCGCCAGATTGTGAATGTTATCTGGGTCGGCATCCACATCAAACAGCTCCTCGGCAGGTTTGGATTGCCAGAAGCGGGACTGTACTTCGTTCAGGTGACCCGCTTTATACTCCGCTTCCCAGGAGGGAATCGAAGGGGCCTGCCATAAGTAATTCAGGTGCTGACCGTAAATCTTGTGCGGGAGATAATTCCGAATATACCGGTACTTTTTATCCCGAACCGATCTTGACAGGTCAATGGCCTCGTCCATACGCCCCCGGAATCCGTAGGCATATTGATGTTCGGGTTTTTGCTGGCTACCCAGAAATGCCTGCCCCTGCATATACGCTGGAACCTGAATGCCGACCAGACTCAAAATAGTAGGGGCAAAGTCCAGAAACGTAACGAGTTGGTCCGTTTGCGTCCCTGCTTTTGCCTTTGCCAGGTGGGCGTATTTTTTGGGGAGATGAACAATGAGAGGTACGTGCAATCCCGATTCGTACATAAACCGTTTACTACGTCCCAGCACCCCGCCATTATCGGCATAGTAGAACACGATTGTATTCTCCGCCAGTCCTGCATCAGTCAATTCGTTCAGCAGTTTGCCGAATTGCTGATCCATGGTTTCGACCTTGTCATAATACTGCGCCCAATCGTGTTTAAACTCAGCCGTTCGGGGATGATAGGGCGGAATAGGTGCCTTTTCCGGGTCGTGGTGTAGCGACGGAAGTGGCTTATGTAAACCACTTTCGTGCGATACAAACAGGTTGAACACCGCAAAGAACGGTTGACCATTTTTGCGCTTTTTGTAAGTCGCTGAATCACTCGACTCATCCCAGGCGTCTTTCTGATCAATCGTATTATAGTCTTTCTTTGAATTGTTGGTCGTGTAATAACCCGCTTCCCGCAAATACTTCGGAAAGAACTTCACAAACGAAGGAACGGGATACGTACTGCGCATGTGCTCGGTGCCCAGTGAGGGCGGATACATGCCCGTGATGAGCGTATTGCGGGAAGGCGCACAAACCGGTGCTGTCGAAAACGCATTTTTGTACAGAATGCCCTGTTTGGCAAACTGGTCAATATTGGGTGTTGTCGCGTACGGATTGCCATAACAGCCAATCAGCGAGGTATTGTTGTCCTCGCTAACGATCCAAAGAATGTTGGGTCGGTCGGCAGGCGCTTGTGCCTTTCCCTGAAAAAAGCCCAATAGCAACAGGCCGAGTATTCGTTTCTTTATTGTCATCATGTGTTTAGCGTTGCCTACCGTTCGGTGTAGTCTTCAGACTACACCGAACGGTAGAGACTAGTTAATATTTCCCCTCCGGCGGAATCGGTAAGGGGAGGTAATCCCGGTTGAGAATCATCCATTCCTGTAGTCGGGTTTTCAAGTCATGAACAATGTCCTGATGTTGCTCGTCGTCAATGAGATTAGTGAACTCATTTGGGTCTTTCTCCAAATCAAACAACTCAAACATCTCCCGGCGAGCCGCAAACAAGCGCTGGTCAATCTTGGGATTTAACTTGCCTTCGGCATGTCGCTGGGTTAAATCAAGCCAGAAGGGTTGCGCTGCAAAATCGACGGGCGTATAAGGTAATTGCCATAAGGCGTTGTAAATCAACTTATACCTGCTGCCAATAATGGTTCGGCCCAAATCAAAATGAACCGTGCTGGTGGGTAAACCATGACCGTGAGCGCCCCGTACCGAAAAGACGTAATCGTGGGGTTCGTACGAAGCTTGCTGAAAGGAGGGCACCAGACTTTTGCCCGTCATATTTTTAGGAATGTCTACCCCGGCCACCTGCAAAAAGGCCGGTGCGATGTCTTCGCCCGATATGATGGCAGTATTCACCTGCCCAGCTTTGACTAGGCTAGGATGCCGCGCAATGAGCGGTACGTTGATGCCGAGGTTATAGAGCGTGCCTTTACCCCGTAGCAGCGCTCCGCCATTATCGCCAATGAACACCACCAGCGTATTTTGGTCCAGTCCACGCTTTTTGATTTCGTCCAACAATTGGCCTACGTCGCCATCCAGCCGCTGAATTTCGCCGAGATAAGCCGCGAAATCTTCCCGTACCAGCTTGGTGTCGGGCCATCCTTCCGGCAACGTAAGGGTTGCTGGGTCAGGCTCAAATTGTTTCGCTGTGAAGACCCGGTGCGGATCGCTGTAGCCAACCTGTAGAAAAAAGGGCTTGTTTTTAGGGGCCTTGTCCAGAAACTCCTTGTACTGAAGCTGTATAGTGTCAGAGTTGGGTGTCGTGCGCAGGTAATCGACCCGGTTTTTGAAGGTCTCCAAACCGTATTTGTCATAAACCACCGCCGATTCCTTCACACCGCGATTTCCGTTCAGGTGGAAAGTTCGTCCGCAAATACCGGTGTAATAACCCGCTTTTCGTAGTAGCTCGGGATACGTAATAACATCAGCGGGCAGCGGTGCTGAAAAGCGCGTCATCTGAATATCGAGCGTGGAGCGACCAGTCATCAGTGCCGCACGCGACAATACACATTGAGGAGCCGTCGTATAGGCACGGGTATACCGAATCCCTTCCTGCGCCAGACGGTCGATGTTGGGCGTTTTAATGCTCGGATAGCCGTAGCTGCTCAGAAAGGGCGCACTGTGATCATCCGATAAAATAAAGATGATGTTCGTTGGCTGATTGGCCTTTTTCTGCGCGAATCCCCAGCCTGGTAGGAGCAGACCCAGTAGCAAGGTTAAGGCTATATGCGTTATGTTTTTAGGCATTAATGGGCTGTTTGAAATGTATTTCCAGTATCTTGTTTTGTCATTCTGACGATTTTTCTGTCATTCCGACGTCAGGAGGAATCCGCTCCGGCGTCGGAATGACAGAAACGCGCGCGGATTTCTACAGTGCGGACAAGATGTCCGCGTTACTTTTTCAGATACGATTGTTGGGCTGGTTCGAAATCGAGGGTGACTTTATTGATTTTGCCTGTGAATGCGAAGGGCACTTTATACGAATCCGAAACGGGGGTTAGGTCATCAAAACCGACGTTGACACCCTCGTGCGAATAGATCGAGGCAATGCTGCGTTCGAAGGTTGTTTTGGCTTCCTGCGTCCCGTTGACATATAAATCGATCTGGCCCGCTTTTTTCTGGGTATCAAAATGGACATCGACGCGTAATTGCGCTTTTCCCACTGGTAATATGCCCTTTGACCAGACTGCGTATTTGGTGCCATCGCCGAGGTTATAGACAAACTGCAATTTCTTGTCCTGCACAAAAAGGGTAAGTCCACCAGCCCGGCCACCCCGTGAGAGTAATACTCCTTCGGCTCCGTTAGCCGGAATCGTCACATCGGCTGTTAGGGTAAAGGCTTGTTTCCCGGCGAGGGGACTAGCAATATCGATCAGGGTTTGAATGCCCGGATACAACACAACCTGATTCAGATTCTTGTAAGCCGATGGCCCAACGGTTGGTGGTGTGCCGTCTTTCAATGGATAGATGTTGTATTTAATGGCTTCGCTTTCAAATAACTCGCGTAGTTCTTTCAGTTTTTCGGGGTTGCTGGCTGCCAGATCGTGCAACTCGTTAAAATCTTCGTTCATATTGAACAACTCCCATTTGTCCTGATCGAACGGCTGCTTCTTAACGTGGAGCGTACCCGCTTTCCAGCCGTCTTTGTAAATCGAACGGGTACCCAGAATTTCGTAATACTGCTGGGTGTGACGGCTAGTCGCATTTGCATCATTGATGCTATACGCCAGGCTCGTTCCTTCGACAGCATCCTGCTTATAACCGTTGATAGTTTGCGGAATCTGGGCATTGATCAACTCAACAGTTGTAGGCAGGATGTCGATGACGTGGCCATATTGCGTGCGGAACGCTCCCTTTTCTTTAATGCCTTTAGGGTAGAAAACGATAAGCGGATTTCGGGTACCACCTTCTGAATTGGCGTCCGTTTTCCACTGCCGGAATGGTACGTTCGTAGCAGCTGCCCAACCCAATGGGTAATTTGCCTTAGCGAACTCGGTGCCTATCAGGTCAATCTCTTTCAGATTTTTCTTTAGATGTTCTTCGTCCGAGATTTCCGGATCGAAATTGTTGACTGTACCGACAAACGTGCCTTCTTTACTCGCCCCATTGTCGCCGACCGACACGAAGATCAACGTATTGTCGAGTTGGCCAATTTGCTTCAGATGGTTCACCACACGGCCGATTTCGTGATCGGTGTAGCTCAGGAAACCAGCGTACACTTCCATGAAACGGGCATAGAGTTTCTTCTCCGGCTCTGAGAGGGTGTTCCAGGCTTTAATGCCGGGGTTACGGGGAGGCAGTACCGTGTTTTTCGGCACAACACCCAGACGAATCTGATTGGCTAAAGCCTGTTCGCGGTAGGCATCCCAACCGGCATCGAACTTGCCTTTGTATTTATCCGACCATTCCTTTGCTACCTGATGCGGGGCATGACCTGCACCCGTTGCCAGATACAAAAAGAAAGGCTTGTCGGGTGCAGCCGATTTCTGTTCAGAAACGTACTCGATCGCTTTGTCGGCCAACACCTGATTAAAATGCTTTCCGTTCTGCTGGTCTTTTATCCGACGCGTATCCTCCCAAAATTCGGTGTGCCACTGATCGGTACTTCCACGAGATGGGAATCCGAAAAAGTGATCGAAACCACGACCCGTTGGCCAGCGATTAAACGGTCCGGCTGGCGTCAGATCGGCCAGCGGGGTAATGTGCCATTTGCCTAAGGCAAATGTGTTGTAGCCATTTTCTTTTAGGATTTCAGCGATGGTCGCTTTTTCGAACGGAATCTGCGCATCATAACCTGGCGTTCCGATGGCGTTTTCCGGAAAAAGACCCATATGCGCCGAATGGTGATTCCGACCCGTCAGCAGGGCCGCCCGTGTTGGTGCACAGATAGATGTCGTGTGGAAATTGGTATACCGGAGACCGTTATAGGCGAGGCTGTCCAGCGTTGGTGTCTGGATTAAACCACCAAATGAGCTAATTGCCCCGAACCCAATATCGTCCAGCAAAATCCAGACGATGTTTGGAGCGCCCTGTGGAGCTTTCTTCCGTTCGGGCCACCACTGCTGGGTTTCAGCTACGGTTTTGCCGATAGTCGCTTTGCTGGGTTGAACGGGTGTGTATTGAGCCCTGGTGCTCGCTGTTGTCGCCAGCAGAGCCCAGGCTGCAAGTGAGAATTTGGTTATTAAAAGAGGAGTCTTTTTCATGAGCACTTAGGGTTGTTTCCCCCAGTTAGGTTTAGTAATGTCGAGCGCATCGTGATAGGTCTTCATTTCGCTGATTAACAGCGCTTCCAGTTGCTGCTTCTTTTGCGCAAAGGCCGAATTGTCGGCTAAGTTCTTTGTCTCGTAAGGGTCGTTATTGAGATTAAACAACTGAGTGGTTTGCTGCTGATTGACGTTGTATTTGATCAGCTTCCAGTTATCGGCAGTGCGAACGGCCCGTTGCAAATCCCGGTAGGCATAATAGACCTGCTGACGGCCCGGTTTTTTCGGGTTTTTAATAAACGGCAGCAGGCTTTGGCTTTCAACCGTGGGTGGCGTTGGGATGTCAAGAATGCCCGTCACCGTCGGAAAAATATCCGCCAGGTAGGTGAGCGCTTCGACTCGCTGGTTTTTAGGCAGAGTAGGACCACTGATTATCAGTGGCACTCGCATGCTATGTTCGTAAACGTTTTGCTTTCCTAGTAAACCATGACTGCCGACCGCCAGTCCATTATCACCCGCAAAAACAATCAGGGTATTTTTGGTTAACCCCTGTTTGTCCAGTTCATCCAGAATACGCCCGATTTGCGCGTCCAGCTCCGAAATCATGCCGTAGTACAACGCCAGTTCCTCTTTGGCTTGTGCTTCGGTAAGCGGTCGGGGCAGCAGCTTTTCGTCGCGTACCTCCAGATCACCATTGTCGAATGGATGTTGGGGGAGGAAATTTGTGGGCAGCGGAATCCGATTCTTGTCATAGAGGTTTCGGTACTTTTTCGTTGGTGTACGTGGGTCGTGAGGTGAAGTAAAGGCGACGTATAGATAGAAGGGTTTGGTGGTCGGTGTCTGCTGATCCAGAAACTTAATCGCTTCATTCGCATACAGTTCCGAAGAATACGTATCTGCTTTTTGATTCGGTTCCTTGAATTTTCCAGATGGATCGTAGTTCACAAACTGCGGGTGCTCCTGACCACCCTTGTCAGGCATGTGCATCCCACCAAAGAATAGCGAAGCGCCATTTGCATAACTGCGGAAAAAAGAAGCTCTGTCGTTATGCCATTTTCCGATGGCGTAGGTCTGGTAGCCTTTCGTGCGTAGGTATTCGGGTAATGTAATATGCGTTGCCGGGATGGTATCGCCGGTTTTTTGTAAGTCATTTAGGTACCGCCCCGTGTGCAGCATCGCCCGACTCGGTACGCATAAGGCCCCATGCATACCACCCATTGTCTGCGCCCGTGTAAAGGCAACCCCCTGCTTCACCAGCCGGTCGAGGTTGGGCGTCTGGATGACGTCGTTGCCCAGGGCGTGAATGGTGTTATACCGTTGGTCGTCGGAGTATAAAACCAGTACGTTGAGCGGGGAGGTATTTGATTTGCCAGAAGCTACCCCACCCCAACCCTGAAAACTAGGGGAGGGGCTAGAGAAGGCCAGTTCTGCACTCCTCTCCTGAAAACCAGGAGAGGGGACGGGGGTGAGGTGGACAGGGCCAATGAAACTACCTAAGCCAAAGATTGCTATCCCGGCTAAGGATCTCATTGTTAAGGATGTTGCTGACTTTGCTTTCATCTTTTACTGATTCCGAAAAGGTAAATTTGTTAGATAGAGCAGTTTGCCGGGCTGCTCTACCTAACCGTGGAATCGTTACCAACCCGCATTCTGGGTTAGCTTGGGGTTATTGTCAATTTCGGTTTGCGGAATGGGGTATAAGTAGTGCTTGGCAGCCACATTGGTTTTACCCACTTTTTGCAGGCTGGAGATCAGAATCCCATTGCCGCTGGCATCTTTTTCCCGGATTAGATCGAACCAGCGCTGGTATTCATACGATAGTTCAAGCCGACGCTCCAGATAGAGGGAATCGCGGAATTGATCCTTACTTAAGCCTGCGGTCAGGTCGGCCAGGCCAGCCCGTTTGCGTACCCGGTTAATTGATTTGTAGGCTTTGGCGGTTGGACCATTTACCTCATTTTCGGCTTCTGCATGAATCAGGAGTAATTCGGCATACCGGATAATGGGTACGTTGGCCTCTGAGTTACTAGTGACCGCTGTGTTGGCGGGGTCCCACCACTTATGCCAGAAGGGCGTCGAATCATTAGCAACGGCCGAATTGGCAATCGGAAGGCCGTATTTTTTGCCGTTTGTCGGGCTGGTAAAGTTGCGGACAAAGGTGACATCCCGGCGCTTATCGGTGGCTTTATAAAGCTTGTAGATATTGAAAAATTTGTCGTTGCCCTGGGTGTAGAACCGAACCATATGCGCGTAGTTGCCCGTCAGGCCAGGAATCGACGTAAAAATGGCCCGCGGATTTTCAGAGTTGCCCTGGCTATACGAGTTGCCCTTCATCTGTGCAGAGAAAATATGCTCGGCGCCATTTTTATACGCGGGTAAGAAGACCTGTGAGTAGTCCGCTTTTAGATCGTATCCATACGTACCCGTTCCGCCATCGGCAGGCGATAAAGCCTCTTCGGCTTTAGAGATTGCCTTCTGGTAGTTTTCGGTCAATTTTAACGGCAAGGATGCCTTGATCAAATAAACTTTTGCCAATAGCGCCTTGGCGGCTCCTGCGGTAGCGCGTCCTGCATCGGGGGCGCTGTAGGACGCGGGCAGAACCTGGGCCGCTTCGGTCAGATCTTTCTCAATCTGCGCATATACATCGGCTGAGGGCGTGCGGGCAACCGCATAATCGGAGGCATACACGTAGTTTTGATACGTCGTAATCAGAGGAACGTCGCCGTATAAACGGACCAGATTGAAGTAAAACAGAGCCCGTAAAAATTTAGCTTCGCCCAGAATTCGATCTTTCGTAGCAGGTACGGCAAACGAAATGGCGGGTACTTTGGCCAGCACGACATTGGCTTTCCGAATGGCCGCATAGTGTTGTTGCCAGAGTTCGTACACCCGAAGGTTACTGGTTGAATGCGCTAAAACGGATAGCGACCGAACATCGGGGTTGGTTGCCCCCGGACCTGGATCTTCGTCATCACCGGCCATATTCATCCCTGTATTAAACAAGGTATTATAAGGCGATTGTACTTTAGCCGTATTCAGAAAGAAATAAGCCGCGTTGATGGCTGTTACCGCATCCGATTCCGTTTTATAGTACTGGTCTTCTGAAATGATCGATTCGGGTTGTTCTTTCAGAAATTCCTTGCAGGAACTGGTGATGAAAGCCGCTATAAGTAGTAAGCTATATGAGTATTTTTTCATGATTGTGCACTGTTAAACGAATTAATCAGAAGGTAATAGACACGCCTGCCAGGTATGACTTATTGTTGGGATAGACGCCATCATCTACGCCCCGATTAATCAGGCTTTGTCCGCTTGAACTAACTTCTGGGTCAAAGCCGGTATACTTGGTCCAGGTAGCCGCGTTCTGCGTTGATACATACACCCGTAAACCCTGGAGACCTACTTTGGAAATAGCTGTTTTAGGGACCGTATAGCCAAACGAAGCGTTTTTCAGCCGATAGTAAGTGGCATCCTCAATGAACCGATCCGAGATAGTAATGGCCGGGTCCTGATAAGCGGCTTTCACGTCTGTATTGGTATGAGTAGGCGTCCATCGGTCCAGCATGACTTTTGAGGAGTTGGTGTAGCCTGTTCCTAATTCAAGGTTAGCCCGGTTAACATTGTAGAGTTTACCACCCACCGAAGCCTGGAAGAAAATCGACAGATCGAAACCTTTGTAGCTAAACGTGTTGGTTAGACCAGCCGTAAACTTGATCTGGTTATCAATCACAATCCGGTCACCTGCCTGCGTGATAAGACCATCCCCATTCAGATCTTTGTACTGTTGTCCGCCGGGTTTGTTGTTGGCTTGTGGAGTCAGGGGTTTCGTATCTTGCTGAATCAGCCCATCGGTTTGATACACGATGAATGAGCCGAGGGGATGGCCAACTTTCGCGATGGAAGGGGCTGAACTGGATGGGATATATTGATCAACTCCATCGCCAAGGCTCAGAATCTTATTCGTGTTCTTGGCATAAATCAGGATGGTCGTCCATTTAAATGGCCCGGTGATGTTTCGGGAGTTAATATTTAACTCGATACCCTGGTTTGATACGGCACCAACATTTTGATAGGTTGTCGATCCCTGACCATTATAGACATCCGATAAACCAGACGTTCCGGGAACGGTACGGGTTAGCAGCAGATCTGTTGTCTTTTTATAGTAATAGTCGGCCGTTAGATGGATACGTTCGTTTAATAAACCTACATCCAGACCTGCGTCCACCTGAAAGGTTTTTTCCCAACTCAAATTCTTGTTGGCCACAGTACTCGGTGCATAGCCAGAGACGGTAGAGCCCGAAAAATTGTAAGGATAGTACGTTAACTGGGCCAGTGATTGATAGGGAGGTATATTCTGATTTCCCGTTGATCCCGCACTTAGCCTAAGTTTGGCCGAGCTAACATGGCGAACTTCACTAAAGAATTTTTCATTGCTAATGTTCCAGCCAAGGGCTGCCGAGGGGAAATAGCCCCATTTGTTCCCATCGCCAAATTTCGACGAACCATCGGCGCGGAAGGTAGCCGTAAATAGGTACCGTTCGTCATAAACATAATTGATTCGGCCTAAGTAAGAGGCTAGAGACCAGTCGATGGACGATGAAGCCGGGGTGCGATTGGTAATGCCGGTTCCCAAGTTATTGAATGTGAGAGCGTCTGATGTAAACCCGGCGGCTTCAGCCACAGAACCTCTTGTTTTTGACTGCTGAGCAGTGAAACCGACAACAGCATTAAGCGAGTGCTTACCGCCAAAATGCTTATCGTAGCTGAGTGTATTTTCATTCAGCCAGTTGGTGGTGAAAATAGAGCCCACCAGCGCGTCACCATTCAGGGCTGAGCCTTCGTAAGTAGAGATCGGGAGGTATCGATTCTGTTTGTTGTCAACAACATCAGCACCCACCAGAACTTTCCCTTTCAACCCCTCAAAAAAGGTGTATTCAGCCGAAAAATTGCCCAAAAACCGATTCGTAGACGTCTGGTTAATCTGGTTCATCAACGAATTGATGGGATTGGCATAGACCGTTTCGAAAGGGCTATTTTTAACGAATGTGCCATTGTCCTGATAAATAGGTAGCGCAGGTGGCGTTAAAATTAAAGCACCGACAATGGCCGCAGGAGCCACATTCGCTTTCGTATTGCTACCCGTAATGCTGGTCGAAAGCCGTAGTTTTTTGCTGTAGTTATGATCAATATTTATCCGTGCCGACATTCGTTTGAAGTCCGTATTCTGGAGTACGCCATCCTGCTTGAAGTAGTTAAACGAAATGCCTAATCGGGTTTTATCCGATCCGGAGGAGATGGACAGACTATGACTTTGCTGGGCTGCTTTACGGAAGCCCGCAGCCTGCCAGTCGGTTCCTGCCCCCGTGGTATCTAAGGAATAGCCAGAAACACTGGGTAGGGTAGGCGTTTTGCCTGAGTTGACAGCCGCATCTTTTCGAAGTAACCACCACTCTCTGGCATTCAGTAGGGGTAGCGTTCGGATTACCTGTTGCTGTCCGTAATAGGCATCGTAGCTAATCGTGGATTTTTTTGCTGACCCCCCTTTCGTTGTGATGATAACGACCCCATTGGCTCCCCGCGAGCCATAGATGGCCGTTGCGGAGGCATCCTTCAGTACGTCGATTGACTCAATATCCGCTGTGTTCAGAGACGATAGTGGGTTTATTTTGGGGCCATCGGTAACGCCCGCATCGCTTACGCCATAATCGTTATTGATCGGAAAGCCGTCGATTACATAGAGAGGGTCACTACCCGCGGTAATCGAGTTGCTGCCTCTGACCTGAACGCTCACCCCACCACCTGGCTGACCAGATGTTTGCGTAACCGTCACCCCAGCAATGGACCCCTGGAGTAGTCGTTCGAGAGAGACAACTGGCTGTGATTTAATTTCCAAGGGAACGGAGGCAATCGAGCCCGTGATGTCGCTGCGCTTGACCGTCCCGTAACCTACAACGACGACTTCACTTAACTGGCCAAGATTTTCCTCCAGTTCAATGTCGATGGTATTCGAAACAGCCGCGACTTCCCGAGTCTTGTAACCGACATACGTAACGATAAGCGTAAACGGTAATGTCTGGGCAGTTTTCAGCGTGAACTTACCGTTGACATCTGTAGAAGCCCCATTGGTAATGCCTTTTATCTGAATGGTAGCGCCAATCAGGGGTTCTTTTGTTTTGGCATCCACGACCTTACCGGTCAGGGTAGAGTTAATAACGGGTGTTGTACCTTGTGCAAAAAGAGAGGAAGGTTGGGTAAGAATCCAAACCCATAGTAAAAAAATTAAACTTTTATTCATTGTTTTGTACTGGTTAGATAAACAATAAGGTACTGGGCTAGTCGTGCCAACGACTGCTCAAATTCGGTTGCCTCCGAGCCTTGTTTTGACCAGCCAGCCCCGCTGCAACAGGGCTGGCTTTTTTGTAGGTGTAACGCGGACGGTCGGCCGCTGCCGTGGAAACCCGCGTTACTGCTTATTTATTCAGCTGTACGAACACAGCGAAATCCTAGATTATTGCTGGCGCTGGTAGTTTCGCCTTTTCCCCGGCTGCCTGCTTTATAGCGGGTACAGTATTGGTCGCTGCACAGAAATGACCCGCCACGTTGTACGTGTTTTACTGTTCCGGGCTCGTCGGGATCGTAGCTGTCGTTTGGGCCTTTTGGATTAACAGCAGGGCTTTTCTGGTAATAATCGGGTCGGTACAAATCGCTGCACCACTCCCAGACGTTGCCATCCATATCGTACAATCCATTAGGGTTGGCCGGAAAGGTTTTGACCGGCGCTACTGTTTTGAAGCCATCTTCCAATGAGTTTTTGTTTGGGAACGATCCCTGGAAGATATTCGCCACCCATTTCCCGTTTGGTTTCAGGGTATTGCCCCAGTAGTAGGTTGCGTTCTTCCGGCCTGCCCGTGCCGCAAACTCCCATTCGGCTTCAGTTGGTAAGCGTTTGCCCGCCCATCGGGCATAAGCGGCAGCATCTTCGTAACACACCTGTACCACTGGCTCATTGCTTTTTCCAACCAGATTACTCTGAGGACCAAGTGGATGCCGCCAGTTGGCACCTGCTACGTACTGCCACCATTGCAAGGGATTTTGCAACGAAACGGCCTGGGTAGGTGGGGTAAATACCGCCGAACCGGGTACTAACTTATCGGCGGGTACGCCCGGATAATCAGCCGGATTTAGCGGGCGTTCAGCTACAGTACGATAGCCCGTAGCTTTTACAAAGGCCTCAAACTGAGCGTTGGTTACCTCGTGGGTATCCATCCAAAAACTAGTTACAGTTACGGCATGTACGGGTTTTGCATCCGGATAATCGACGGTACCCATCTGAAAACTACTCCCTTTGATAAGCACCATATCGGCAGTACTCGACTCTTTGGACGTAGTTGATACCAGACTCGTTCGTAAGGCGACGGCTCGCGATGGCACTTTACACGTTGATGCACCACAGAGCGCAATCGACTTTTGAGGAACCTTGGCCGACTTTTTATTGGTTACTCCCGTTTTTGTCATGAAAGCCACGCTGGCGATCAATAAAGCAGTAGCGGGAATAACGGATTGAAATGAGAACATAGGTCTTGTTTGTTAGGCACTTACCAGGTTAGATGTCGGCTCTGCCACTACCTCATCGCCCACTTCAGGGCCATCGGTTGCCAGCTCACTACCTTCTTTTTTTGATTTGAAGATTGGCCACAAAAACTGAGCGTACCATTCTTCCTCTTTGTAAAATTTGATGCCGTAGGAGGTCGGGTACTGGCGAGTGATTAGCCCGGTGCCAAAAATGACGTCCCAGAGGAAAAACATATTACCAAAGTTGCCTTTGTAGTTTCCGATGCCGTCGTCAGTGGTGTCGGCGTGGTGGGCATGGTGTGTGGCTGGTGTAGAAATGAGCCGCTCCAAGACCCAGGCGATGGGGTGTAGAATCCGGTATTTGTAGAAGGGTTTATCCCAGGCAATGCTGCTGTGCGCCATCATGGTAATTAAGCTTTTAATAGCCGTTACAAACAAGGCGGGGTAACCCAGACCGAGGTAAATGAGCGTAGCAGTCAGGTAGGTTTGCGAGAAGAAGATCGTATAAATGAAATTCTGCCGACTAGCCATTGCCATACCCATATAAGGGGCCGAGTGATGTGTCCGGTGGAAACGCCACATGAACGGAATCTGGTGGTGCAGCCGGTGATACCAGTATTGAGTCAAATCATCGGCTACGGCAATCAGGAAGAAGCCCCCCCAGAAAGGTACCCATGAGAAAATGTTGGCGTAGCCGGGTAGTAGCGTAGGCAAAAGCGTTAGGCTGAAATACGCAACAACCGGCGGAATCAGGAACTTGGGAGCCAGAAAACAGACGATATCGATTTTACGCTCGGTCGATGTCCACTTGTTGTCGTAAAGTCCCAGGGCAAATTCCAGCGTGCCCAAACCCAGTGCTAACGCTATAAAACCCCAGGATTTCAGATTCTTGAAAACGGGTTCCAGAAAGGTTAGGAAATCAGGTGCCGTTAGTTGAGAGTATCCTTTTACCGGATTTTTCCAGGGTGTTTCGCCGGTGTAGCTAAACCAGATAACCAACGCGACTACGGGCAGTGCATAGAGAATTATGCTAATCAGCCCATCGCGAATAATCTTCTTTGATAAGGATTGATCGAGAGCCATTGTTATAGTAATTAATTGAACAGTAGTGATTTGATAAGCAGAAGTCCACCGCTTAGGATAGCTAGTGGGATGGCGTAAACCAGAATGCTTACACCAATTTTCTTTGCTAGAATTTTTACGTCTTCGGCAGCCATGAGTTGTTTTAACGGAATTTGTTCCTTCTGATTCCGTGGGTGGGCACCCCTGTTTTTAGTAAGAATAGTTGTCGACTGAAGAGCCTGCATTTCAAAAGTAAACGCCTATCTTTTTGGAAACAGAGATTGCCGCACACCACAGAATCAGAAGGGATAAGTTATCATGCGTTTTTAGCTTCTATAAATACATATACTATATGGATTTTATATAGTAATATGATGAAAAAAAATGTTTGATGATGAAGCGTTGCAGCAAAGCGAAACGGCAAACTGCAATGGCAAGATTGATGGATAAAACTAGTAACGTGTCAACAGAAGTGAAATCTGGAAAGGGTCTGGGGGCTTTCCCTGTAGATACTACAACAAAGCGTAAAATGCATTCGCATATAACTGGTTATTTATAGGTTGGAAAATTAGCACTGATCTAATGTTACGGCGCTACAGAAAGCCGAAATCATTCGCCCAAAGCTTTATCTGTATAAATAACAACTACTTTGCAGGTAGTAATTGAAATGTGCTTCAAAGGTAGAAACGATTATTTTATAAAAACAAATTTTTAAATCATTTTATTTTAAAAGCCTCTCATATACAGCTAGTTGGAAATTTAATATTTTATCTTACATGCTTAAAATCCTCTTTCTGCAAAAGGGTTCCGTCATAAACAACACACAAAAGTTTTTGCTGACTGACTAAATTTTGTGTAGTAACGTATAGAGCTCTCTATATACAAGTATAGGATTTTTTGAAGATTGATGCCGGTCAATTCTCGATCGAATAGATCGGCTTTAGTAGTTTATAGATGCTTTTTTGTCATCCCGACGCAGGAGGGATGACAAAAATTAGCGTTATGCTACCTCGTTTTTCCTTGTTTAATCTGAGTTAACAGCGCTGTTAACTCTTTTACCTTCTCTGGATTTTGCTGGTATACGTTAGTTGTTTCCAGTTGATCGGTTGCCAGATTGTAGAGCTGCCCGGTAGGCTCTCCCGCCACAGGTTTCACATCTCGCGGCTCCGTAAATCCACCCGAACCGAGACCTTCAATGAGTTTCCAATCGCCTTTACGGATGGCAAAATAGCCGACTACGCCAGGGATAACGGCCTGTCAGGAGCGCATACCCTGGGTGGCCAGTTTGTCAATGTTAGGAGTAGGAATCTGCCCTGTCGGATTATAAACAGATACATCGCCATAACCCAGATCATCGGCCAGGATGTAGACAATGTTGGGTGCTTGCTGTTTCTGGTTTGCCATACTGAGGCAAAGAATTCCACTGCCGACGATAAGTGCGACGATAGCTAATTTGACGAATCTGACCATGTTTCTAAGAGGATTATTTAGAGGAATGCGTTGTGCTACCGCCATCGTGAATCAAGCTCGTTTTACTGCCGCCAAATACAAACTGAAAGGTGTTGTAAACCTCACGACTTTTCCGGAGATACAATTAGGTTTGCTTGAGGTTTTAGAACCCGACATCACGATAAATTCTGTATGCATTTCTCTGTAACTCTGGGTTTAAAAACTATTTTTCCTGCCGGCAAATCGAAAAAAGGAATAACTGCAAACGCTGCTGAGAGCTGTAAGCAAATGCCAGATAGAATGACCTTGAATCAACGAATGTGGGTCGCAACCAATTTTCTGTACATCCAACGTGCGGAACTTGACGGCAATTACCATCAATACAAGGCTTGCAATGCCTACTAACCCTGATCGTTCTTTTCTGAACTGGAAGTAATTGATGGCGATGCATATCAGTAGCGCCAGTATAAGGCCGGGTAATAATGTAGAGCTTGGAATCAGTAAGGCAATTTTCAAAAACAGGATAATCAGGATTACCAGCGAGACAGTCCAGATGGTTTTGACGGGTTGTGTGAACCTAACTTTATACAACACGTGATAGAGGCCGATACTGACTAGTACGAGCGTAATTCCGTAGGTGCCGTTCATATCAACCCGTTGGCCAATGTAGGTAAGCGATGCGTGAAAAAACGCGCTGCCAAAACCTAAATAAATGAAGCAGATACCCATTAACGCCGACAGCATCGGAAACGATTCCAGCCGATTTTGGCGCTTTAAACCATCATTTTTATAATCGTCGTAGGCAATTTGTACGATCAATACCCCAAAGAAGAAGTACACCAGATTGGAATACGTATTCATGGGTTGATGAAAGAATTTGTCGACATGATTGAACTCGCAATATTCAACCACGAGTGCCGATTTGCTGACAACCATGCCCTCCCAAACCGAGCCAGTGAAAAATGAATTGAGGCCCCACCAGACAGCCAGCATGCCCAGCGTCACGAAAAACGAGCGTAATACGAGCTTATATAAAACTGGTATAGGCATAAGAGGTTGATGTTTAACATTACGTGCCGTGGTGTCGGTTATAAGTAACCGACACCACGGCACGTTTAGGGCAATCACTTATCAAAATCACCTTCCAGCAATTGCTTTTCGGTGAAAATACCGTTGCCAGACGGCTTTTTATCTCTCATTTTTTTGACGTCTTCATTCGTAATATCTTTTCCATCTTTCGCAAATGCGTTCTGGGTAAAACGAATAATGTCGGCAATATCCTGATCGCTGATTTCCTTGTTGTTGATCAGCGCGGGCATTTCGTTGTTTAATTGGTAGAGCTTGCCGTTTACGTGAATCGGCCCGCTCACACCGTGTAAAATCATGGCAGCCAGCCGCTTCATGGAGCCATTTATGTATTCGGAGTCTTTGAGCGGTGGGGCCAAATCCTGAATGCCTTTGCCATCAGCACCGTGGCAAGTCGCGCAAATGCTTCGGAACAGTTTCAACCCTTTTGTTCGGGGATCGACGGTATTTTTTTCGACAACAAAGATGGGATTCATCTCTTTTTTCTGCCGATTACTAACGGCCAGAGTCAAGTTCTTTTTGAGCTGATCGCCTGGGTTCAGCGATGCCAGATATACGTCTTCTTTACCGCTAAGCCCACTTGTAATAGCCTCCTGAAAAATGCCCTGGCTCGTATGCTTTTTGTCGATTTCGGCCAGAATAGGCAGAAAACTGGCTTCCGACAGATTGAGCCAGGGGCTTAGTGACATCGACAGATACAGGTCTATTGTTTCATTATTCTGAGCCAGCAATTGCGTGCTGATCGCTTTCATTTTAGCGACGCGTGGCGCTGTAGCGAATCGCTCCAGAAGACCTAACGCATGGGCAATTGTTTCTGGATTTTTCGATTGATTGATCAGTTCAGTAAGGCTTTCAAACGACAGGGCGTTCAAACCATCCAGCACATAAAGGGCATGGATAGCCGTTGAAAACGAATTACTTGTCCGGGTTAGTTTGGTGAGCTGGCCGACAACCGAAAGGTCTTTCTTTTGAATCAGCAGTTGTTGAGAGCGATCTCTTAACCACCCGTTTGGATGACTGAGTAAGGCCACCAACTGAGCGCTCGAAGCCTTCGATAAGTCGGGGACTGTGTTGGGCTTGATTGTTTTGCTGGTTACTTTTAAAATACGTCCTGCATTTTGTAAGGTATCCAATTTTTTAGCGGCCAGTTGTTCGGTCAGGTATTGTGAAATGTAGGCTTTGTGCTGGATGATGCCCCGGTGCATATCCACAATGTACATGGCTCCATCAGGGCCAGTAAACAAATTGACCGGACGGAAACCTTCGTCGGTAGACGCTATAAATTCTTTGCCTTCTATTGCCTGACTGGCCGTTGTTTGAAGACCGTCAAAATGTAACACATTTCGTTTGATCAGATTGGCTTCGGGAACGCAGACAAACGCGTTTTGATTGTAGGCTTCCGGGAAAATTCCACCCCGGTATACCAAGGGTCCACAGGATGCCGTGACGTTTACTAGATAGCCTTTGTCATCCAGAATGCCTTCCTGATAACCCCTATTGACTGATGTTTGATGGATTGGAAATACCCGATTACTGGCTAAACGCTTGTTTTCAGCGATAGTCGGTTTGAAATACTTGTTCCGGATGATTTTGTTGGGCAATACATAATCACCCTGTAAATTGACCGAGTTGTTATTGTAATACAGCCGCCCAAAATTGTCTCTCGTAATTCCCCATTGCCCACGAGCCGACGTCGGTTCTTTGACCCATTTTCCATTTCTTAACTGATACCTAAAATTGTAATTGGCATTGTAAATCCAGTTATCGACGTTCATCATCAAGCCATTCGACGAATGCTCGACATTACCCCCTTCGGCATAAACCGGGTCGACCAGTGTTTTTTTGCCCGGCTTGTCATTTTTTATTTCGACAAACCAAAGTTTGGGGCCATCTACGTAGAGTAGGCCGCCGTAAACATGCGCCAGCCCTCTTGGCAGAACGAGCTTATCTAAAAACACTTTGGCATGGTCGGCCACACCGTCTTTATTCAGATCTTCCAGGATAGAAATCTTGCCTGTAGGTTCGTCTTCGCCGATTCCTTCGAGATTGGGCATATAATTGATCATTTCAACCACCCACATTCGTCCCTTATCGTCAAAATCCAGGCTGACGGGGGCTTTTAGTAGTGACTCAGAAGCGATCAACTTCAACTGAAAACCATCTTCTATGGTGTAGTTTTCGAGTGAAATTCCGGGCGCTTCATACGTGATAATTCTGAAGCCTGCCATGAAGATGGAAAGCGTTACTAATGAGGCAAATGCTACTTTAAATGATCTTGTCTTAGTCATGTTTCTGACTGATTTTGGGTTACTTTCCTGGAAACATTCGGAGCAATACAACGCCGTGATGCCTGATCTCGGTTTTGAATGAACCAGTAAAGATACCAACGTCTTTTTGTCGCCACACATTACGTAAGCGGTATGCTCCTTTTAAGCCCACTTTTGTGAAATCCATTATGAATGATTTAGCTGTTTCATCGCCCCAACGAAAGTAGGATTCTGGAGTTTTCCCAAAGTCGCCCACATTGAATAGGCCGACGGCAAATGACCCATCTTCCAGCGGTTTGATCCAGGTTTGAATACCATTTTCTTCCTGCACCAATCTGGCCGATTTGCCCAGAGGGTCCTGATCGATGGCGATGACTTCATCGTTGGTGAGCAAATTCAGGGTAAAGGCGTCCAAGTGGACATACTACATTTGACTGGATACTGCTTTAGGCAGCTTTGGGGCAAAATCCAATGTAACTATGACTAAACGACGCGAACGGCGGACCGTGTGTGTTTGACGAAGCCTTTAAAGAGATAGCTGTCGAGTTATCATATGCTAAAGGCTCGATCCAAGATGCGGCCGCATCGGCGGGCTGACCGTGAACTGGGTGTCGATCGAGGCCGAATCACTAAGTGGCCACAACGCCCCCAAAAAGCAAGTTCCCCTCCCCAGTTCCACGTTTACCCGTGAGCAGCAACAGATCCGACAATTGCAACGAGGGCAGAAAGAAGCTCAATTGGATCGGCTGGCCGAAGCCACGCGATCTAGTAAAGAAGGCCGTCAGCATCTTCTCCAGGACCGACGGGAGCTATTCCAGTTCATAAAGGGAAACGATCACCTATTTCCCTCGGTCCGCCGTGGCGGTTGGTTAATCATGTGCATTTTGCCACACGTATAGCAGCTCGGTTAGCTCTCGTTGAGTAGATCGAGAGTTGGTATAACCGTCGACGGAAACATTCGACATTGCATCAAAGAACATCCAGTCAACAAGAAACCTATTTTTTCACTACTGCAATGGACGCTTAAAAAAATCTCCACTGTACTCTTGCAAATCCAAAATTGCGTTCCACTGGTAGTTGGTTAGTGCCCCCACTGTTTGGTCATGGCTCTGTCGTTTGGCGACCACAAAGTTGACTCCACTACCACTACTTTTCAATTCCCAAACACGCTCTAACGTGAATAATGGATAGAATCTGGAGTTATTTGTTGATTGTCAGTTGTTTATAATATTGTTTTTTGTCCTCCGACGCCAGGAAGGATCTTTGGTAACTGGTTATTTACTAAAGATCCCTCCTGATGTCGGGAGGACAAAAAATTAGTATAATTCTATTCGCAAATCTTCCATTATTCACCTTATACTACTCTTTCTTCGATGAGAACTGGTAAATCGTTGTGGTTTTGTAAGTTTCACCCGGACGAAGAACCGTTGTTGGGAAGTTGGGCTGGTTCGGCGAATCTGGATAATGTTCGGTTTCCAGACACAGCGCGTACCGTTTTTTGTAAGGGAATCCTTCCCGGCCTGTTACAGAACCGTCCAGGAAGTTACCAGTATAGAACTGGATGGCAGGCTGGGTTGTGCGCACCTCCATAACTCGTCCGCTGGTAGGTTCGTAAACCGTAGCGGCTAATTTCAGCGAATCGCCTGTGCCGTTCAGTACCCAGCCGTGGTCGTAGCCGCCACCGTATTTAATCTGTGTATCGGTTGAATCGTTGATACGCGCTCCAACAACCGTTGGCTTGGTGAAATCAAATGGCGTACCAGCTACGGGTTGTAGTTTACCCGTCGGAATCAGCGTTTGGTCAATCGGGATAAACTTGTCGGCGTAGAGCGTTACAACGTGGTCGAGAATGTCGCGTTTAGCGCCACCCGTCAAATTGAAGTAGGTATGATTCGTCAGGTTTACGACGGTGGGCTTATCCGTAGTGGCCTGATAATCAATTTTTAGGGCGTTGTCTTTCTGTAAGGTATACGTTACCTCGACGGTTAAATTTCCGGGATAGCCTTCTTCGCCGTCTTTCGAGGTGTAGGTGAGTTTAAGGGCGGGTTCATCACCTTCAACTGGAGTGGCTGTCCAGAGAACTTTGTCGAAACCTTTCAAACCACCGTGAAGATGATTGCCGAAGTTGTTGGTTGCGAGCGAGTACGTTTTACCATCCAGCGTAAATTTCCCTTTGGCAATCCGGTTTCCGTATCGACCCACCAGCGCCCCGAAATAAGGTGTTCCTTTAACGTAACCCGCCAGCGAATCCATACCCAGCGTCACATCTTCAAACTTCCCATTCCGATCGGGTGTGGTTAGCGATACGATGATTCCGCCGTAGTTGGTAATGCTGGCGGTCATGCCATCGGCATTGTGTAGCGTATATAAGTCAGCTGTTTGGCCATCAGGTAGTTGGCCATAGACCGCTTTTTCAATACCTGGCTTTTGTTCGGTTGTTTCTTTTTTAGACGTACAGGAATTCATGGTCACACAACCCGCTAAGAGGGCCAGAGAGAGAAATTGGGTCAAAAATTTCATGAACTAGTAAGGAGTTTATGTCACAGAGATAGACTGAATACATAGCGAAAAGTTTGATCGCTACTATAGACTCTGTTGGTAAAGGTCAGTTCGGTGTATTCATACTATACCGATTAGCAACCCTGCCCATAATACGCGTCTTTCCCGTGCTTGCGCTCGTAGTGTTTCAGCCGAAGCGTGTCTTTGATACGAGGTGTATTCGGGTTGATTTGCAACGTCAGGTAGGCCATGCGTGCCACCTCTTCCAGAACAGCTGAGTTGTATACGGCTTTCTCGGCGGTTTTGCCCCAGGTGAACGGACCGTGATTTTGCAGTAGTACCATCTCCATTTCGCTATAATTCAGCCCTTTCTCGGCAAACACGTTGAAAATCTGGTGACCTGTTTCATGCTCGTAATCGCCCTGAATCATCTCGTCGGTTAGGGCAGGGGCGCAGGGAATATCCTGATGGGTGTGATCGGCGTGGGTGGTTCCAAAAATAGGAATGTCCATACCCGCCTGCGACCACGCCACCGCATACGTACTATGTGTGTGCGAAATACCGCCAATTTTTTCCCAGGTTTTGTAGAGTAACGCATGCGTTTTGGTATCCGACGAGGGGCGCATGGTGCCTTCAACCACTTTGGCGTCGAAATCGCAAATGACAATATCGCGGGCCGTTAACTGCTCATAGGGAACACCACTGGGTTTAATGGCAAATACGCCCCGTTCGCGGTCAACAGCACTGACATTACCGAAGGTAAACAGCACCAGACCCAACTTCGGCAGTTGCATATTAGCCTCGTAGCATTCTTCTTTTAAAGATGTATACATGAGTAAAGAGCGAAAGAGTGAATGAGTGAAAGAGCGGCTAGAGTGGAAATGATGACTCAGCGCTCATTCACTCTTTCGCTCTTTCACTCTTTATAGTTCCAGGACCACCACCGAAACAGGCGGCAGCGTTACGGTCAGATTATCGCCTTCTATTTTGGCACCATTGAAGGCAACCGGCTTGATTTTAGTTAGATTATCGAAGGTATTATGATCGTGTACGTTGGCAGAGGTAAGGATTCGTCCGGTTAGTCCAGCCGCTTTGAGTCCTTTCAGATCTACCGAAATTTCCTGTGGCTTGGTTGGGTCGATGTTGACTAGCGAAATATGAACTTTACCCGCTTTATCGCGAGAAGCGGATACCGATACGGCGGGTAGTTTTTCCTTGTCAAGGACAAAATCAGCTGATTTTACATCAACGGGGAGCATTGTTGCATCCTGATGCACGTTGTACATTTCCAGTACGTGGTAGGTGGGCGTCAGCAGAATTTTATCGCCTTTGGTCAGGATAACCGACTGGAGTACATTAATGGCCTGTGCCAGATTGGCCATGCGGACACGCTCGCAGTGTTTATGGAAAATGTTGAGCGTTGCCCCGGCCAGAACTGCATCGCGCATGGTATTCTGCTGATATAGGAATCCCGGATTGGTTCCTGGCTCAACATTATACCAGCCACCCCATTCGTCAACTATGAGGGCGATTTTCTTCTCAGGATCATACTTGTCCATCACGGCCGAATGTTTCTCGATCAACTCATCCATCAACAACGCTTGCTGCATCGTTTTGAAATATTCCTGATCGGTAAATTCCGTGGCGGAACCTTTCTTGCCTTCGCCCCACGATAACACCGAGTAATGGTGCATAGCCAGTCCTTCCATGAGGCTACCAGGAATATTTTTCATGAGAGTCTCGGTCCAGGTGTAATCGTTGTCGCTGGCTCCCGAGGCAATCCGAAAAATACGCTCCTTGCCTACACGAGTGTTCATGAACGTGCTGTACTGCCGATAGATATTGGCGTAATAGTCAGGTTTCATATTACCACCACAACCCCAGGCTTCGTTGGCTACACCCCAATAGCGCACATTCCAGGGAACCTGTCGGCCATTCTGCTGGCGCAGGTTCGACATGGGACTGTTCTTCTCGAAGTTTACATATTGAACCCAATCCGATAATTCCTGTACGGTGCCGCTCCCCACGTTACCGGCCAGATACGGCTCCGTTCCCAGGAGTTCGCACATATTCAGGAAATCATGGGTGCCGAAACTATTATCTTCGGTAACGCCACCCCACCAGGTATTCACAATTTTAGGGCGTTTAGCTTTTGGCCCAATACCATCTTTCCAATGATAGGTATCGGCAAAACAGCCACCCGGCCAGCGGAGGTTCGGAATCTTTAGTTTTTTCAGTGCAGCGACCACATCTAGCCGAACCCCGTTTTTATTAGGGATTTTCGTGTTGCCCTCGCCCACATAAAAACCATCGTAAATACTACGACCGAGGTGCTCAGCGAAGTGACCATAGATGTGTCGACTAATGAGGTGCTTGCCCTCGTTGGCATTGAGCGTTACTTTGTTCTGCGCTGAAGCCAGTAAACTGCTGCTGGCTAAGAAGAGAGTTAGGAGTTGTTTTTTCATAGATATTTAAAGAGTGAAAGAGTGAAATCGGACCGCCGAAGCGGAGTGAAAGAGCGAAAGAGTGGCTGGCGCATCAACTTTTCGCTCTTTTGCTCATTCACTCTTTAAAATTGTCGATACGTAGCCTCGCTCCAGCGCAGTTCGTTTTTCAACTGACGGAGGTTCGTGTTACGATCAATGACCACTAACTCGACACCGAAAATGTCGGCGAAGTCTTCAATTTGATCAGTCGTCAAATTCTGGCTATAAACGGTGTGGTGCGCACCACCGGCCAGAATCCAGGCGGCACATCCCGTTTGCATATCAGGCATGGGCTTCCACAGGGCACGGGCTACGGGTAATTTCGGCAGAGCTTCGGGTACATCTACAGCTTCTACTTCATTAACCAGTAATCGGAAACGGTTACCCATGTCGATGAGTGATACGTTGATGGCCGGGCCAGCAGGAGCGTTAAACACCAGGCGGACGGGATCAGCTTTACCGCCGATGCCTAGCGGGTGAATCTCGCAGGTTGGCTTACCGGCCGCAATTGATGGGCATATTTCGAGCATGTGCGAGCCAAGTACCAATGGATTCACAGGATCGAAATGGTAGGTATAGTCTTCCATGAACGAGTTACCCCCTTTCAGACCAGCCGCCATCACTTTCATCGTACGAACCATCGCTGAGGTTTTCCAGTCGCCCTCACCACCAAAACCGTAGCCATCGGCCATCAGGCGTTGCGAAGCAATGCCCGGTAATTGAGTCATGCCGTGCAGATCTTCAAACGTATCGGTATAGGCCGAGAAGTTGCCATCTTTCAGAAACGCCCGCAGCCCGATTTCGATCTTGGCCGCATCGCGTAGCGAACTGTGCTGGGCCCCGCCTTTCAGGAGTGAATCCATCAGTATGTAGCTGTCAGCGTATTCGGCTACGAGTCGATCAATTTCGGCGTCGGTCACCTGATTGATAACGGCCACCAGATCGCCAATGCCATGCGTATTCACCGACATACCAAAGGTCATTTCGGCAGCTACTTTATCGCCATCCGTTACAGCAACCTGCCGCATGTTATCGCCAAAGCGCACCACTTTCATCGTCTTCAGTTCGTAAGCGGCTACGGCCACCCGGCTCCAGGACGCAATTTTGTCGATAACGCCCTGATCCTGCCAGAAACCAACGACGATTTTACGATTCAACCGCATACGCGACATGATAAACCCAAATTCCCGGTCACCGTGCGCCGATTGGTTCAGGTTCATGAAATCCATGTCGATATCATTCCAGGGAATGTCACGATTGAATTGTGTATGCAGGTGAAGAAGTGGTTTCTTCAGCACGGTTAACCCCCGAATCCACATTTTAGCGGGCGAGAAGGTGTGCATCCAGGTAATGATCCCGACGCAGTTCGACGCTACGTTAGCTTCCTGACAAATGGCGTAAATTTCGTCTGGGGTTTTCACCACAGGTTTGAACACCACCCGAACCGGCATTTTATCACCAAGAAAATTGGCAATAATCAAGGAATGGGCATCGACTTGTTTTAGCGTTTCCTCGCCATATAAATGTTGGCTTCCTGTTACGAACCAGACTTCAAATTGTTTCAGATCGAGCATAATTTTATGTAGAACGGAGTGGTACTCCGTTCAGCCGTCAGGCTATTTGTTCAACAGTTAATTAGTCGCTTAGGCGACTGAACGGAGTACCACTCCGTTCTACATGCTTTATAACTCCTTTTCTACAAAAGCCCCCAATTTTAAATACTTTGCATACAGCGTTTCGTATATGGCTACTTTGTCGGGTTGGGGTTTGTACTCGGCATCGAAACCGGAACCCATTGCTTTTTGAGCGGCTTCCATCGTTGGATGAACACCAGCCGCTACTGCTGCACACATAGCTGCACCGAGGGCGCAGGCCTGATCGGCACTGGCTACCTGAATGGGCTTATTCAGTACATTAGCGAGGGTTTGCATCACAAAGGGTGATTTTTTTGCCACGCCACCAATCGCGATTACTTTCTTGATCGGGACGCCTTCATCCAGAAAACGATCAACAATACTCCGCGAACCAAAGGCCGTTGCTTCCACCAATGCCTTAAATACTTTAGGGGCATCAGTACCCAGATTTAACCCGGCTATAGCCGCTTTAAGCGTATGATTGGCATCGGGTGTACGGCGTCCGTTAATCCAGTCGAGGGCAATGACATCGTTCCTGGTGACGGGTAACTTAGCAGCCTCTGTCGATAAATGCGGTATGAGCTGCTGACTTAACGTATCGGCGGCTTCCTGTCCTAATAGCTCACGCACAGGGCCAGTAATCAGACGCGCGAACCAGGCGTATACATCGCCAAATGCCGACTGTCCCGCTTCCAGACCGAGCATTCCCGGTGCCACCGAACCGTCGACCTGCCCGCAAATACCCCGAATGAGCCGATGACCAATCTCCTCGTTGGGTGCCATTAGAATGTCACAGGTTGAGGTGCCGATGATGCGGACAAACGCATAGGGTTCGATTTCGGCACCGATAGCACCCATATGCGCGTCGAAAGCGCCAACACCGATCACAATGTTGGTCGATAGCCCCAGTTTCTCCGCCCATTCCGAGGAAAGATGCCCCATTGATTGGTCGGAGGTGTAGGTATCGGTGAATAAGCGATCGCGTAATCCGCTGAGTAACGGATCGAGTTTGGTTAAGAACTCGTCAGAGGGTAAGCCATCGAACTCACTGTGCCAAAGGGCTTTGTGCCCAGCCGCACAACGCGATCGTTTGAGGGTCAATGGATTGGTATTGCCCGTCAGAACTGCCGAAATCCAGTCACAGTGTTCAATCCAGGAAAAGGCGTGCGCACGGATGGTTTCATCAACTCGCAGCGTCCGTAGCATTTTTGCCCAGAACCATTCTGACGAGTAAATACCCCCGACGTATTTGGTATAATCCGTATCCCAATGATGAGCCAGATTGTTGATTTCCTCGGCTTCGGCATTGGCGGTATGATCTTTCCAGAGAATAAACATTCCGTTCGGATTCTCCGCAAAATCAGGACGCAGCGCCAACGGAAGACCCGTTTCGTCAACGGCGCAAGGAGTAGAGCCAGTGGTATCGATGGAAATGCCGACGACTTGCTGACGGACGTCGGCAGGCGCCTGGGCCAAGGCACCAGTAATCGTAGCTGTTAGCCCTTCGAGGTAATCGAGTGGGTGTTGCCGAAATTGGGAAGTAGCTGGATCGCAATATAATCCTTGTTTCCAGCGCGTGTATTCGTGAACGTGCGTTCCTACGGCTTCGCCAGTTTGGGCATTTACGACTAAGGCTCTGACCGAATCGCTACCAAAATCGACGCCGATCACATATTGATTATTCATAGATAAGGTTTCTCGGGAGGCTAAAAAGCCTTTTTGAGTAGGATAGGAGAGTATAACTTGTTAAATAGTGTATGTGTGACACAATATTACATCAATTTTGTATTCATTGAATTGAAAATGAAATTATTATTTGTTTTCCTGATAGAGTCCTACTGAAAGCACCAGCAATACGACTTGGTCTGATGCCCGTAAATTCTATAGCAGAGAAAGCTTCTGTCGTTACATATCTACCAGGTTTGTAACTGAAAGAGGGGCAAAGCCGAATGTGCTCCGGCCCGTAGGTACAAATCAGGATAGCGTTAGCTCAGGGAAGAAACCAACATAATCAGTAAGGTATTTCTGGTATTTGTCAGCATTGAGCCGGTACAGTTTGCCTTTCTTCGTGACTGAATTTGAGTCTTTTTCTCCGGTGTCGATCAGGAGTTCGGTCGAAATGATTTTGCGACTGAAATTGCGCCGATCAAGTTGCGTATTATAGATCGCTTCGTATACCTTCTGAAGTTGAGGAATGGTGAACTTGTCGGGCATTAATTCAAAGCCAATGGCGTGTAGAGCAGCTTTATACCGGAGTTGCCGAAGAGCCTGATCCACCATCGCGTTGTGGTCGAAAATCAGATCGGGTTTTTCGGATAGATTAATCCAATAGGCGTTATGCACCTTAATAGCGTTGATGTCCTGCTGCTGAATATTGACCAGCGCATAATAAACCACCGAGATTGTTCGCTCAACGGGGTCGCGCTTTACAGCACCAAAAGTTTGTAGTTGCTCGAGGTAATTGTTAGTCAGGCCCGTCAGATCGTACAGAATGCGCTGAGCGGCTGCTTCCAAATCTTCCTGCTCATTCAGAAATCCACCCATCAAAGACCATTTGCCGCGTTCGGGATCAAAGTTTCGTTTGATCAGCAGTAATTTGAGTTCTTCTCCGTCGAAACCGAAAATGATACAATCTAGCGCGACAAGAATACGACTCGGATGAGTATAGTGAACCATAAGGTAACGAGTAGGAGGTCCTGCAATGTAGGCCAAAAATGGCACTGATGAAAAGCGGTGGGCTATTTCTTCAGATGGCTATTGCAAAGACTAAGCGAAGAATCAGCCGATTATACTAATTATGAAGACTTGGATGGCTCTTGGATGGCACGAGGCTGGAGCCTCGCGCCATCCAAGAGCCATCTACAAAACCAAACTGTTCAAATAGACCTCAACATTGGTATATTGCTCGTCGAGCTTAAATTGACTAGCATCTGACGGGCTGCTTGGATCTAGGCCGTGACTGGTTTCCCACTGATCGGGCATACCGTCGGCATCGGTGTCGGTTGGCACGGGGGCTTGTTTCAGCGTTACCCAACCACCTACATCTTTTTGGGAATCGATAATTCCTTTTTTCTGCGATCCAAACGAAGCTGTTCCAGTGCGAACATCGTTGACAACACGAGCGTCGATGGCATCGCGTCGATAGCTGGCACCGGCCTTTAAAAGCACCTGCTCATAGGCTTGTTGCGCCGTTTGCTCGGGAAGACTCTCAACCATAAAAGGCTGCTTAGCAATGGCCGAATCGGGCGCATCGCATTGAACGCCACCACTCAGGTTGTTTTTACTAATGATGCTATCACCCACCACGAAATTCTCTGCGACAAAAAACTGACCGTAAGGTTTCGATGGGTTTACAATCCGGCTCTGGAGCTTCGTTGGGGTTGCCGGACCGGGTTTGTAATAATTACTAACCAGATTATGACTCCCCTTTTCACCCCCGTACACATCATTGATTCCCCAGTTGTAAATGACATTATTTCGGAAATCGACGAGTTCGCGCTGGGGCTGTTTGTGGTAACGCGATCCACAGAATCGGGGTGTCCGGCTGTTCTGATGAGCAATCAGATTATGGTGAAACGAAGCGCCCATACCACCCCAAATGCCCCCATAACCGTGAGGGCCTTTTTCATGAACCGACTTGTTCAGGCTTTCCGAAATCAGGCACCATTGCATCGTAAAATTCTCGTTGTCGTAAAACGAGGCACATTCGTCAGTTGCCCAACTGATGGAACAATGGTCGATGATAATTCGCTTTTGCTGAATCCCGGTGATGGCGTCGTCCTGTTGTTTGGCTTCGTCGCCCAGCCGAAAGCGTAAGTACCGGATAATGATGTCGTTGGCTTCAATGGTCAGGTTGTAGTTTTTCAGACAAATGCCACCGCCCGGTGCCGACTGGCCTGCAATGGTCAAATTATTCTGTCGAATCAGGATCTTTGATTTCAGGGCGATGGTACCGGAAACCGCAAAAACAACAATCCGGGGGGCTCGCGTTGTAACAGCTTCCCGAAAGCTGCCTGGGCCGCTATCGTTCAGATTTCGAACAACGAGCACTTGCCCACCACGCCCTCCGCTGGTGTATTTGCCGAAACCTTCTGCACCCGGAAAGGCAAGCGGCTTGGCAAAACCAGATTGAGCAGATGCACAAAATGGGTTGATAGCACTAGCTATGAAACTAACGAATAAGCTGACGTATCTGAAAAGACTAGGTAGTTGCATCGGTTTATTGTGTGCTCTACTTTTTAACGCAAAGGCGCAAAGAAATGACGCAAAGATCGCCAAGAGTATTTCATTGCGTTCTTTGCGTCAATCTTTTGCGCCTTTGCGTTATTCTTTAATCACGGAGACTACACCAATGTAGCATCCACCGAGATTTTGGTATTGAATAGCTTGGAAATGGGGCAGTTTTTCTCTGCATGCTCAACCAACTCCTGAAATTTAGCCTGATCAAGACCGGGCACGCTGGCTTTTACCACCAGATGTGAGCCGCTGATGCTGGCACTATCGGTATCGAGGGTTATGGTGCACTGGGTGTCGATTGAGTCGGCAGTGAAACCTGCACCCTGGATGTTGAACGCTAATTGCATGGAGAAACAACCGGCATGAGCCGCACCGGCCAGCTCTTCAGGATTTGTGCCAATGCCATCGGCAAAGCGCGTGTTGAAGGAGAACTGCGACTGGTTAAGTACGGTGCTGGCGGTTGAAACGGTTCCTTTTCCGTCTTTGCCTGAACCTGCCCAATGGGCCGAAGCGTTCCGTTTGATTTGCATACTGAGCTTCTGTTTTAAAGATGAATGAACGTGAATGAAAAGATCGTATTCTGTCTGTAGTTAACTAAGGCAAAATAGAAGCACTTTGTTTGATAAGTCAACTCACGAAATCAACCTACTCATCGACGTTCGATTTATTTCTTCAGAGGAAGCGCGAAATTACCGTTTCGGAATTGAACTGTTTTGGCATCCTGCGAGGTCAGCGTTAGTTCGAACTTGCCTTCAACGACATTCGCAATTGTATCAGCGCGCGTAACTTCAATCCAGCCGCTATTGGCTCCCTGGGCTCGGTACGAAGAAAAGACGGCATCGCCCCCAATAATCAATCCGTAGCTGGCCCCTGTAACGGGGGCAGGTGTACAACTTGTCAACCGGGTTACATCGTATTTGCCAATAGCTAGCGGTACTTTCTCGAAAGCGAGGTATTGGGTTGTATTACAGGGACCAATGCAATTGTAAGGCGCTGCTTTTCTGGCTCCTTTGGGATAAGGAAGTTCGTTTGAAATATAAACGCTGAACCGATTGGTCAGGCAAGTGTCAGCAGAGGTGGCCGTTATCTTAAGCGCACTTCCGGTTCCGTACCAGTCTTCATTATTCAGCAAAGCAGTGGTATTCTTAGGGCCGCTTTCCGGGCTTATAGGTGAGTCGTTGTTTGACTTTGAACAGGCCCAGATGCAAGCCAGTAGGCAAAGAAATTGTATTCCATTTTTCATGATGGTTGCCATTTAGTTGCCTGATAGACCCTGCAATAACCAAGCTGGTTGGAATAAGCCTTCGATTATTTCTTCTTCACTTGAATTGCACAGCCACCACCTTTCGCCAGATGAATGGGCAGTCTTGTTTTACTGTTCACGGGGATCGTTTCAATTTTATAGGCTTCTGGGTTGGCAAACCAGTCGGCTGTAGCGGCATCCCGATAGATGGTGGCTTCGTAGGCTTGGCCGGGTTCCAGAAAATCAAAATCAATGGAGATATCGCGGCTGCTTTCGTCCGTAATGGCACCCAAAAACCAACTGTCTTTCCCTTTGGTTTTTCGGGCAATAGTCAGGTAATCACCTGGTTCGGCTGCTATAATCTTAGTGTCGTCCCAATCGACGGGTACATCCCGGATAAACTGAAACGCATCCAGATGCTTCTCGTAGTTTTCTGGCAAATCGGCGGCCATCTGCAACGGGCTATAGAGGGTAATGTACAGCGCCAATTGTTTCGCCAGCGTCGTTCGAACGCGTGTTGTGCGGGTGCTGTCGAACTGGTTTAGCTTAAATCGGAACAAGCCCGGTGTAAAGTCCATTGGACCACCCAGCATCCGCGTAAAGGGCAGGATGGTCGTATGTTCGGGCGTAATGCCGAGGGTAGGGGCGTTGTTGAACTCGCTTCCCCGTGCAGCTTCGCTCGCCATCCAGTTCGGATAGGTACGGTGCAAGCCGGTTGGGTGTGCCGATTCGTGGGAGTCGATCATGATCTTGTACTGAGCGGCTTTTTCGGCCACGCGCTCATAATGCCCAACCATCCATTGCCCGTCGTGGTGTTCGCCCCGTGGAATGATCCGGCCTACGTAGCCCGTCTTCACCGTATTGATTCCCTCTTTCACCATGTATTGAAAGGCCGCATCCATACGGCGTTCATAATTGGTAACTGAGCCAGACGTTTCGTGGTGCATGATGATGCGAACGCCTTTTGATTGTGCGTAAGCCGTCAACGAATCGAGGTTGTAGTCGGGGTAGGGGGTTACGAAATCGAAAACATTCTCTTTCCAGTTGCCAAACCAGTCTTCCCAGCCCACGTTCCAGCCTTCCACCAACACGCCATCGAAGCCGTATTTGGCGGCAAAGTCGATGTACTTTTTTACGTTTTGGGTATTGGCGCCATGTTTGCCGCCCGCTTTTTCCCAGGTCGCTTTGCCGATGTGCATCTCCCACCACATGCCCACAAATTTCTGGGGCTTTATCCAGGATGGGTCGGCGATGGTGGAAGGTTCGTTTAGGTTCAGGATGAGTTTGGAGGCCAGAATGTCGGTAGCTTTATCGCTGACGATAAGGGTTCGCCAAGGCGTTTGAGCGGGTGTTTGCAGATACGCTTTGTTGCCAACAGCATCGGGGACCAGTTGTGAGGTGAGCGTTAGTTTTTTCTTATCCAGTTGCAGATGCATAACCGGATAGTTGATCAAGGCCGCTTCGTAGAGGCTGATATATAAGCCATCACCCGTTTTAAAGAGCAACGGAGTCTGGACCGCATTGGGGCCAATGAGCGATTTTAAAGCCGTGTCTTTCTCTTTGTTTGAGGCTGTAGTTGCATCGACCTCACTCAATCGGGTGGTGTTGTAGAGGTATTCGTTAGAATCGTAATCGCCAGGTTGCCAGAAGGTTTTATGATCGGCAGCTAGCGCAAACTGTGTTTTCTCATCGGCTACGACGAAATGCGTCAGCGCCTTTTGTTGCGGAAACTCGTAGCGAAAACCGACCCCATCGTTAAACACCCGAAACCGCACCAGCACCTTTATTCCTGAAGTACCTTTATCGGCCAGCGTAAGCGCCAGTTCTTTATAGTTGTTACGAATCTGATTGACTTCGCCCCAAACGGGTTTCCAGGTTTCATCTTTTGCTGATGAGTCCGCAGCCGCAATGGTGAACTGGGTTAGTGATACCTTGGGTTTACTGAGAACAAAACCCACGCCTGATGGCTCAAGCACTTTTTTGCCTTTATAGGAAACCCGGTACAATACGTTACCTACCGGATTAGTACTGACGGAAACAACAATGGATTTATCGGGAGAAGAAATCGAAATAGGTTGCTGTGCAAACAGAAGCGAGATTGGACAAGCCAGCCCCAAAGCAGCAAGTAAATAACGAACAAATAGCATCTTATCGGTTAGTCTACGAATGGGAAATGAGACCGACAAGATAGCGTCTTTTTAGGATAGGATAAAACTAGGGATTTTCGGTATTCTGGCGCTGGCTACTTAAACAGTAGATGGATACAGATGGGGCAACTTAGTAATACCCCACAGTTTTATAGACGAATCAGTAGTGTCCATTTTCGTTATCTTTGTATAAAGTGAATTTGGCTATGACGGATAAAATCAGATACCAACAAGGCACGATGGAGAAAGATCCTCGAAATATGACAGACCAGGAGCTTGTGATCTGGCAGAAACAGTGTGCCGATAATGCCCGTACCTATCTGTTTTCAATTAATCAGCCATTAGTTTATATTCGAGAAGATGGGCATACCATTGCCGAATATAAAGATGGAAATGTGATGGTGATTCGATGAACATTTATGTGATCGCTGGCCCACCCGGTATTGGTAAAAGTACAAGCGGTAAAAACTTTATTCCCCGAAAAATACCGATTATTGATCAGGATCTGGCTGGCTATCAATACAAGAAACAGGGATTTTCTGATTATCGGGATTTGGCTTCGTTGAGTACCCAACAGAAAATAAGGGATCATTTGTTTGCAAAGAAAAGCTTTGCCCTGGAGTTAAATTTAGGCTTTCCCTCTCACTACGAGTATTTGAAATCCATCGCTGGATTCGATTCATCAAACCAAATTCATCTACTACTTTTCTTCACCGATAATTTAGCTCTTTGTATTGATCGGGCTAAGGTTAGGCATTTAAGTGGTGGTCATGAAGTAAAACTGGAGATTATTCAGGAGATGTATAACAGTACAATGCCGCTCTTCGAACAGAATAAGCAGATATTTTCCAGCGTTCGACTGATTGACGTTCAAAATACGATTACGACGGAACCCCGACTGCATACTGAAAACCTACCTGCCTGGATAATTACGCATGGCTTGAAGGTTTATTTGATACCCTAGTTAAAGAATATTAAGGATTGATCAACATGCTGACAAAGAATGCGTCTCAAGGCTTATGGATTCTTAAGTAAAGATGCTTCCTTTGTCAGCATGACAAATTTTATTTAACTAACCGGTTCTGATTCAGGCGTCTCCAGTTGAACGGGTTGCATTTTTGGCGTTAGGAAATGCATGACCAACCATGCCAGCAGGTAAGCCGAGCCGCACATCAGGAAGATGATACCGTAACCGCTCTGTACGTCACCGGCCTTTTTATAGCTGTCCAGAATCCGGCCAACAATTTCCGGGAAGATAATACCGCCAATGGAACCGGCCATACTGCCGATACCCACAACGGAGCTAACCGCCCGTTTCGGAAACATATCAGAGGCCGTGGTGAAAATGTTGGCGCTCCAGGCCTGGTGCGCTGCTCCGGCCAGACCAATCAGGGCGACAGCTCCCCAAATACCCGGCCCAAAACGTACGGCCATAACGGGTAATACCAGCAGGGCGAAAATAAACATGGCTGTTTTGCGGGCTTTCCAGACGCTCCAACCTCGGCTAATCAGCGCCGACGACAGGTAACCACCGCCAATACTACCAATACTGACCAGCGTGTAGAGGACTGCCAGATACAGATTCGGTTTCTTTGTATCGAGATGGAATGTTGTTGCGAAGTAATCCTGTAACCAAAACAGGAAGAACCACCAGATGGGGTCGGTCAGCATTTTACCGAACACAAACGACCAGGTTTGGCGCTTACCCAGTAATAAACCCCACGAAACGGGTTTGCCGTGATCCGCAACGGCATCGGGCGTTGTTTCGTTATCGCTGTGGATGTAGTCGAACTCGGCTTTGGACAGTTTGGCCTGTTTGGCGGGAATTTCGTAGCCGATATACCAGAAAATAAGCCAGATGAAGCCGACAGCGCCCGTAACGATAAAGGCCATTTGCCAACCCCAGATACCCAGAATCCAGGGAACCAGAATCGGGGCAACTACGGCTCCAATATTAGCGCCCGAGTTGAAAATCCCCGTTGCGAGCGCCCGTTCTTTTTTGGGGAACCATTCGGCAACCGTTTTAATGGCGGCCGGAAAGTTACCAGCTTCACCAAGACCCAGCCCAATACGGGCGAAGATAAAGCCTATAGTACTGGTGGCCATAGCATGCGCCATAGCCGCAATACTCCAGAAAATGATGGCAACCGTATAGCCAACCTTCGTACCAATGCGGTCAATAATTCGCCCGAAAATCAGTAGCCCAATGGCATAAGCGGCCGAGAAAACCTGCACAATGCGGCTGTAGTCCAGTTCCGACCAGTTAAATTCTTTTTCCAGCGTAGGTTTCAGGAGACCAACCACCTGCCGGTCGAGGTAGTTGATGGTTGTAGCGAAGAACAACAGGGCTACAATTGTCCAGCGATAGTTTCCGACGGGTTTACTCATGCGGATTGAGGAATAAAGGGTGTAACAATCTGGACAAGCGAAGCCACACGATCACGCAAGGCCGACGGATCGGCACTGTCGCCGGAGAATAATTGTGAACCAATGCCGACTGCCGTAACGCCCGCTTTGAACCAGGCATTCAGGCTCTCGCTGGTTGGTTCGACACCCCCCGTTACCATCAACTTTAGCGACGGCATTGGGCCTTTGATGGCTTTGATAAAACCAGGACCAACGACATTGCCCGGAAATACTTTCACCAGATTAGCCCCTAACAAGGTTGCCTGATAAATTTCATTCAACGTAGAGCCAGCTGGCATCCAGGGTATTCCGTAATTCCGGCATACATCGCCCACGGTTGGTGTTGTCACGGGTTGTACTACGAAGTCGGCACCCGCAGCGATGAATTTTTTGGTGTCATCGGCTGTCAGAATCGTGCCAATACCCATCGCCATGTCGGGACAGTTTTTCCGTACGTAGCTTATTAATTGGGTAAACACTGCCAGTGCCTTGTCGCCCCGGTTAGTGAACTCAAATACGCGCAAACCTCCGTCGTAACAAGCCTGGACAATAGCTTGTGCATGGTCGGCGTCGGGATGATAGAAGACGGGTACAATCGGGTGATTGATAACCAGATCAAAGATTTTTTCGGGCGAGAATACGGGCATGTTTTTTTGGTTAAGTGGTATGAGGTTTAAGGTTTAAGGTTTACGGTTGGCTGACGCATAAATAGCTGACGCGCCAGCCAACCGTAAACCTCAAACCTTAAACCAAAAACCGTAAATTATTCTGTTGTTGTTTCGTTATATCGGCCACTGTTTGACCCGTCGCATCGCCAAGTTCCTGCAACTTACCAAAAGCAGCGGCAGCGGCAAAATCGACTACGGCCTGCGGATCGTGTTGGTTATACAGGCCGTAAATAAGTCCTGCCATAAAGCAATCGCCACTACCCACCCGATCGACAACCGAATCGGTTAGCAATTCGGACGAAACGTACTGATGACCGTGGGTATAAAGAGTCGTATAATACCGAAGGCCAGTTGGTGGCGTATCGAATCGAAACGTGTTGGCCACGACTTTACAGCGTGGAAATTGCCGTTGAATCGCTTCTGCCGTCGCCAATGAATGTTCCAGATACTCGTCCTTCTGATCTCGAATGTGGACTTCTGGATCAACAGGAATACCTAATAGCGAATTGGCGGCCCAGATATTTCCCATCACAACGTCGCAGTATTGGACTATGCCCGGCATGATTTCGACAGGAGTTTTGCCGTATTGCCAGAGTCGTGCCCGGTAGTTCAGATCAATCGATACGGTAATACCTTTTGACGACGCCACCGCTACCAATTCCTGACAGGCAGCGGCTACATCGGCATTTAGGGCCGGACTGATAGCGCTGACGTGAAGCCAGCTCGTATCCTGCAACACGGTATCCCAATCAACTTTACCAACTGCCAACTCCGAAAAGGCAGAATGTGCCCGATCGTAGATGACCCCCGCATTTTTGAGGTCGCTGCCCTGCGGCAGATAATAGCTGCCTACCCGCTGCCCAAACCGAAGGATACCCGATGGGTCGATGCCTTTGTCGGACACGTACCCGATAATATCATCGGCCAGTGAGTTTTCGGGCAATACCGTACTGTATTTCACAGGCACCTCCCAGTTGGCTAATGCTGTTGCTACATTCAGTTCAGCACCACCCACAAACACGGGCATGGCTGTTTGCCGAATCCATTCGCCATTAGCGACTGGAGAAAATCGTAATAATAATTCGCCGAAGCAGCAGACTTTAGTCATATTAACTCCTGTGGTGTCAGGTTCTCAAACCTGACATAGAGCGGTTTTAAGAAACCGCGTTTTACATTTATTCAGACGATTTTGGGCGGACTGGCGTCCCCGAAATCGCTCAGTGTCAGGTTTGAGAACCTGACACCACTCGTACCTAGAATCTACTCAAACCGCCAGCGACATTGGCTTATTGCTGAACCCAAAGTAAGTTTTGGCGTTGCCATAGCAGATGTTCTGTACAACTTGGCCGGTCCAGTCCATGTCGTCGGGGAGTTCGCCGTTTTCAATGTCGTTGCCGAGCATGTTGCACAGAATCCGGCGGAAATACTCGTGCCGTGGGTACGACAGGAACGAACGTGAATCGGTGAGCATACCAACAAACCGGCTGAGCAGACCCATATTGGAAAGAGCATTTATTTGACGTTCCATACCCTCTTTCTGGTCCAAAAACCACCAGCCAGAGCCAAATTGTACTTTTCCTGCCACCGACCCATCATTAAAGTTACCAATCATGGTGGCAATAAGTTCGTTATCGTTGGGGTTGAGGTTGTACAAAATTGTCTTGGCCAATTTGTCGTTGGTATCGAGCCGATCAAGGAAACGGGAGAGGGCACGTGCCTGCGCAAAATCGCCGATGCTGTCCCAACCCGTATCGGGACCAAGCTGCCGAAGCATCCGGCTATTGTTGTTTCGGAGAGCGCCCAGGTGAAACTGTTGTGTCCAGCCCTTTTCCCAATCTAGCTCGGCCAGATACACCAGCATAGCCGATTTAAACTTCAGGACTTCTAACTGGGTCAGATCATCTCCCGAGCGAATTTTGTCGAAAATAATGCTTATCTCGCCGTCGGAATAATCTTCCGCGTAAATCTGTTCCAGACCATGATCGGAGAGTTTGCAACCCATTGCGGCAAAGTAGTCGTGCCGTTGGCGCAGGGCAGCCAGGAAGTCAGCGAAGTTGGTGATCGATAGGTTGCTGGCGGCTTCTAATCGGCCCACGTATTGGTTGAATGCTGCCGTATCGTCAACAGCCATGGCTTTGTCGGGCCGGAAGGTTGGCAGAACACCAATCTCGAAGCCTTCGTCGGCCAGTTTTTGGTGGTTTTCCAATGAATCGACGGGATCGTCGGTTGTACAAACGGTTTCAACGTTCATCCGGCGTAGCAGATTCCGAACCGAGAAATCCGGCGACTGTAGTTGTTCGGTGCAGGCGTCATAAATCCGTCGGGCACTTTTGCCGTTGAGAGTTTCAGTGATCCCAAAATATCGTTGTAATTCTAGGTGCGTCCAGTGATAGAGCGGGTTTCGGAGGGTATACGGCACGGTTTCTGCCCATTTCTGAAACTTGGCAAAATCAGGCTGATTCCCTGTGCAATAGCTTTCATCGACCCCATTCGCCCGCATCGCCCGCCATTTGTAATGGTCGCCGTAGAGCCAGATTTGCGTCAGGTTCTCAAACTGCTTATTCTCCGCAATCTGATCGGGTGGAAGATGGCAGTGATAGTCGATGATGGGCATCGGCTTGGCAAACTCGTGATAAAGCTGCTGCGCTGTTTCGGTTTGCAGCAAGAAGTTTTCGTTTAGAAAGGGCTTTTTCATGTGTAAAGAGCGAAAGAGTGAATGAGCGAAAGAGCGAAAAGAGAAAGGAGACTAGTTAAACACTCATTCACTCTTTCGCTCTTGCACTCTTTATAACGATACCCCCCGTTTCCAGGGTATGAAATCATCCTGACCGTGACGGACGGCGGCTATTTCCAGATCACCACTAGCTACACGGATAATGTGTTCCAGAATGCGCTCGCCAGCCTGCTGAATGGTTTCGTCGCCATCAATGATAGTACCTGTATTGATGTCAATAATATCGGGCATTCGGTTAGCTAAAGCGGTATTGCTGGCTATTTTAATGACGGGGGTGATTGGATTTCCCGTTGGCGTACCAAGTCCCGTTGTAAATAGCACGACCGTTGCGCCCGAAGCCACCTCGGCTGTGGTCGATTCGACATCGTTGCCGGGTGTGCAGAGTAAATTGAGTCCAGGTTTGCGAACGGGTTCGGGGTAATCGAGCACGGCCACTACGGGTGAACTACCGCCTTTTTTAGATGCTCCCGCCGATTTCATAGCATCGGTAATCAGACCGTCGCGGATGTTTCCCGGCGATGGGTTCATATCGAAACCTGATCCTACTTCCTGGGCTCGTTGAGCGTAGGTGTTCATCAGTTCGCGGAAACGACTGGCGGTTTCGGCATCAACAGCTCGGTCGCACAGTTCCTGCTCAACTCCGCAAAGTTCAGGGAATTCTGATAGGATAACCGTTCCTCCCAATGCAACCATCAAATCGGAAGCGTGACCCACCGCAGGGTTAGCCGAAATTCCCGAAAAACCATCTGATCCACCACATTCCAGTCCAATGACCAGTTTGCTCAGCGGAGCTGGTTTTCGGACAGCTGTATTGGCCTGCATGAGCCCGGCGAATGTCTGCCGGAGTGCCTGACTAATCAGCGATTCTTCGGTGCCAATAGTCTGTTGTTCAAGAACAAAGAAAGGCTTGTCGAACTGGGGACTCCGCTTCTGAATTTCTTCCTGCAACATGCTCACCTGCGCATTCTGGCAGCCCAGGCTGAGGATGGTTGCACCGGCTACATTGGGGTGAGTGACGTATCCGGCTAGCATACCACAGAGCGCCTGGGCATCTTGCCGGGTGCCTCCGCAACCGCCATCGTGTATGAGGAATTTTACACCGTCGACGTTAGGGAAGAGCCGTAATTGACCATTGAGCGACTGTTCTGCGGTTTGTAAATCGGCTTGTAGCACCTCTTCAACAGTACGACCGGCCTGAACCAGCGCCTTCAATTCTTCCGTTTGCCGCTGATAGGTTTTCTTGCGGCCATAACCGAGGTCGTTAACTAAGGCATCTTCCAGCACCTGAATGTTCCGATTTTCGCAGAAAACCAGCGGAATCACGAGCCAATAGTTGCCCGTTCCTACGCTTCCGTCAGAACGATGATAGCCCATGAACGTCTGGTTCTGCCACTGATCAACGGCTGGCGCTGTCCATTGATACGCAGTCGCATGAAGGTCGTAGCTATTGGTCGCATGCTGTACGTTGAACGTCGTGAGTCGACCTCCGGCAGGAATAGCGTGTTTAGCTTTCCCAACGAGTACACCGTACATAGTGATGGAGTCGCCGGGCTCAAACGCCTGAATGGCTAGTTTATGTTTGGCCGGAATTGCTTCCGTAACGATTAAAGAGTTGCCATCGTTTTGCACTCGTTCGCCCGGTTCTAAATCGGTAAGCGCAACGAGCACGGAGTCGTTAGGGTGTATTTTTAAAACGTTCTGTTTCATTTTGATCTTATAGGACGCAGATTTTTATGATTGTTTAAGACTCATTACGATGTAACTCATCCCTTAATCATACTGATCATAACAATCAACGGGCTATTTTCATTTTGTTACGGTTTCAATGTGATCGAAATGGGTAGCCACCGTCGCTAATACACTTGAGTTGGCCATTTGCGTTAAATGATTCGCCACTGAATCGGCAAAGCCCGGTAACTGCGTTAAATCTGAGTCCCATAAGTCGGTATTTTGTAGCACCGTACTAGTTAAGTCCTGCGGATTCAGGCGCGCCCACAAGTCAGCAAAATAGCCAGCCTGTGCGTCCTGAATTGGGTATTTTTGTCCATCACGTTCGCCATACCACACGCCATCCTGTTGCGAGGTAGCCCGCATAAACAGCAGATAGGCGGCAAAGCCTAAGGCAATGTAGCGGGGCGTAACGTTCAACTGCTTGTAATAGTGAAGCAACGTTGGAATGTTCCGCATCTGCATCTTCGCCGAATATTGCATGGTGATGGCTATCCAACGATGTTCAATGAATGGGTTACGGAAGCGATCGAGTACATGGAAGCCAAAACGTTGAGCAATTTTATCGTCGACAGCGTAGGGGATACCCGGAATCAGTTCGGCCAGCATGACACTGCTAATAAAGGCAGATAATACTTCATCGGCCATCGCTTCCCGAACCGTTTCGAAGCCACTCAGATAAGCCAGTCCACAGCTTAATGTGTGTGTGCCGTTGAGCAGTCGTAATTTCAGTTCGCGGAACTGATCGATGTTAGGCCGGATAAAAATATTCTCGTCGGCCTGATGGAACGATAGCACCTCTTGTACGTGCTCATCACCCTCGATAGCCCAGAGTCGGTACACTTCCGAAACGGTTAACAACTCATCCTGATAATCAAGTTGTTCACTAATCGCAGTATAGGTCGACGCATCTGGTCGGCCGGGCACAATGCGATCAACCAGCGAATTGCAGCAGGTATTAGCTGTGGTGAGCCAATGAATAAATGCTTCTTCCAGTCCATTCTGATTTGCTAGTTTCAGTAAAATAGCGGCTAGTTTGGTGCCATTATTCGGAATGAGTTCAGTAGGGACGATGACTAATCCTTTGGTTGGGTCGCCGTTAAATGCCTGATAGCGGGCATACAAAACGGCCAGTAATTTGCCCGGAAACGATTCCGGCGACGATTGCCGAATGTCGTCCTGAACCAACTGAATACCAACCTCGGTCGTATTGGAAATCACGATCTGTAAGTCAGGGCTGGTAGCCACCTGTAGAATTTCATCCCACTGCTGTTTGGCCGATAACACGCGGCTAATGGCCGAACAAACGACATTTTCTTCAACGAGTTTCTTATTTTCAATACCCCGAATGCAGAGCGTATATAAATTATCCTGCCGGGCAAAGGCCGACATATCACCCCCGTCCGTTGATTTTACGACTACAATTCGCCCATTGAAAATGCCCTGACGATTCGCTTTGTCGATCAAATAATCGGGTAAACCGCGCAACAGAACTCCTGTTCCAAATTGCAATACGCGCTCAGGTAAATGCAGGAGTTGATCAGTTGGAAGACTGACATCGGTGCTGGATTGAAGCAGCGGTAGCAACTGTAGGGATAAGGAATTCATAATACCGGATATGATAGATCGAAAAATTGTCTTTTTTATGGAAACCAGGTGAGCTATTAGATGTACGGCTTAGCTACTTGCTTTCCTAAGGTTAAGCAGGCTATTTGTTAAGTAGAAACTTTTCGGGATATTTATTCACGCAAACGTTATCGGGAACGTTGCCGAGTTCTGGGTATATTACTGGAAAGCCGTAAAACGAGTAGTTGACCAGGGCTCGACACTTATACTCATAGCGCCTGACGGATTGCCGCTGTTTTTGTATTTTACCAATATGTTGCTTTGGAGACGATTACCATAAAAGATATTGCGCGGGCCTTAAATCTGTCAACCTCGACGGTCTCGCGGGCCTTGCGGGGTAGTTATGAAATTAATTCAGAGACCAAACGTTTGGTAGTCGAGTACGCCGAACGCTTCAACTATCAGCCAAATCCTATTGCACTTAGTTTAAAAGAGAATCGAAGCCGGGTTATTGGCGTTATCGTTCCCCAAATTGCCAATAATTATTTTTCACAGGCCATCAATGGCATTGATGCTGTTGCCTATAGTCGAGGGTATCAGGTTATCATTTTTCAAAGCCACGAGTCCTACGAGCGGGAGTTGTTGACCGTGCAGCAGGCAGTTGCCCGAAAAGCAGACGGCTTGCTTATTTCTTTGTCGGGAAGTACGTCGGATGTATCGCATCTACGCGCTTTGCAGGAGCGAAAACTGCCTATCGTCCTCTTCGATCGCGTATCCAAAGACCTTAAATCACTGGCCGTAACCGCCGATAATTTTACGGGTGCTTTTGCCGCAACGGAGCACTTAATTCAGTCGGGTCGTCGGCGCATCGCACACCTAACCATCCCGTCGTATATCTCCATCACGCAGGAGCGATTGGCGGGCTATCGGGCTGCCCTTGAAAAGTATGGATTGCCCTATGACGAAAACCTGATTCGGTATTCTGAATTTGGCCAGAACAATGTAGAACCCGTTGTAAACGATTTATTGGATCAGTCGCCCGATGCCTTCTTTGCGGCTGGCGACCGTCTGGCGTTGGGTTGTCTGGCTGCCTTAAAAAAACGAAATGTGTCTATTCCTGAAGACGTTTCGCTGATTGGGTTTACGAATACACCCGTAGCCGATTTACTGGCTCCACCCATGAGTACCGTTGAGCAGCCCGCCCTTGAAATTGGTCAGACTGCTGCCGAACTACTTATCGATCAGATTGAAGGGAAACAAAAAGCAGCGCAACCCAACATGCTTCGGATTCCAACCCGGATGATTATCCGCGAGTCGTCGCAACCTGTTGGACTAAGGGTGGGTGAGTGACTTTGTGAGGGCCGAATTCTGATTGGCGCTATTATAACTTCGTCCCTTTAATCAGAATTGATGTTTTAATGGACTGCTCTTTAAGGTGTAGAAACTTCTTTCGTTCCTCGTCCTGCATGAAGTTTTGAAAATCCTGCTCGGCATCAAATTCGACGAGGTGAATTTCGTAGGGTTTGTCGATGTGATGCTCGATAAACGCGTCGTCTGATGGCCGCATTCTTAGCAAGAGCCGACCGTTGTATTTGGCGATGGTGGGAATGGCAATGTCTTCAAACTGATGAAACACCTGCTCCTGGCCTTCCTTGATGAAAATTAATTGCGTGATGTAAAGCATGAGAGGGATTGAGCTAATTTTTCTCGTTGATTAACGGATTCGCTAACAGGGACATAATCATAAATTTATTGATTTATGCCAGACTCTCAGCAACGTGTTTTTCACTAATCGTCGGTGAGGTTACTTTTCGCCAGGCCAGTTAGTGCTCGTCCAATTTAGATTCTATAGATTCTCGGGGCCGCCCGCGCGGTTGATTCTATCGTTTCTGATTATCAGTACAATAGCAATCGGGAGAATCTATAGAAACAGTTAGAATCTATTTTGCCAAAGCACCAGTGTTTTTAGTGGGTTTAGGAAAGAGACAGGGCAAGTGGCTATTCGTCTATCCTGAAAAGCTGCAAAAAAATCTTCGTACGCTTATAGGTGCTAAAATTCTTTACGTACTTTTGACGCAAAGGAACAACAATGACTACGAACCGAGTCAACTATCTGCTTGCTGCCCTTTTGATGGCAGGGAGCCACTACACGACGGCCCAGCAGGCGCACGTTAATCTGGACTGGAATCCGCAAAAAAATACCCAGAATCTGATTCCGTTTGGCGCTACCGTCATCTCCCCCGAAGTTCGCGATGATCATACCGTAACGTTTCGGCTCAAAGCGCCCGATGCGAAGCAGGTGATGCTAACGGGTGGGCCGATGTTGCTAGCGTTGAAAGCGAAAGATCCTATTCCGTTTCAAAAAGGTGACGACGGTCTTTGGACGCTAACCGTTGGGCCAGTCAAGCCAGATATCTACGTCTATAAATTTATCATCGACGGCGTTCAGGTTGTTGATCCCAACAATACCCTGACTGGTTTCAACGACCAACCGGGCTATAGCAATCTGGTCGTTCAGGGCGATGGTCCGGCCTATTACGATGCCAAACCGGTACCACACGGTGCTGTCACGCGGCATATTTACCATTCTGATGTGCTGAATGGAGAACGAGAAATCTATGTCTACACGCCACCAGGTTATTCACCCAAAAAGAAATACCCAGTTCTGTATCTGGTCGGTGGTAGTGGTGAACTGGCATCAGGTTGGGCGCTCGATGGGCGAGCTAATTTCATCGCAGATAACCTGATTGCCGAGGGTAAAATGGTTCCTATGCTGATTGCGATGCCCAACAATCAGGTTGTTCACCGCACCGACCCGAATCATACGGAGAAAACCTTTCCGTTGTTCGAAGAGGAGCTAAAAAAGCAGATTATTCCCTTTGTCGACAAGACCTACAGTACTCGTGCCGACCGGAAAGGACGTGCGTTGGCGGGCCTATCGATGGGCGGACGACACACGCAGTTGGTGGGGCTTAAAAACCTCGATTTGTTCAGTTCGTTCGGTGTTTTGAGCGCGGGTGATCTGGAAACGGAGAAAGTGAGTGCGGCCTTATTGAACGATCCGGCAGCTAATCAGAAAGTAGATTACTTACTAGTTGGGCAGGGCACGGGCGAAGTAGAGACCATTGGCAAACGGGCCGTGGCCCTGCACGAGGCTTTGCAGAAACACAACGTCAAGCATGAGTATTATGTCGGTGGAGAAGGTGCCCACGATTGGGGAACCTGGCGGCATTTGCTGTATTATAAATTACTGCCAAGCCTCTGGCGGAAATAGTAAAGTGTTATGGCGCGAGCCTCGCACCATCGCATCTATCAGTCTTTAAAACCAATTCTATACCCTATGAAAAACACACGCAGTATTTTGCTGGCGCTTTGCACTACTTGTTTATCGATAGGCGCAATGGCTCAAATGGCTCAGAAAACGCCAAACGATACCTTAAAGTCGCCCAAGGTGCTGGACGACAAACGAGTGATGATTCAGATTTACGCTCCCAAAGCGAGCGAAGTAACGATAGGCGGGGACTTCCTGTCCAGCCCAAAACCACTTAGCCTGACCAAAAACGATCAGGGGGTATGGTCGGTGTTGATTGGGCCACTGAAACCCGATTATTATTCGTACACGCTGATGGTAGATGGCGTGCGGACGATGGACCCCAAGAATCCGGTGATCAAACAGGGCATCAGCAGTTTAGAAAACATGATGGCGCTCACTGGCCCGGAAACCGCTTTTGAAGATAATAAAGCAGTGCCTCACGGCGAAGTACGGGAAGTTTGGTATTCATCGAACACCTTGGGTATGATGCGTCGGATGCATGTGTATACCCCACCAGGTTATGAAAAAGGAACAACGAAATACCCCGTATTTTATCTGCTGCACGGCGGTGGTGATGACGATTCGGGCTGGAATACCATTGGGCGGTCGGGTTTTATTCTGGACAATCTGATTGCAGCCGGGAAAGCGAAACCGATGATCGTTGTAATGCCAAACGGGAGTATGCCATTACCTCCACAAACAGGTATGCCCGATGCGAATACGATGAATCGCATGCGGGATTTGTTCTCCAGCGAATTACTGAAAGACGTAATGCCTACCGTTGAGAAAAGCTACCGTACATTAATTACGCCCGAAAGCAGAGCGATTGCTGGTCTGTCGATGGGTGGCTTCCAAACGCTGGACGTTACCCTGACACGCCCCGAATTGTTTAATTATGTAGGTGTATTCAGTTCGGGCTTCTTTGGCGCAACCGCCGACGAAGCCGATACGAAATATGCCAAGGTCCTGAACGATCCTTCGTTCAACAAAGGCAAAAAACTGTTCTGGGTAGCCATTGGTAAAGATGATTTTGTGATGGAGGCCAACAAGAAAACGTTAGCCATGCTCGACAAGCATAACATCAAATACCAGTACAAAGAAACATCGGGTGGCCACACCTGGGTTAACTGGCGCCAGTACCTCAATGAATATACGCCAATGCTGTTTAAGTAGGCGAAAGACAATTTGAGTTATTCGGCTACGCAAGTTTAGATTATCTTGTGTGACCCCGATGGGGTCAAAAGTCTATGGAAAGGCAATTATCTCTATAAACATCTGACCCCATCGGGGTCACACGAGATATACTTCAATTTAGTTCGACCTGATTGCTTTCGTTGCTATGCAACTATGTTATACCATTACCATTAACCACTTCAACTGGATGAACTTAATTCGACTCTTTCTCTTCTTTACCTTCCTAAACGTATCTGCCTTTTCATTCGCGGCCAAAGTCGATACGCTGGACATTCCATCGGCAGCTATGCAGAAGAACCTGGGGGCTGGTATCATTCTTCCTAACTCCTACGCCAAAAGCAAGTCGGCCTATCCTGTGCTGTATCTGCTACATGGTGGCGGAGGTAAATTCAGCGACTGGCTGGCCAAAACACCCGACAAAATGCTGTTGCATAATCTGGCCGATCAGTACAACCTGATTATCGTGACGCCAGAAGGAGAGCCGTTAAGTGGCTATTTAGACAGCCCAATTCAGAAAGACAATCTGTTTGAGACCTACATCACCAAGGAGGTCATCGAGAAGATTGATAAGACCTATCGGACAATCCGCGACCGGAAAGGGCGGGTTATAACGGGCCTGAGTATGGGTGGACATGGCGCCCTATACCTATCAACCCGTCACCCGGAGTTGTACTGTGCGGCTGGCAGCATGAGTGGCGCATTGGACCTGAGTGCAACCCATTGGAAAATAACCCCTGAGTTTGCCAAACAAATTGCCCCTGAATTTGCCCGGATTTTGGGTCCCGTTGGCTCAACGCCAGACCTGTACGCGTTGAATTCAGTGGTCAACATGGCCGATAAGATAAAAGCGAATGGCTTGCCGCTGATCATTGATTGTGGTGTTGATGATTTCCTGATTGAGCCGAATCGGGAGTTGCATCGCCGGTTGGTGTATAATCAGACACCACACGATTACACCGAACATCCTGGCGGCCATACCTGGGAATATTGGGAGAACTCACTACCTTTCCACGTCCTGTTTTTTAGTAAAATCCTGAAAGGAAATGGCGCATTGACGCCTTAGTAAATGAATGGGTAATGAATAATGCATCATGGAAGGTGTCCTGACTATTTATTCGGGGTCGGCCATGCGGTTCATTTTACATTATCCATTACCCACCGCCTAGTTGCTATTACTTAAATGAGAAGACGTACATTTCTGAAAAACACCTCTGCCGCTGGTATCGTAGCGTTGGTTACGCCATCGGGAGTTATTCAGGTTGCTGCTAAATCAGCTGTCTCAGATGTAAAAGCCGCCAAAGCCTTTGTCGACGCGTTCGTAAATCCACCGATGTCGGCACGGGCGCAGGTCTGGTGGCACTGGATGAACGGCAACGTAACAGCCGATGGCATCACCCGCGATCTGGAAGCGATGCAGCAAATTGGGATTGGTGGGTTTCAGAATTTCGATGCAGGTACCGGTATTCCCAAAGGCCCGGTTGTGTATTTAAGTCCCGAATGGCTCAGCCTGAAACAGCATGCCATGAAGGAGGCCGATCGGTTGGGACTGGAGTTTACGATGCACAACTGCCCCGGCTGGTCGTCGAGCGGTGGGCCGTGGATTACCCCCGAATTGGCCATGCAGGAGATTACCTGGAGCGAAGCCTACGCAACAGGTGGTCAACCAGTAACGCTCAAACTGCCCCAACCGCTTAGCAAGCTGGATTATTACCGGGATGTTGCCGTTCTGGCCTTTCCATCGTTACCTGGAGAGGGATCGCTGGAAGCCTTGGTCAACACGGTTACAGCCAGTGGGGGCACGAATTCCAGTACACCCGGTGCATTAGCCGGGTCAGAAGGCGTAACGGTACAACCAGCCGCCGAAGGGCAGCCAGCGTATTTACTTATTGAGTTCAAACAGCCGTATGAAGCCCGATCAATTAGCTTTCTGAGTAAGTCAGTGGGTAAACAGACAGGCGGTGGTGGCGGTTTTGGAGGTGGGCCACAACTGACCCTTGAAGCGTCAGATGATGGTACTCAGTTTCGAAAAGTACTAACTGGCAGCGCGGGCCGCTCGGCCGATTACGCCCATAGCCTGGCAGAATTTGCGCCCGTGAAAGCAAAGTATTTTCGGATCATATCGCCGGGTGCCCGACAGTTTGCACAACTCAGTTTTTCGGGAACAGCTCGACTAGCCGATTGGCAGAAGAAAACCAACAAGGACTTTGGCGTGATGGGCGTGTCGAACGATCAGGAGGGAGCTGACAAAGCAGCCATCAACCTGTCTTCGATTGTCGATGTCTCGTCATTCATGAATAAAGATGGGTTACTTACTTGGAATGCCCCAGCAGGTAACTGGACAATTCTGCGACTAGGTTATACGCCCAACGGCGAGTTGAATCGTTCGGCACCCGATACGGGCATCGGGCTGGAATGTGATAAATACAGTCAGGCGGCCATCGATTTTCATTTTAATAAAATGATGGAAAATCTGCTGCCCACGTTAAAACCATTGACCCAGAAAGGGAAAGTTGGCCTGCTTATCGACAGCTATGAGGTGGGTATGCAGAACTGGACACCGCAGTTTGCTGAAGAATTCAGGAGACGCAACGGCTATTCACTGCTCAAGTATCTGCCAACATTAACCGGTCGTTTGGTTGATACGATCGATACTACAGAGCGGTTCCTGTGGGATTTCCGTCGAACACAAGCTGATTTGATGGCCGACAACTATTACGGACGATTCCGGGAGTTGTGCCACCAACAAGGAATCGTTGCCTATGCCGAACCGTACGACCGTGGGCCAATGGAGGAAATGCAGATTGGTGCGCGCGTCGATGTGAACATGGGTGAATTCTGGAATGGTCTGTCGTCGCTGTTTCAGAACAACCTGACCATGCACCGGACAACCAAACTGGCAGCTTCCATTGCACATACTAATGGCAAACAGACAGGAGGAGGCACGCCCGCTAATCCGCAAGTTGTAGGGGCCGAAGCCTTCACGGGTGAGCCGGAATCATCGCGCTGGCAGGAGTACCCGTTTGCCATGAAAGCCCTGGGCGACAAGATGTTTACGCAGGGTTTAAACCGAATTATTTTTCACCGATACGCCCACCAGCCACACCCAACCGCCTTACCCGGTATGACAATGGGCCCCTGGGGTATTCACTTCGACCGAACCACAACCTGGTGGAAACAGGGCCGGGCGTGGCTCGATTACCTGGCGCGTTGTCAGAGTTTGTTGCAGCAGGGCCTTTTTGTGGCCGACCTGGCCTACTTCACGGGAGAAGAAGGCAATGAATATACAAAAGTTGAACCGCACGAACTGACGCCGACGCCACCCGCACAGGGTTATGATTATGATCTGATCAACGGCGAGACGCTTGTCAGAAAAGCCAAAATCGAAAACGGAAACCTTAGCCTGCCCGATGGCATGAGCTACCGGGTTCTGGTACTTCAGGACCATAAAGCGCTAAGTCTGGAACTGTTGCGTAAGCTGCGGGGGCTGGTTAACAGTGGTTTAGTGCTGATTGGTGCCAAGCCATCTACCTCACTAGGCCTCCGTGGACAGACTAACGGAAGTACTGAATTCAGCCAGCTAGCGTCCGAAATCTGGGGGGGCATAAACGGGACGACCGTTACCGAAAACCGACTGGGTAAAGGGCGCGTATTCTGGGGGCAACCGATTCAAGCTGTTCTCAACACACTGGCTATAAAACCCGACGTTGTGGTAGCGTCCCGCTCCGGCGATGCGCCCATTACGTGGATACACCGACGTATTGGTGATGCGCACGTGTATTTTCTGGCCAATCAACGCCGGATGTACGAAGAAACCGTTTGTACGTTCCGCGTGGGCGGAAAGCAACCAGAATGTTGGGACGCAGCTACTGGTAAACTAAGCCCGATCTCGATCTACGAAAACCTTCCGGGCGAAACTCGATTACCAATTCAGTTCGATCCGGCAGGTTCGCAATTCATTGTATTTCGTTCACCCGCTTCGGAAAAACAGATACGGGCAGTGGTGAGTGGCAAGGAAACGTTGCTGAGTGCAAGGCCTTTTTCTACATCGACTCCCAAACAATATAAAGACGTAACGAACAATTTCTCCATTAGCCTTTGGGCGAAGCCAGAGCTGAACATCATGCTTTCACCCACTGGGTTTATGCAGCATGTGAAAGACCCCTGGACGGACTACTACGCCATTTATCCACACGCAGGCACCGACTTATATGGAACTGGGCACGCGACCTGCGGGCTTGCCATTGGCCGAAATGGTGTGGCGGTATGGGAACGGACAACTGGTAAGCCTGTTTTCCGAATGGCGGCTCCCACGGCTATTTCTGGCTGGAGTCATGTGGCGTTAGTTTACAAAGAAGGCGTTCCATCAGTATTTGTAAATGGTAAGCGGATCCAGGAAGGGAAAAGTGGAGGAAGTATTGTACATCCGGGCTTGGGACAGGCGTTGCTCAGTGATGGAGCTTCGTTTTATAATGGCGATATGACTCAGCCCGAATTGTTCCCAGAGGTATTGACCGATGACCGCATCCGGCAATTAGCCGCTCAACCAAAATCGCCGACCAGTTCACTCCCCAAAGTCGAGTTGGCACGGGATGGGAAATCGGCGCTGCTGTTCTGGCAAAATGGACAATACTCATTGCAGGATAAGTCGGGCCATGCTACAACCGTAGCTGTGTCTGGAATCAATTCGCCAACGGAACTGACCGGCGACTGGCAGGTGAGTTTTCCGCCAAATCTGGGCGCTCCTGAACAGATTACGCTTCCTAAATTGATTCCCTTAAATACACATTCGCAGGATGGTGTAAAGTATTTTTCGGGCACAGCAACCTACGCTAAAACACTGACTATACCCGCTACGGCAAAAGGGAAAGGGAAGCAGTTATTTCTGGATTTGGGTCAGGTAGAAGTGATTGCCAATGTGGTCGTAAATGGCAAAGATTTGGGTACGCTCTGGAAACGTCCGTACCGAATCGATATCACCGATGCCGTGAACGTTGGGGCAAACAAGCTGGAAATTAAGGTGACGAACCTCTGGCCAAATCGCCTGATTGGCGACGAGCAGTTGCCTGATCCTGATAAGTTTACGCCCGGTGGCGGAGCGGGTGGATTTGCGAGCCTCAGCAATGGCGCTATCGTAGAGTTGCCCAGTTGGTACAAAGAAGGCAAGCCTAAACCTGCCAACGGACGAGTGACGTTTACGACCTGGAAACACTATAATAAAGATTCGCCTTTGCTGGAATCGGGCCTGATTGGCCCGGTTGTGCTGCGTGTGGCAGAATTGAAATTGATTGGTTGATGATAAAAAATGGGTAATCATGAGGTAGATGCTGATGAGTTTATACTATCTAAAAATCTTTTTATGAAACATACCTTCCTCCTTTTCCTAACTCTCCTTTCCAGCACGGCCTTCAGTCAATCGACCATTGTTAAAACCGCAAATGGCCAGATCGAAGGCACCGTTAACAAAGCGGGCGATGTCCGAATCTTTAAGGGAGTTCCTTTTGCAGCGCCACCCATCGGAAATCTTCGCTGGAAAGCACCACAGCCTGTTGCCAGTTGGACTGGCGTTAAGAAATGTCAGGCGTTTGGGCCAAGTCCGATGCAAGGAAAACCCGCGCCGTTTATGTACTGGTCGACGGAATTTCTGATTCCTGCCGAACCCATTAGCGAAGATTGCCTGTATTTGAATGTCTGGACGGCGGCCAAATCGGCTACTGAAAAACGGCCCGTGATTGTTTATATCCCTGGCGGTGGTTTTCGGAGTGGGGGAGGAGCGTGCCCTATTTATGATGGAGAGGCAATGGCGAAGAAAGGCGTCGTGTTTGTCAATATCAATTATCGACTCGGCGTTTTCGGTTTCCTGGCCCATCCTGAACTCTCGCAGGAGTCAGGGCATAGCGCATCGGGTAACTATGCATTGATGGACATGATTGCGGCTCTTCAATGGGTTCAGAAGAATATTGCCGCGTTGGGTGGCGATCCTCAAAACGTCACCGTGGCAGGGCAGTCGGCGGGTGCGTTTGCGGTTAATTTTCTGACAGCATCACCTTTGGCGAAAGGGCTTTTTCAGCGCGCTATTGCCGAAAGCGGAGGTAGTTTTGTCGCAAGCCCAATTCGTCCTAAGCTGACAGTGCAGGGCGCTGAACAGCAGGGTGTTTTGTTCGCGAAATCGCTCGGTGCAAATTCACTGGCTGAATTACGGGCAAAATCGGCCGATGATATCCTGAAGGCTAACGGTGGTTTGAGCGCTCCAATTGTCGATGGCTATGTTGTTCCCGAATCCATTTATGACATCTATGCAAAGGGGCATCAGAACGACGTGCCGTTGATTGTCGGCTGGAATGCAGATGATCGCGTTTCGGGTCCTCCTGCCAAAGCCGAAGTGTTCCGGGAACAGGTTAAAAAGCGATTTGGCGATAAGGCCGACGATTTCCTGAAAGTTTATCCCGCTCAAACTGATAGCGAAGCCGCAACCTCGCAGATAGCGAGTAGTCGCGATGAATCGTTTGGTATTCAGGATTATACCTGGGCTAAAATGCAGACGAAAGCAGGTAAGTCGCCGGTATACGTCTACAATTTCAACCGCAAATTACCAGCCGCTACACCCGAATCACAATTTGGTGCATTTCACTCGGGTGAGATCGTGTATGCCTATAATAATCTGCATACATTGAACCGCCCGTGGGAGCCTGTCGATCTGGCAATTGCCGATGCGATGTCGTCGTATTGGGTGAATTTTGCTAAAACGGGTAATCCCAACGGCGAAAATTTACCGAAGTGGATCGCTTATACACCTGGCATCGAAATCGTGTTAATTTTAGATATAACAATTCATAATATCCCATTGCCCACCAAACCCCAGCTGGGGTTTTGGGAGCAATATTATGGAGTTGGGAAGTAACGAAAGATTGCCTAGATAAATATTTTTTTGTCATTCCGACGTCAGGAGGAATCTCAAGCTTGACTAATACGAAGCTTGAGATTCCTCCTGGCGTCGGAATGACAAAAAACGCCCAATATATTTGATTAATAACTGACCAACCATGAGAAAGAAAAGTATCTATATCACCGCCTTAAGCCTACTCTCGGCAGCCGTCGCGTTTGGCCAAAACTGGACTGAAACCAAGTCTGGAAGTTGGACGAAAGTCGCGAACAAGGGCGGTCAAACGCTGGGTTATGCCTCTACTTCGGGCGTAAAATTGCTGACCGACAAAGGCTTTGCCTTTAAAGACCTTAACAAAAACGGTAAGCTAGATAAGTACGAAGACTGGCGGCTACCAGCCGATGTTCGGGCTAAAGATCTGGCGTCTCAAATGACCGTCGATCAGATTGCCGGGTTGATGTTGTATAGTAGACACCAGCCCATTCCGGCAGCGGCTGGTGGACCATTTGCGGGCACCTATAACGGAAAAATATTTGCTCAAAGTGGCGCTAAAGTTTCTGACCTGTCAGACCAGCAACGAGAGTTTTTAACGAAAGACAACCTGCGCCATGTCCTGATCACGTCGGTACAAAGCCCCGAAGCCGCTGCCGAATGGAACAACAATGCCCAGGCGCTAGTTGAAGGGTTTGGCCTCGGCATTCCCATCAACAGTAGTTCGGACCCACGGCATGGTACCCGCGCCGACGCCGAGTTTAACGCCGGAGCAGGCGGTGCCATTTCCATGTGGCCGGGTTCGTTAGGGCTTGCCGCGACCTTCAAGCCTGAACTGGTGCAACGGTTCGGGCAGATCGCTGCGACGGAATACCGGTCATTAGGCATTGCTACAGCCCTTTCACCCCAGGTTGATTTAGCGACCGACCCCCGTTGGAATCGGGTAAGTGGTACGTTTGGCGAAGATCCAAAACTGGCAACGGATATGGCCCGTGCGTACGTCGATGGCTTTCAAACATCGACCGGTGCCAACGAAATTACGGGCGGATGGGGCTATCATAGCGTGAACGCCATGGTGAAGCACTGGCCCGGTGGTGGTTCGGGCGAAGGTGGACGTGATGCACACTATGGCTACGGTAAATACGCCGTTTATCCAGGCAAGAATTTCCAGACACATTTCCTGCCGTTTATAAACGGGGCCTTTAAGTTGAGTGGCAAAACGGGTATGGCTTCGGCCGTAATGCCCTACTACACAATCTCGTTTGATCAGGATAAAAAGTATGGCGAAAACGTAGGGAATAGCTATAACAAATACATCATCCACGACCTGCTCCGGACCAAATACAAATACGATGGGGTAGTCTGTACTGATTGGCTCATTACGGCCGATGAAACGGCTGTTGATGTGTTTCTGACGGGGAAATCGTGGGGTGTCGAAAAACTGTCGGTAGCCCAACGGCACTATAAAATCCTGATGAATGGCGTCGACCAGTTTGGCGGCAATAACGAATCAGGACCAGTGATTGAAGCGTACAAAATGGGTGTTAAAGATCACGGTGAAGCCTTTATGCGGGCCAGATTTGAGCAATCGGCGGTTCGATTGCTTAAGAATATTTTCCGGGTTGGGTTGTTTGAAAATCCCTACCTGGACCCACAGATGTCGCAGAAATCGGTAGGAACGGCTGAATTCATGAAAGCGGGTTATCAGGCGCAGCTAGAGTCGGTCGTGATGTTGAAAAACAAAGCTAAAGCGTTGCCATTGACCAAGGGCAAAACGGTATATATCCCGAAGCAATTCACACCAGCAGGTCGTAATTTTCTGGGCATGGATATTCCCGAAAAACTTGAATACCCGGTTAGCCTGAACATCGTAAAGAAATATTTTAACGTAACCGATAACCCCGCCGAAGCTGATTATGCACTAGTGTTCATGCGCAGTCCGGATTCAGGAGGAGGCTACAGCATTCCCGATGCCAAAGCGGGTGGCACAGGCTATGTTCCGGTTAGTCTGCAATACGGTGACTATACCGCTCAAGGTGCCCGTGACCCAAGTATCGCTGGTGGCGATCCACTGGAGAAATTCACGAACCGAACCTACAACGGCAAAACCGCTAAAACAATCAATACCACTGATCTGGGCATGGTTACCGAAACTGTTGCTATGATGAAAGGCAAGCCCGTGATTGTAGCCTTACAAGTATCTAATCCAACAGTCGTTAAGGAGTTTGAAGCTCAAACGAATGCAATTCTGGCGCACTTTGGCGTACAGGATCAGGCGCTTATGGATATTCTGACGGGTGTCCATGAACCGTCGGCCCTGTTACCCATGCAGTTTCCTGCCGATATGAAAACGGTAGAAGCGCAAGCCGAAGACGTTCCTCGCGACATGACATCGTACCGCGATTCGGAAGGACATGTTTATGACTTTGGCTTTGGCCTGAACTGGAAAGGCGTTATTCAGGATGCCCGAACCGCGAAGTATAAGCAAGCGGTTTTGAGTTTGAAGTAATAGTCATGTATCGCGGGCGGAAGCCCGTGTAGCCGAAGGCTAAGTTATAGTATTGCTACATATATTAGCCTTCGGCTACACGGGCTTCCGCCCGCGATACAACACAAACAGCTTTATCAATTCTAAAATGAATACAACCCGTCGTCATTTTCTGGGACAGCTAGGTGCCCTCGCTACATTACCGATCTTACCAACCATCGATTCGCTGGCGGCTCCCAAACCTTTATTTTTCAAGATTTCCCTGGCGCAATGGTCACTACATCGGGCATTGCTCAAAAAGGAAACGACTACCCTTGATTTCCCTGTCAGGGCCCGACGTGATTTCGGCATAACGGCCGTTGAGTACGTTGATCAGTTCGTGAAGAACGAACCGGCTTATCTAAAAGAGCTGCTTAAACGGAGTAAAGATGAAGGCGTTGTGAACCACTTGCTTATGATCGATACAGCGGGGAATTTAGTTGACGCTGATGCCGCTAAGCGAGCGGACGCTATTGCCCGTCATTATGCGTGGGCCGAAGCCGCTAAAACCTTAGGTTGTAAAACAATTCGGGTGAATTTACAAAGCAAGGATTCTGCCAGCGAAGTCCAGAAACGGGCTATCGAAAGTATGGGCCGACTCGCGGAAAAGGTTGCTCCGTTGGGTATCAATGTCGTAGCCGAAAACCACGGCGGGCATTCGTCGGATGGAAGCTGGATGGCCTCGGTTGCCAAAGCCGTCGGCAAGCCCAACTGTGGCCTTTTGCCTGATTTCGGGAATTTCTGCCAGTCGCATGATTGGGGTAGTTCAGAAAAAAACTGCGATCAGCTATACGACCGCTATAAGGGCGTGGCCGAAATGTTGCCTTACGCCAAAGGTGGAGTAAGTGCCAAAAGTTACGGATTTAACGCACAAGGACAGGAAACGAAGATCGATTACGCCCGCATGCTCAAACTGGTGAAAGCCTCAGGTTTCAAAGGCTATATCGGTGTCGAATTTGAAGGCGAAGGTATGGCCGAAGACGAAGGAATTCGCCGAACAAAGGCTTTACTTGAATCCGTGGGGAGTAAGTTAGTATAAGTCAGAAGAGGTGTCAGCTTTGAGAAGCTGACACCGCAGAAAATCATCAACCTACTCGTTCATATTCTACAAAATCAAACGGGACTGCGTGTCGCTCATCAACTGGATGTGGGCGTCGGCTAACTTCCTTCCAATCAGCTTTATCGAAGGTAGGGAAATAGGTGTCGCCTTCGAAAGACTGATGAATTTCAGTTAGATAAAGCGTTGTGGCAATAGGAAGAGCCATTGCGTAGATTTCAGCACCGCCAATCACGAAGATTTCATTGGTTGCGCGGTCGGCTTTTTTCGCCGATTCAATTGCTTCCTCAAGCGTATGGACAACTGTCACCCCTGTCGCAGTAAAATCAGGGTTGCGGGTAATCACAATGTTAGTTCGATTGGGTAGAGGCTTGCCAAGTGCTTCCAGTGATTTTCGGCCCATAATAATGGGATGATGGCTGGTTTTACGCTTAAAAAAAGCGAAGTCATCCGGTAAATGCCATGGCATGTCGTTGTCGCGACCAATAACACCATTTGAGGCAACAGCAGAGATAAGGCTGATTTTCATATTTTAATGAGTGAATGAGCGAAAGAATGAAAGAGCGAAAGAGTGATATAGCTTGCTCATTCACTCTTTCGCTCTTTCGCCTTTATTTTTCCGCCGTTCCATCAACTCTTTCCAGGTGGTAACGATGATGCCTTCTTTTTCGACATAGGCCTTCAAGGCGGGGTCCATCATGCCCAGCATATCACCCTTACGGCTTTGGCCCGACGAACTGATCAAGTCAAATGTAGGGGTAGGGGATGTGCAGTGCATAATGATGTACGTGAGACCCGGTTTTACGGAATTGAGCAGGTCGATGAATTTCTGCGTTTTAAATTTCTGTAAGGCTTCGTCAGTGGCGCTTGGTAAGTTATAGCTGGTGATGCTACCGTCCAGATCATCCATAACCGGTAAGCCTGCGTCCCAGAGTTGCTTGCCTACCTGCTGTGCCAGTTTCTGCATCGGTTCTGGTACTTTGTTGGCTTTGAAGATTAAGGAAGCGTGGCCAGCCGGAAAGAGAACCGGAATTTTTTCTTCGATGGCTACCTTGGCATAAGTTCTAATAAATTTAGGATCAAAAAGCGTTCCCATGTGCGAATCCATGTGTGTTGGTTGCAACCCAAACGACCGGTAACGAGCTAGTTGTGCCCGAATCTCGGCTTCAACTTCATCGGCTGATGCGTGAGCAACCACCTGAGCTACTTCGGGCCAGAAACTTCCCTGCTCATCATACAAACCGGGTGCTTTATCGCGACCTACCAGTGGATACCAGCGGTAGTTTTTCCATTCGGACGTTAGCGTCAGGTGAACACCTGCATCAACGTTTGGATGTTTTTTGAGGTAATCAAAAAAGTGAGGTACCCAGCCACAGGGCATCATGATACTGGTTGAATTGGCAATCCCTTTATCGATCGCGTTTATCGTTCCGATGTTCGAATCATAGCTCATTCCCGCATCATCGACGTGGAAAATAACGACTTTTTTGCCTTTCGGAAAGCCAAGTTTCTCTGCGTAGGTTTCGGTTTGGGCGTTGGCGGAGAAGTGGGTTAGGGTTGAGAGCAATAAGCAAGTAAGGAATAATTTCATAAAAGGTAGGTTTAGAGTACTTGAGGAATAAGCCGAAAAGTAAAAAGTATTTTGAACACAGAGGCACAAAGAACACAGAGTTTATTTTTTAACTCTGTATTCAACATCACAATTTATTCCCCCGCAAAAACTCCTCAGCGGTCATGCGTCGTTTGCCTTCGGCCTGGAGGGCGTTAATCTGTAACCAGCCATCGGCAGTCCGAACCAAAATCGTTTTTTTGTTATCCGTGTAGGCTTCGCCCGGTTCAGCCGCAAAAGGGGATTCGTTGGCCAAAGAAACGTCGTAGAGCTTGAACACTTTTCCATTGATCAACGTCCAGGCCGATGGATAAGGCGATAAGCCGCGCACGAAATTGCGAATGGCATGTGCCGATTGATTCCAGTTGATCTCGGTAGTTTCCCGACTCAGTTTTGGGGCTGGCTTTAAGTCGCTGGCGACGGGTTGGGGGGTACGTGGGTATTCTCCGGCCTCAATGGCATGTACGGTTTTCAGCACCAGATTGGCCCCCCGTTCCATCAATCGGTCGTGTACCGATCCAGCGTTGTCATCGGGATAAATGGGTTCGTAATCCTGAAATATCATTTGCCCCGTATCAATCTCTTTTTCAATAAAAAAGGTCGTAACACCCGTTTCTGTTTCGCCGTTAATAATGGCCCAGTTGATGGGAGCTGCTCCCCGATACTGCGGCAGCAACGATCCGTGCAAATTAAACGTACCAATAGTAGGCATTGCCCAGACAACTTCGGGAAGCATTCGAAAGGCAACCACTACTTGAAGGTCGGCCTGATAACTGGCTAATTGTTCCAGAAATGCAGGATCACGGAGCTTTTCGGGTTGCAAAACGGGTAAATTGGCCGCTTCGGCAGCTTTCTTTACCGGTGAAGGTGTCAACTGCAATCCACGACCTGATGGACGGTCGGGAGCGGTGATAACGGCAACAACCTGGCAGCCCGCACCAAGGAGCCTATGTAGGCTGGCAACGGCGAAATCGGGCGTACCCATAAATACAATACGAAGCGGATTTGGCATGAATCAGTTAATCAGTTTTTGCTAAGCCTGGCGGCTATATGTTGATATAGCCGGGAAGTATTTCTATTTTTGTATCACTAATGCGTTGCTCCAAATGCGTCAGTATGTAATTGGCCGGTAAATAGCTCAGCCTATGCGACTAACAATTTTTTATAACCCTGAACCGTTTGCTTCGGAAACCCGACGGCATCCCTGACGCGTCTGCAAAGAAAACCAATTTGGTTGCAGAACGGTCGGTGTACCGTTCTTTTTGTTTTTACGGAGCACACCAAACCCAATGTGAATAACGAGTACGTATTATTTTATTATGGCAAAGATTTCATATTACACAGAAGAAGGACTCAACCGGCTGAAAGCTGAATTAGTTGATCTGAAAACGAAAGGGCGAACCGCAATTGCCCGCCAGATTGCCGAAGCCCGCGACAAAGGTGACCTTAGCGAAAATGCTGAATATGATGCTGCTAAAGATGCACAAGGTCTCCACGAACTGAAAATATCGAAGCTCGAAGAAGTGCTGTCCAATGCCCGGATTCTGGACGAATCGACGATTGATACTTCGCAGGTATCTATCTTATCGAAGGTGAAGATCAAGAATAAGAAGAACGGTGCCGAAATGACCTACATGCTGGTTTCTGAGGAAGAAGCCGATTTGAAATCGGGTCGGATTTCAGTAGGTTCTCCCATTGGAAAAGGTCTGCTGGGCAAACGTGTTGGCGAGACCGCCGAAATCAAAGTACCCGCTGGCGTATTGGAGTTTGAAGTAATCGAGATAGCCCGGTAATTTTAATGATGAATTATAAATGATGAATGAGGTTGCTTTCTGCCAAGTTGCCGGTGTATTTTACATTCATAATTCATCATTTATAATTCATCATTGACTTATGCCTTCCATTTTCTCTCGCATCGTTGCTGGTGAGATTCCTGCTCACAAAATCGCTGAAACCGACGATTATCTTGCCTTTCTGGATGTAATGCCTACAGCTATGGGGCATACGTTAGTCATTCCTAAGAAAGAGGTCGATTATATTTTTGACCTGGATGATGAGTTGTATCTGGGCCTGATGGCATTTGCCAAAAAGATTGCGCCCGCCATCGAAAAAGCCATTCCTTGCCAACGCATTGGCGTAGCTGTTGTTGGCCTGGAGGTGCCTCACGCACACGTTCACTTGATTCCGCTCAACTCGATGGCGGATATGAATTTTCACAATAAACTAAAGCCAACGCAAGCCGAACTAGCCGAGACGGCAGAAAAGGTCCGAGCGTTTTTATAAATAATAGTTACTTAAATTGTAACTTTATAGAGCAATAAATACTATTTATTGCTCTATTTTTATGCCCATTCTGTATGATTAGAGTCGAATGTAAGATCTCTTAGTCATACAGAATGGGCATAAACATTTATACCACCGTGCTTCGATGAAAAAAATCTACACTGTAGCCTTTTTAAGTTTATTACTATTCTTTGGGACTTGCGCCGTTGCTCAAACTTCTCTCCAATGTGGCGTTAATGATAGTCACCTCCCAGATAGCACCGTTCGGCTCATGAGCCAATTGCCCCGACTCATGGCCAATCAGAAAGCCCGTAAAGCTGCTGGCGAACGAAACGTTTGCCGACTTGCCATTGAGATAGATTCGGATACGTATCTGGAATTTGAGAAGGATACGAACCGTATTCGTAGTTTCTTTTTGGAGAGAATAGAATTAGTGTCGAAGATTTTCGAGCGAGAGATCAATACTCAGCTTGTAGTTGTTTATTTCCATATCTGGAAAGATACTGAACCAGACCCCTACCGAAATCAGTTGGATATTTTTAAACTCAGTACGATTTTTAGCAATACTTGGAGAGGGAAATTTAATCAGATTCCATATGATAAACGAATTTACTTCCCAACAAAAGCTGTAACTGGAGCAGGAGGGCTGGGTGGAGGAATTGATGCTGTTTGTGCTAATTTAGTTGACTTAAACACTATTGCTCACGAACTCGGCCACTGCTTTGGTTCTCCTCATACACATGATTGTTCATGGCCTGGAGGGCCTATTGATTTTTGCTCTACTATCGAAGGCGATTGCTATACAGGGTCACTGCAAACCATAAAGGGAACCATAATGAGTTATTGCAGCAACAATGCTAATCTAACTTTCCATCCACTTTGTCAGGCTTTAATTACTGACTTTGCTATTAAAAACCTGCCTAAGCTGATCAAACCTGATAAAGCTCCAACTCTACCGGCTCAATCTCTTCTGGCAGGAACGCCATTTCTTTACTGGGATGGTCAGCCTTTAGCTGAACACTATGCTATTGAAATTGCAACTGATCCTGATTTTATGCAAAAAATTAGTAGTGATACCACCCTCGTCAATGGTTATGATATGAGTGCCTTGACGTTAGGTAAAGATTACTATGTACGGGTTCGATCGGTTAATAAATTTGGTGTGTCGAGTTGGTCATCGGTAGGGAAAGTCCAATTAGTAGGCACGAATGGTATCTTGCCCCCAACGTTAGTATTTCCTATGCAAGACCAACGGCAAATGCCATATAATGGAGACAAGCGGGAATTTTTGGTAGAACCTGTTGAAGGGGCTACCAAGTATGAACTTCAGGCAGCCTCATCAACCGATTTATTGTTTAGATACCCGACCTCAACTATTTCGGGTACGACGTCTATCAGTCTTAGTTTGTATACATCGGGTGCTATGCTATGGCGTGTGCGGGCAATAGCAGGTGACAAAAATGGCCCCTGGTCAACTATTCGGCGATTTAGCGTAAATAGATTTTTTGTAGAACTTCCTTTCTATTCCTATGGACTTGCCCCCCTTTCGTTTCCGTACATTTATTCTCCCTATAGCAGTCAGACAAAAGTTCAAATAACGCTAGCTACTGATACTTTGTTTATAAAGCCTCTATCTGTGAGTGAGTTTCAGAATGCATATACTTATACAGGATATTTAGATAAATTATCACCAAACACAACTTATTATTTAAAAGTAGAGGAAATCAATATCGGGTCACCCTATTACCCCGTTGGTACGACAAGCCGATTTATACAGTCATTCCGAACAGGTAATACACCCCTATCAACACGCTGGTCGTTTGTAAATAGTATTACACATCCTACACTTCCACAAGGACGGACCGGACCATTGGTTGCTGGTACTAATTCTGTTTGGACTTTAGCGACTGATGGTCCCGTGCGTATTAGTCAAGATAGCCTTAAGATACAGGTGTTTAATCAGGAAACCAGCAAAGGGAAAATAGGTAATGTATCTGCTTTGCTGGCTGGTGATACCGATGGTAATGTGTGGTTGACAAACCAAATATCGGTTAACATTTTTAAAAATAGCTTTTCTGTTCCATACTACCAGACTGGACGTATATCTGCCCAGACGAAGGATCTAACCGAACGAACAACTTTTCATGGTGCGAATTTGCTTTCCAACTTTTCGGTTAATCCCCGTTTATATAATTCATATAATGGAATCCTTTATGGAATAGAAGCTGATAGCTTAGTTAAACTATATACGCCACCTGGTAATGAATCCATTAATACATTGTCGCAGTCAGGTATAATCTGGATCATTCAATCAAATTCATCGAGTACAACAGCACCAAGCGAACTTGTGCAACTGAATACTATTACACACACTAAGCAGATCTTCAATGCTGATAACACACCACAACTAGGTAAATATTTACAATATATGGCAATCGATGGGCTTGGAAACTTGTGGGTGTCACAATCAGGTTCGACTACTGGATTTCCGCCTTTGGCCAAATTTAATGGCCAAACCTGGACAGCCATGAATCGTAGTTCGACGATGCCTATTTCGTATGTAAGTAGAATGATAGCCGATAGAGTTGGTAATCTCTATGTTATAGATAATTCGTCTTCGCCTGCACTATATAAGTATGATGGTATCGTCTGGAAGAAATTAACTGACTTAGAGCTTTATAATAATTTAGGCTACATGACTGTCGATGATCGGGGAGATGTATGGTTTTCAGGTGGTTATCAACTCATGCGCTATTCGCCTTGTCCTGACTTACCTACGCCCGATCTCACAGCATCTAGTAAGGTAATTGACGCTGGCGAAAGTGTAATCTTACAGGCAAATGGTTGCTCGAATGTGCTTTGGTCATGGAGCAGCAGAACCGAAACGGTGAATGATAAACTGGTACAGGGCACGAATCAGCTAATTGTACAACCAACAGTCAATACAACCTATCGAAGTCGGTGCTATGTTGACGGAGGATGTACGGGAAACGAAGCAAGCCTAAAGGTAAGTGTTGGTACAACTCTAAGGCTGACTAAACTAAACAAATCCATTTATTGCCAGAACGACTCGCTCATAGCCACCTATGAGTTTCAGGGCAAAGTGCCAACAAACAATCAATTTTCGTTTGTACTTAAGAATACGAAGCAGACAACTTCATTTCCAGCCATTGTACGGGACAATCAATTGAGCATGAAAATCCCTGTAACTCTGCCGGGAAGTTATTATTGGGCCTTTGTTGAAACTGTAAACCCAACTGTGCGGTCTGTCGATTCAGTGCGAATTGCTGTTAATCCTCTTCCAACAGCTCAGTTTTCTACAGATAAACTGATGGTTCCTCTAGGGGATAGTACGCGTATCTTTATCGAATTGACAGGTACACCTCCCTGGCAATTTACACGATGGGATGGACAAACTATTCAGACAAGCAATTCTCCTTATTTGTTTACATTAAAGGCAACCCAACCCAGAAATTATAGCATTGCTATAACGAATTTCAATGATAACTACTGCGCGGCAGGCACAGTAGCGAGTAGCTTTGTTATTAGTGCATTGGTGCTGGCTAATGAACCAATTGTGGCTGATGGTATTTCGGTTTATCCCAATCCGATTACTAGCCAGCTTACAGTTGAACTCAAAGCAGGTATTGCCCCATTGCTCAGACTTCAATTGCAGGACGGACAGGGGAGGTCGATTCGCCAGAAAGCATCGGTAGGAAACTCCCGAAGGGAAGAATGGGACCTGAGTGGAGTACCTTCTGGAACGTATATCTTACACATTGAAACACAGGATGGTCGGTCTGCTAATTGGAAAGTGGTTAAGCAATAAAAACGGTTTATGCGCAATTCCCCTTGAGGGAACTACTCATAACGCTTAGTTTCTTAATGCCACTATTAACAGAATTACCGTCGTAATCCCAATCAAAATAGCCCACGGGCGCCAGAAGTGTCCACTGTCACGTCGGCGCTCCTCGGCTGTCATGTCGCGACGTCGCTTCAGTGGTTTCTGCCCTAACTTACTAAAGTAATATACGGAGCCTGCCAGGCCTCCCAAACCGAGATACAAAGTCAATAAGGCCAGAAAACCGCTGCCCGAGCAGGCAATCGAACACGCTAACGCAGCCATAAAATAGGTAACTACAATGCCTAAAATGCCCAGCGCAACGTACAATCCACGAGGAGGTTTTGGGGCTGTGTCAGTAGCAATGGCTTTAATTTCTGAGTGAGTTGCCCGACGGCCAGTATCTGCTGGCGACAGCGAATCGCCTACAACAACAATACGTCGACCACCCAGAACGCTGGTCGTGGGCTGCGTCGTTTGGATATGATGATTCCATATCCCACCTAGTAAATTGAAAAGCAGGAAGTTGCTCAAGAACGCAACGAACAGCCATCGGCGGCCAGTCCAGTAATTAGTCGATGCAGACGTTTCCAATGGGTAAAGCTGAATGAAAATAGCCATACCGATTAACAAAACCATACAGACAGTAAGGCTAGCGAGTGGAATTTTGTCCAGTATCGTTGCGCCTAATAGAACACCGGTAAAGCCATTGACAACTTCGCCAAGAACGATCAGGAAAATGGCAAGGCGCGTATGCCGACTAGCCCAGTAGGAAAGTATTTTCATTTAAAGGTGTGGTTAAGAAAAAGAATTCCTTATAAATAGAATATTTGGGTGATTATGTAGGATATAATAAATAAACAGCTCCTGCCAAAATATGTTTGACAGGAGCTGTTTTGTGAAGAATACCAAAGAATAAATGAGTGTCCTAATGACTAAGCCAGTGCTTTGGTAAGCGTTTTCTCCACGCTGGTGGTTAACATTTCACTCAGATACTGGGCTACAGCTTCGACAAAACCGGGCAGCGAGCTCAAATCAGTCTGCCATAGGGATTGATCGGAGAGCACACTTTTGACAAATGCCTGTACAGTAGAGGCATCTTTAGGCTTAACAGTTTTCCAGTCGCCGTAGAAGTATCCCGCTTTATCGTCGCGGATGGGGTAGGTCAGGATACCCCCGTTAACGGCGATCTCGCCAAAGAACTGGCCCTTTTCTTCACGAGTTGCTTTCATGAAGAGCAAGTAGGCCGCAAAACCCAGGGCTATATGTTTGGGCACAGCATTAAACTGCTCAAAATAACGTTGGATCGTGGCTACATTCCGAGCCTGCATTTTGGCCGTTTCCTGAAGTGAAATATTCAGTAGCAAATGGTCGAGATTGGGATTTCGGAATCGATCCAGTACATCGTGGGCAAACTGCTCAACAGCCGCTTTATCCATACCTGGAATCCCGTAGTCGGGCACAGTTGGCACAATTTCAGTAAGCATCAACGACTCAACGAATTTGCTCATGCTTACATGATTCATCTCATCGGCAACGGTTTCCAAACCTAGCAGGTAGCCAAGTGGCATTGTTAAGGAGTGAGTGCCATTGAGAACCCGCAACTTGCGTTCCCGGTAAAAATTGATGTCTTCGTCAATGATGATTTGCGGAGTACTGGCATTGGCAAAACTCAGCGTTTCCCGAACCCGATCGTCGCCTTCAATGGCCCAGAGGTGATAAGGCTCGGTGAAGGTCAGCAAATCATCTTCGTAACCAACTTCCTCTTGCAAAGCTTGCTGAGCTTCTTTCGTTGGACGGGTTACAATGCGATCGACCAATGAGTTGCAGAACCGAACGTGGAACTTGAGCCATTTGGTGAATAGCTTCCCTAACTCGTTGAATTGGGCCAGTTTTTCAACCGCATCCCGAAGTTTCAGGCCATTGTCGGTGACAAGCTCGGTTGGGATAACGATCAACCCTTTAGCGCGTGAGCCGCCAACACTTCGGAATCGCTCATAGAGAAATGCCGTTAATTTGGCTGGAAACGACTGGGGAGGATGCTGGAAAATACTTTCCTCAACATAATCCAGGCCAACTTCGGTCGTGTTGGAAATAACGATCTGGAGTTTCGGATTCCGGGCCAGCATCAGGATTTCTTTCCACTGGGTTTGAGCCGCCAAAACCCGACTGATTGCTGAAACAACTGTATTTTCAGAAACAGCCTGCCCGTTCTGAAGACCCCGAACCGCCACCGTATAGAGGTTGTCCTGATCTGAAAATTCATTGGTTTGGCTATCCGTTGATTTGACAACCACAATAGAACCACCAAATTGGCCTTCAGCATTGGCTTTTTGAACCAGATAATCGGGTAAGCCGCGCAGCAGAACACCAGTACCAAATTGTAATATTTTTTCAGGAAAAACGGGAGCGGGATGAGTTGAACGGGTTAGTTTAGCCATAGTTGGGTGGGTGGCAATCTGCGATGCAGTCATTAGTTGGATATTCGTTACTGTTATCTAATAAGGAAATTTATGGCTGGATACGTCATAATTCAGCAATTATACGAACTACTTGGCGAAACCGGGCTTTTTAGAATCTATTGATCCTGTTGATTCTATAGAATCTATTGTGCGGCTACGAAATCTAAAGAATTAACTGGAGTCTACTTACTTACCGTTTCAGTTTACCCGAACTGTCGCCATTGGCTAACGTTTCAACTTCGGCTACGGTCGCCAGATTTACATCGCCCGGAATCGTATGCTTCAAAGCCGATGCCGCTGCACCAAATTCGACTGCCCGCTGCAGATCGTTGAACGTCAGCAAACCGTAAATCAAACCAGCCATGTAGGCATCGCCCGTACCAATCCGGTCCGTAATTGGTTGAATGTCGTATACTCTTGATTTATAAACAGACTCTCCGTCAAACAGTTTAGCCCCTAGCCGATTATGCGACGCACTGACAGAGGTTCGTTTCGTATCGGTTATATAGCGAACATTCGGGAATCGCTTCATCAGAGCACGTCCTGATTCCTGAAATGTACTGCCCACTACATCATAAAGCTCCGAAAAAAGCCCTTTGCTGCCTAGTACAAGCGTACAACCTTCGGTCAGCGCAGGCATAATTTCCTGCGGCCTACGGCCATATTGCCACAAATTGCTCCGGTAAACAATGTCGGCCGAAACCGGAACGCCTAACCGATTGGCTGTTTGAATACCAGCCAGCAAACAATCGGCAGCGCCTTGCGAGAGAGCGGGGGTGATGCCCGTCCAATGAAACCAATCGGCTCCCGTTAAAACAGATTCCCAATTGATGGTATCGGCTTTTATGCGCGAAAAAGCGGAATCGACCCGGTCGTAAATAATCTGGCTGGCACGACTTCCGGCCCCGGTTTCCAGAAAATAAAGCCCTAAACGCCCATCACCGTATTGGATATGTTGGGTGTCTACGCTGTATTTCCGAAGATAGCCCGCAGCCGATCGGCCCAGAGCATGATCTGGAAAACGAGTAACATGGGCCGCCTGTAAGCCAAACTGTGCCAGCGATACAGCTACATTCGCTTCGGTACCGCCAAAGTGCATGCTTAGACTATCGGTCTGGACAAATCGACCGACACCCGGCGGACTGAGCCGGAGCATGACTTCGCCAAATGTGATAATTTTCATTAATTCTGGGTTTCAGGTTCCAGGTTTAATGTTGTGCTCATGGCCTCCAAATTTAAAGCCCAAAATGTGAAACATTGAACTTGAAACGAATACGTTAATTAGGAGCGGCTACCGATTAGCCAATGGCCACCCTTCTCTAATTCTTCGGCTTTGACGGGCTCTAATTTCGGTAATACTAAATGAATTATCACCAACGCAATCAAATACGAGCAACTGGCAATGATAAACATCGGCAAATAACCAAAAGCGGTAATAATACGCCCGGCTAGTAAGGATAATAAAATGCCGCCGACGGCTCCAAACATCCCACCAATCCCGCTGACCGATGCGACTACATTTTTCGGGAAAAGATCCGATGCGAACGTGTACATATTGGCCGACCAACCCTGATGGGCAGCCGTTGCCAGTGAAATAAGAGCAATGGCTACGGTAAGACTACTGGTTTGGGCCGCAAAAAATATGGGCACAACACAAAGGGCGCAAATGAGCATCGTGGTTTTTCGGGCTCGATTGGCCGACCAGCCTTGTCGCATAAACTGTGTACTGAGCCAGCCAAAAAAAACGCTGCCTGCGTCGGACACGACGTAAATAATCAGGAAGGGCATGCCAAAACTTTTCAGATCGAGCTTCTGGTCGAGTGCATCGTTGGAATTGAAAAAATCGGGTAGCCACGACATATAAAACCACCAAATCGGATCGGCCATTAATTTCCCAACGGCGAAAGCCCAGGTTTGTTTGTAGCCCAGTAGTTGCCCCCACGATACCGTTCGGGGTGCTGTTTTCTCGTTATCGCTACGGATATAGGCGAATTCTTCGGCCGATAGTTGGGCGCTTCGTTCGGGTTTGCTGTAGGTAAACCACCATAAAATGAGTAGACCAAATCCCAAAAGACCGGTTATCATAAATGAACTCCGCCAGCCAAACTGTAAAATCAAATAGGGCGCAATAAGTGCAGTTATAATAATACCTACGTTGGTTCCGGCATTGAATAATCCATGCGCAAACGACCGTTCGTTTTTCGGAAACCATTCGGCCACTGTTTTAACTGAGGAGGGAAATATGGCCGACTCGCCCAGACCCAGAAACGCTCGCGCCCACCGAAGTCCAGACATGTTGCCAACGAAAGTGGTGGCAACGGCGGCAATGCTCCAGACAATGATGCCGAGTGAGAAACCACGTCGGGTACCAATGCGGTCGATAAGCCAGCCTACCAGCAAAAAACCAATCGCATAGGCAAATTTAAAAGCCGCATCTACATCACCGTACAAAACCTTAAACCGGTCGGTAGCCTCTTTGGTGAGTACAACAGCTTGACCATTGTGGTCAGGCGCTAAATCGAGCATTTCTTTCCGAAACAGATCGTCGGTCATCGTGAATGACAGCACCTGGCGATCGATGTAGTTAATCGTGGTTGCCAGAAATAGCAAGGCAACAATCCGCCACCGAAAACGGCCCGAAGTAGTTGACGTTTGCAAAACAAGTTAAAAGGTTTAGGGAGAAAAGCCGCAAAGAACGCTTTTTTTTCTAAAAATAAGTCAATAGTTATCAGTCGTTAGTGAATCGTGGTTAATCTTTGCAATCGGCTAGTAGTATAGCGCCTTATTAATCCCATTGACTGTCGACTACAGACTACTTTTAACATATGCTTGAACAAACCTGGCGATGGTTCGGCCCTAACGATCCTGTATCGCTCAACGACGTCCGGCAGGCAGGAGCCACCGGTATTGTAACGGCCCTGCATCATATTCCAAACGGCGAAGTATGGCCGCTCTCCGAAATTTTAGCGCGTAAAACGTACATCGAAAGCCAGGGGCTGGTGTGGTCGGTGGTTGAAAGTATTCCGGTGCACGAGGGCATCAAAACTCGTACAGGCGATTACGTGCGGTACATCGAAAACTATAAAGAATCGATCGTGAATCTGGCGCAGGCGGGTATCGATACCGTGTGTTACAATTTCATGCCCGTGCTCGACTGGACTCGTACCGATCTTGATTTTTCGATGCCCGATGGGTCGACAGGATTGCGTTTCGATGCCACGGAGTTTGCGGCTTTTGAGCTGTACATTCTTCAACGGCCTGGTGCGGAGTATCTATATAATGATGAACAGAAGCGTCTGGCAAAGGCTAAGCTTGACCGCATGAGCGATAGCGACCTGAAGCGATTGGTCAAGACGATTATTGCAGGACTTCCCGGCTCGGAAGAAAGCTACACGGTTGAGAAATTCCGGGACGCGCTGGCCATGTATGCTGATGTGAGTGACCGGGAACTGCGCCAAAACCTGTATGCATTCCTGCGCGAAATTGTGCCTGTTGCTGAGTCGGTAGGCGTTCGGTTGGCCATTCACCCTGACGATCCACCATACCCTATTCTGGGCCTGCCTCGCGTGGTGAGTACCGAAGCGGATGCTCGTGCGTTGTTGGCTGCTGCCGATTCGCCAGCCAATGGTATTTGTTTCTGTACGGGTTCCTACGGGGTTCGTGCTGATAATGACTTGGTTGGAATGGTCGAACGATTGGGGTCTCGCATTCATTTCGTGCATTTGCGCAGTACACAGCGCGATGCCGATGGGAGTTTCCAGGAGGCAAATCACCTCGAAGGCGATGTGCCAATGCCAGGCGTTATGCGGGCTTTATTGCTAGAACAAAAGCGACGGGAGGAGGAAGGTAGAACGGATTTGCGCATGCCGTTCCGCCCCGACCACGGTCATCGAATGCTTGACGATCTGACCTCGGGTAAGCGAACAAACCCAGGCTATACTGCTATTGGACGTCTACGTGGCCTAGCCGAGTTGCGCGGCCTGATGATCGGATTGTCGGCCAATAAGTTGTGATTGTGGAGATTTCTTTGTGTGGTGTCGGTTACTTTTAACCGACACAGTGAGGTTTCTCAAAACCTACTCTTTTGTGATTTTACATAAGGTTTTGAGAAACCTCACTGTGTCAGATGTTAGCATCTGACATCACATCGTCGATTTTATAAAAAAATAATCGAAAGCCGGGAGAAAGAAACCGGCTTTTACTTTTGATCGCATGACTACAGTAACGCCCGCTCCCACGTTCTTATCCGACGATTTTTTATTGCAAACCGAAACAGCCCGTCGACTCTACCACGACTATGCCCGCCCAATGCCCATTATCGATTACCACTGCCATCTGCCACCCGATCAGATTGCAGCCAACAAGCGCTTTGAAAACATTACACAGCTTTGGCTCTACGGTGATCATTACAAATGGCGGGCAATGCGAACCCACGGCATTGATGAACGCTACTGCACGGGCAATGCAAGCGATTGGGAAAAGTTCGAAAAATGGGCTGAAACGGTCCCGTATACCCTCCGGAATCCGCTCTATCACTGGACGCATCTGGAGTTGAAAAATCCATTTGGGATAACGGATGTGTTGAATCCATCAACGGCGCGGTCGGTGTATGATACCTGCAACGAACAGCTACCGAACCTGTCGGCTCGCGATCTGCTTCAGTATTTCAATGTTCGGGTGGTATGTACAACTGACGATCCGTTGGATTCGCTGGAGCATCACAAGAAGATTATCGAAGATGGATTTACGGTGAAAGTTCTGCCCGCTTTTCGGCCCGATAAAGCGATGGCAGCCGATGATGCCGATGCCTTTCGGGCCTATGTGCAGAAACTGGCCGTATTGACCAATACCGAAATTCATACGTTAACCCATTATCTGGACGCGCTCAAATCCCGACATGATTATTTTGCCGAAATGGGCTGTCGGTTGTCCGATCATGGTCTGGAAATGATCTATGCGGAACCATATACCATCGGTGAGGTTCAATGGATTTTCGATCACCTGAATAGGGGAGTGGCTATTTCGGCCGGAGATGTGTTGAAATTTAAGTCCTTTATGCTGGTGCAGTTTGCCGAGTGGGATCATGAAAAAGGCTGGACACAGCAATTTCACCTGGGCGCCCTCCGCAACAATAATCGCCGTCGACTACGTGAACTGGGCCCTGATACCGGTTGGGATAGTATCGGCGATTTTCCGCAGGCGGCTTCGCTCTCCCGCTTTCTGGGTGGGCTGGATGATCGGGACCAACTAGCTAAAACAATTTTGTACAACTTGAATCCGGCCGATAACGAAGTGATGGCCACTATGATCGGAAACTTTAACGATGGGTCGATTCGTGGGAAAGTACAGTTTGGGTCGGGCTGGTGGTTTCTGGATCAGAAAGATGGTATGGAAAAGCAAATCAACGCGCTTTCGAACATGGGCTTGTTGAGTGCTTTTGTGGGTATGCTTACCGATTCTCGTTCATTCGTATCGTTCCCACGTCATGAGTATTTCCGACGGATTCTATGCAATATTTTCGGCAACGAAATTGAAAATGGCGAGCTCCCCAACGATGTTGCCTGGGTTGGCCAGATTATACAGGACATCTGCTACCGCAATGCCGAACGGTATTTCGGATTTTAGCTTCGAACGGTGACGCACACATTTGTTAACACGAGTGGCCCCACTGCCGATTCTGATCCGGTTCGACTGCATGTCGTTCAGGCGGGTCTGGCAACGGGGCCACTCATTATTTTGCTGCATGGTTTCCCGGAGTTCTGGTACGGCTGGAAACATCAGATTGAGGCATTAGCCGAAGAGGGCTTCTGGGTTTGGGTACCCGATCAGCGGGGGTATAACATCAGTGATAAGCCAACGGCTGTTGATGCGTATGGGCTTGATACCTTAGCGTCCGACGTGGTTAGTCTGATTGATGCCGCAGGCCGACAAAAGGCGGTGATCGTGGGACATGACTGGGGAGCGGCTGTGGCCTGGTGGACAGCCGTTTCATACCCGGAGCGAGTGGAGCGCCTGGTTGTCCTCAATGTTCCACATCCAATTGTTATGAAGCGGTTTGCCAGCCGAGATATGGGACAACTGTTCCGTAGCTGGTACATCGGCTTTTTTCAGATACCCTGGCTTCCCGAAGTTGTGGTGCGGTTAGGAAATTGGGCTTTCCTGGCACAAACAATGAAACGTAGTAGCCGACGGGGCACATTCACAGAGGCAGACCTGAAACAGTATCGGGCAGCCTGGTCGCAACCGGATGCTGCTAGGGCCATGATTAACTGGTACCGGGCTTCGTTCCAAAAGCCACCCGCCCGACGGGCCAGCATTTGGGTTACTGTGCCAACGCTGCTGATTTGGGGCGTCAGAGACCAATTCCTAAAACGGGAAATGGCTCAGCCCAGCATTGATCTCTGCGACAACGGACGGGTAGTATTTATCAACTCCGCCACGCACTGGGTTCAACATGAAGAAGCCAAACGTGTAACGGAGTTGATCATTAGTGGATGAGGCTGGCGCGGGTATTTACCCGTTCCTTTTAATCTAGCCAGTATTCACTGGCGTTTTGGAGTAAAGCGTCAGCATTTGCTGACTGGATTAAAAGGCACGGGTGAATACCCGCGCCAGATTAGAACATTACACTTACTGCTTATACACCTTCCCGTCTTTCATGACAAACTTGACGGCTTGCAGGGTTTTGATATTCTGAATGGGGTTCTCATCGACAGCGATAATATCGGCAAACTTACCAGCTTCGATTGAACCGACTACGGCATCCATTCCCAGCAATTTGGCATTGGTCATCAACGCTGCTTTGATGGCTTCTACGGCTGGCATTCCCGCTTCGACCATATATTCAAACTCTTTGGCGTTGTAGCCGTGAATAAATACGCCCGCATCGGTACCGAAAGCGATTTTTACACCAGCTTTGTACGCTTTTCCGAATGTTGCCTGAATTTTTGGGCCAATCGCCAGTGCTTTAGGAACTACTAAAGGCGGATAATAGCCAAAGTGCCGGGCCGAATCAGCGGCTGTTTTACCGGCAATGATGGTTGGAACGTAATAGGTGCCGTATTTCTTGAACAGTTCAATGGCTTCGTCGTCCATCAATGTACCGTGCTCAATAGTCTGCACACCAGCGCGAATTGCCCGTTTCATCCCTTCGGCGCCATGAGCGTGAGCTGCTACGGCAAAACCATAATCTTTGGCCGCATCGACAACCGCTTTTACTTCCTCCTCCGTGAATTGTGGGTTAGAACCATCTTTGGCATTACTCAATACACCACCTGTTGCCGTAATTTTGATCAGGTCAGAGCCGTCTTTATACCGTTGACGAACCGCTTTACGTGCATCTTCCGGGCTGTTGATCACGCCTTCAGCCGGACCTGGGTCACCCATCAAGTCTTTCCGATAGCCATTCGTAGGATCGGCGTGGCCGCCCGTTGTAGCAATCGATTTGCCAACGGTTAGGACGCGAGGCCCCTCTACCAGACCAGCATTGATGGCGTTACGTAGCGAGACATTTACGCCCGAGCCACCCAAATCGCGGACTGTTGTGAAGCCTGCCAGTAGCGTTGTTTTGGCGTAACCTGCTGCCCGGTAGGCAACATCCGCTGGATTGCTGGTAAAGCCATCAATGGCACCGCCCCGGCGGGTTTGCATCTCCAAATGGACGTGCATATCGATTAAACCGGGAAGAACCGTTTTCGCCTTCATGTCCAGGACTTTATCCTGGCCCGAAGGCGTTGTATAGCCTTTCTGAACGGCGGTAATTTTGTTGCCTTCAACAACAACCGTCATTTGGGGTTGTAACGTGTTTCCGGTACCATCGAACAGATTTCCGCAGTGAATGAGTGTCCGCTGGGCAAATAGAGGAGAAGCCAGCAGCGATAAGCCTGCCAGCAGGTATAGTTTTTTCATAAATGAAGTTGGTTGGGTACAAAAAAGGCAGTAACCACTGGTTACTGCCTTCAAAATACAAAAAGATAGGGAAGAACCCTTATAATTTTGTTAGCTGAACGGTTGCCGTCTGCGCTTCATTCGTAGATGGGTAACTTGGATACGGGTTCACCCCAAGCAGAAGCACTTTGTACATAGTGTTGTCAAGAACAGTAGTGGTCGAATCTGTTCGATTAGCGCCAGCCCCTAATTTCAAGCGTACAGCACTGGAGTCGGTAGCTGTCGAAAGCAACAGTTTGACTTTAGCCTCTCCTCCCCAGATGCATACAAGCCCAGTTGGGCAACGACTATCCTGAATGGAGTCGGCACGGACTATAACCGTTGTGCCGATGCGTGCTGACTGATGTAAGCCAACCGAAACAGAGGGGTATGGAGTCGCATCCGACGATTTACAGGCTGAAAAGAGTGTTGTTCCAACGATGAGAAAACCAGAAAGCCATTTCATTGAGTTTAACATGGCACTTGCAATTTGTTTTCTAACAGGATACTCTTGCCCCGAGAAAGGTTGGAAAGACGCGCTTATTTTTTTACAATTACTCCGTCAGCTACAAAAGTCAAGGCTTTTTCGGGTTCGGTAATTTTCTCGATTTCCTCCTTCGATTTTCCGGCGTCATGGGCGTAATGGCGCAGGTCGGCTACGGGTGTTGTGGAGGTTTCTGCAAGACCTTCAACGACAACGGTTTTGCCGACAATGTCTTTCGGAACGAAGAAGCCATAATCTTTAAACGTAACGCGCATCGTTTGACTATCGCCCGTTTTTACTTTCATCCAGCAGCCTTTTACTTTACAGACCGATTCTACCGTACCTTCAACCTTGGCGGGCATTTCGGTCTTGTCCATCATTTTTGCGGCTAATTGTGTAGCTGGAATGGCTCCTTTTTCGGTTATTTTTTTGCCATGATAACTGACGTCGTTTTGGGCAAAGGCGATGATGGATGCGCTGCTAAGGAGTAGTATAAACAAGAAGCTTTTCATGGATTTTGCGGTTGATTTGTGAATTGAGTTAGACCTGGCTGGTATTTAGATGTAATCAAAATTAGTGATTTTTGCTTTACCCTCACCCCCGGCCCCTCTCCCAAAACGGGAGAGGGGAGTGTTTAGCTAAGATTTTCTTGAATCTTTCGCAATACATAATCTAGCCTATACTGAATATCGTCATTCGTAAAGCGCATTACAGTCAGCCCAAGATCACATAGTATTGCTTCACGTTCTGCGTCATTCATACGAGCTTCGGCTGTATTGTGTACTGACCCATCGACTTCAATTACGAGTTTATACTCGGCGCAATAAAAATCAACAATGAAATGGCCAAAACTATGCTGACGGCGAAATTTTATATTTGCCAAACGCCGTCCACGTAATTCAGCCCAAAGCAAAATTTCGGACTCAGTCTGTTTCTGCCGAAGTTCCCGGCGAAGCTCTTTCATAGACGGTGTGCTCGAATGCTGTTTCATAACTTTATGTCTTTCGCAGTAGACGACAAACCTGCTAGTAAGCCACAACGTGAGTACTAAAAAAGAACGTGAGTACTAAAAAAGCCCCTCTCCCGGAACGGGAGAGGGGTTGGGGTGAGGGTAAAATAAGTAAAACCAAACAAAACCATGCAACAACAACTATCTGCCGACTGCAACGCATTTGTCGCTGTCGTAAATGCCTTATCGGCCGACCAATTTCGTAAACCGCTTGACGATAAATGGTCCGTTGCTGAAGTGATGCAGCATCTATATCTGTCGGCTCGACCCGTATCCCGGTTGATGGCAGGCCCGCGTGATGTACTGACGCAGTGGGGCAAGGCCCCATTGCCCGCAAGAGCATACGAAGAAATAGCATCCGCCTACAAAAAAATATTGGCGACAGGAGCTAAAGCACCTGCCGCCATGTCTCCTCGTGCGGAGGATATGAAGGCTGAAAAAAGTGAGCTTGTGGAGCGATTCGTTAGTATATATCAGACGCTGATCGATGCTATAAGCACCTGGTCCGATTCGGAGTTAGACACCTATTGTATGCCTCATCCGGTGCTTGGTAAACTGTCTGTTCGGGAGATGTTATTCTTTACGAGTATTCATACGCAACATCATTTGAAGCTACTACCGTATGGTGGTCAAGTATAGTCAGACAATTTCTGACTATTATCGAGCGAGTTTCAATCCTTTATTCCCCACTCGGCCAAAGTAATAATTGACGCCGAATTTCAGTCGACCGCCTTTGCCCCGGCTGACGGTTGGATCAATTTTGTTGTAAAAGTTACTTTCATAAGAGACCTCGGCGCCGAGACGGTGTAAAATCCAGGCCATTACCCCTATTTCAAGCCCTACACTGGTGTATTTGGCTTTTACACCTTCCGGAATTACTTCCGAAAATTCGCGTCCGCTGTTGATACTCGCGCCCACAAAACTGCTGATTCGCGTGCGGAATGGGTAGTAACGGGCAAAGGCACCAACCTGTCGGGCGTGGTACTTATTACCTACCAGTCGGTCGGCATCATAGCGTAAACCTGCGGCAAAACCTGGCTGGAAAAAGTAACCCAGGCGTGTATTGACATCGAAGTAGACCTGGCCACTAGTTGCGCCAAAGCCGATGCCGCCCCCTAAAAAGACGTTTCCTGGATCGAACCAACTGAGCTGGTGTGTTTCCTGATAACTGAGCGATTTATCGATTTCGTCTTCTAATTTGTCGCCCGCTCGGTTCACCGTGCGACGCATGTCCTGTTTCGTCCGTTCATCCACGAGTGGTTTAGAACGTTCTGTTGAGTCGGACCGATTCTGTGCTAGCCCAACTATCGACACGCTTGTCGATACTAGTAGGAGAGTAAGTAATTTTTTCATCGTCGTTGAGTGAGTATATATAAATACTTGTTCTATTAACTATAAACCCCAGATAAGGTTTGTGGTTACACTCAACGCGTCGATTGACAAAACAATACCGTCTTCTCACAATCGGAAAAGACGGTATCTGTAAAATAATCAGAATTAGCTCAGTATTACGCCAATTGCTCAAGCAGGGCGGCTACTTGTTCCGCTGATGTAGCTGGGAAATTGGCAATCCGTATCTGTGAATCCTTGAACTTACCATAGCCACTACCCACAATCATAGTAGACTTTTTGACTGAAGCAATGACATCGGCAGATGGTTTCTTCGTCGTAGCAACAACAACCGTTTGAGAGCGGTGCTGTTCTTTTTTAACAAACGGCTCGTAGGCTTCTGAACTATCCAGAAATTTATAGATCATTCGAGCCTTTTCTTCGGTCTGCTTTCGAATGTTATCGATCCCAATTCGATTGAAATCTTCGGCGATCTTACCCAGCAGATAGATGAAGAGCACGTTAGGCGTGGCTGGCGTTTCGAAATCTTTATAATGCTTCCAGAGCATCGGTAATGTATTGTGCGCACCTATCGTGAAGTCTTCTGTTTTCTGTAGACGCTCTGCTTTTTCGAGGCAGGTTTGACTGGCGATCCATACGCCCAGACCGGCAGGCATACCAAAGGCTTTCTGAACCGAGAAAAAAGCCGAGTCGATGATTCCAAAATCCAGGTCTGGGTAGGGAGCCGATGAGACCATATCCACGCAAAACAACTTTTTAGGGTATTTGCGCTTGAGTTTGTGGATCTCCGACGTCTTCATCTGCACACCCGACGAGGTTTCGTTATGGGTCAGACAAACCAGTTCAGCGTAAGCCGGTACCTCTATTTCTGCCGCATCGAAACCCTCACCGAAAGGTTTCTGAAGAAGTTGCGCGTGCTTTTTGAGCGAGACGGCGTAATCGTAAAACTTTTGGGAAAAAGACCCATTCACTGCATGAAAACTTTCGAATTCGACGCAGTTGAGCAAGACACGCTCCCACACTTCCGAGGCTGATCCTGTAAAGAAAATACCGTGCGTGGCCGGGATACTCAACAGTGTTCGTAACTGTTCATCGGCAAACTTGTAAATATCCCGGAACTTCTGACTACGGTGAGAAATTGAGCCAATTTGCTCATCCATCGCCTGTTGCAAATGCTGATAGAACGTTGGATAAAGTTCGGCTGGGCCGGGAGTGAAGTAGGTGTTTTTCATTTTTAAAGAGTGAAAGAATGAAAGAGTGAAAGAGCGAAAGATGGATCGTCCACTCTTTCACTCTTTCACTCTTTCGCTCTTTAATAAAGTAATCTAAACTTAATTGTATTGTCAATTCCTTTCAGTTCCTCAACCACTTCGTCGGCGTATTCTTTGGCAACGTCCGTAATTACGTAGCCAATCTGCTCGTTGGTTTTCAGGTACTGACCGTGAATATTGATGTGGTATTTGGCAAAAATAGAGTTCATTTTGGCCAGAATACCCGGTACGTTGGCATGAATGTGTAACAATCGGTGCGCTCCCTTCAGCAGAGGCAGTTGCAATTCGGGGAAGTTTACACTGCCATACGTACTACCGTTATTGATGTATTCGAGCAGTTTGGCCGGTACAAAGTTACCGATGTTCGCCTGGGCCTCTTCGGTGCTACCACCAATGTGCGGAGTCAGAATAACATTGGGCAGTTTGCGAAGAGCGCTCATAAACTCTTCGTTATTGGTTTTTGGTTCGTCTGGGAACACATCGATACCCGCGCCCACAACTTTACCGCGCTCGATGGCATCGACCAACGCTGGAATATCGACGATGTGCCCACGGGACAGATTCAGGAAGATAACCCCGTTTTTCATCAGCGAAAATTCCCGATAGCTGATGAGGTTTTTGTTTTCTTTCCGACCGTCGGTGTGTAAGCTGATGATATCGGCAATAGCCAGCAGTTCGTCCAGCGACTTGCATTTGCGGGTATTACCAAGCGCCAGTTTGTCGACAATGTCGTAGAAATAAACTTCCATACCGAGGGCTTCGGCTACGACCGATAATTGTGTACCGATGTTGCCATAACCAACCAGTCCAAGTTTCTTGCCACGAACCTCGAAGCTGTTTTTGGCCGACTTGTCCCAGCCTCCCAGGTGCATCAAGTTGCTTTTGGGAACAATGCTCCGAATCAGCATGATGATTTCGCCGATGGCTAATTCGACTACCGAGCGCGTGTTGCTGTAAGGCGCATTGAAAACGGCGACGCCTTTTTGAGTGCAGGCGTCTAAATCAATCTGGTTTGTACCGATGCAGAACGCGCCAACGGTCATGAGTTTGTTGGCGTGTTCCAGAACGCGGGCTGTTACATTCGTTTTTGAGCGGATGCCCAGAATCGATACGTCGCGGATAGCTTCGATGAGTTCGTCCTCATCCAGCGCGCCTTTCCGAATTTCAACGTTAAATCCTTCCTGCTCAAACAGTTGAACGGCTACCGGGTGAACGTTTTCCAGCAGCAGCACTTTAATCCGACTTTTGGGGTACGATTGGCTCCGGCTCAAGTTGTTATGGTATAAGAATTCGTCGAGTGAAGGGGCTACGTGGTCGGCTTTTTCAACGACGCGAGGCCGCAGTACATTTTCGGTAAACGCGTAGAAGCGATTGGCCAAACCCGATGCTCTGATTTCATAATCGGTATAGCCATCGCCAATAACATACACTTCGCCATCGAGTTTCAAATTTCGAATCACCTGCGATTTCCCGCCATTCGCCGATAGTGGGTTTTTAGGGTCGAATCCGACAATAAGACCTGCGTCATCGAACACAAACGTATTGGCAAACACGTGATCGGCCCGAACACCCAACGACGTTACAATAGGAACAATGAACTCGCGAAAGCCATTGGAAACGATATAGATATTGGCCGCATTTTCAGTCAAAAACTGCTTATTGCGCTGAAACGAATCCGATATCTTACCCATCAAATTTTCGATGAGCGCAGGCAACTGGTCGCGGTGGGCTTTTAAAAGGCCAAGCCGTAAGACAAGCGATTCGGTGAACGAAATTTCACCCGACATACCTCGATCGGTAATGGCCTTGATCTGATTGAGCACATCGTCTCGGTCGGGGCGACCGATCAGCGAGATTTCACCCAGCACATCTAGCGCTTCTACTTTCGTGAAGGTGCTATCGAAATCGATAATGTAATACGTTTGTTCGGCCTGGCCGACGTTCGATTGTTTGGTGAGCATGATTTAAACGGGGTCAATATCCGCGTCTTCTAGCGGGTCACTTTCTAAAATCTGTTTAATGGCTCCTTGAAGAGGAGGTAAATGAACAGTGATAATTCGCCAAATAATTTCGTAATCCAGACCAAAATAATCGTGTACCAGAATATGTCGAGTCCGAATAATACGCATCCACTCAATTGTTGAATGCCGATCACGAAATTCTTTCGAAATACGGTTCGCAGCTTCCCCTAAAACTTGCACATTTCGAATAACTGCATCGCGTGCCATTCTATTTGCAAGAAAAGATTCATAGTCTAAACCGATAATGTATTCTTGTATGGCTTCGACGGCTTCCAGCATATCTGTTAACAAGACGTAGGATGACCGTTTAGACATATTGCAGTTGATGAGTGATGTAGGGAATCAGCTTTGTTTTAATTGCCTGGCGAGTTACCAGATCGACTGGCTTATGCAGCAAATTTTCTAACTCAATGGATAAATCAATAAATTCAAAGCCAACAGGTTCCTTGAATTCTACTAAAATATCGACGTCGCTATCTTCAGTTGCCGTCCCGTCAGCATAGGAACCAAATAAAGCTAATGAAGCCAATGGATAGGCGGCAAACAAACGCTCTTTATTTGCTTGTAACAGTTGTTTAATATGTGTGCCATCCATATATATTAGCTGTTATTGGTTTGTAAAAACTCTCCCGCCCGTTTCTCCGACCAATAGGTACCTTGAATCCCTTCGCTTTTTGCCGGGAAGCCACAATGCCCTCCCTGGTCAGGGAACTCCATCCAGACGTTCGGTAGTTCCCGAGCTACTGTTTCCGGAAAACATTCGGGTGATAAAAACGGATCATTTTTAGCGTTGACAATCAGTGTTGGAATAGCAATAGAGGGTATAAATTGCAATGAACTACTACGGGTATAGTAGTCTCTGGCATCCTGAAACCCATTCATCGGCGCTGTAAATGTATTGTCAAATTCTCGGACGCTACGCACCTTCCGAACGGCTTCTGTAGGAAAAATGCCAGGCATAACAGCGGCTTTATCCAGTACTTTTCGTTTCAGTGTTCGGTTGAATCGGTAATTATAAACCAGGCTATCCCATTGTTCGAGTCGTTTGGCTGAGCCCATTAAATCTAACGGAACAGAAAAAACGACCGCTTTTTTTATGGCCTGATGAATGGCTTTCCCCTTTTCACCGAGGTATTTTAAGGTTACGTTGCCTCCCGCACTGAAACCCATCAAATAAATAGTTTGATAGCCTTTGGTGAGAGCGTGTTGAATGATCAGATCAAGGTCGCCGGTTTCACCAACATGGTAAAACCGCTCCTGCCGATTCATTTCGCCACTGCATGACCGATAATGCCAGGCCAGACAATCGAACCCCAATTGCGTTAAATGGCTAACCATTCCCGCCAGGTAAGGGCTTTTTGAACTCCCTTCCAATCCGTGAGAGAGGATAACAAGTGTTTTAGCTCGGTGCTCGGTGCTCGGTGCGGGGTTAGCAACTACATCGATACCCCGCTCCTTGCTCCCTGCTCCGTGCCCATAACACCAATCCAAATCCAGAAAATCATCGTCGGGTGTTTCGATACGTTCGCGGACGTAGGAGACTGCTACCTTGCGGAACAGCGAGGGAATGATGGTTTGCAGGTGGCCGTTCCACAAACGCGTGGGTGGCACATAACTTGATGGGGCAATCAGCGGCATTACCGAACGCGGGCGATTGAAGCCGCAAAGGTACGAGTTCCAATCCTTAGAAGGTTAGTAAATCCAATAAAAAAAGGCTGGTCGTAGGGCGACCAGCCTTTCCTGTTGAATACAACCTGAATTGAAAAAAGCAATGTTGGCTACTGCCTAAGCAGTAAGTGATTCAAAATTGGTAAATAAAAAGAATTAATACAACTATTTCGATAAAATAAAAAAGAGATTTTAGTATTCAGGCTTTCGCAAGCGCACAAAATCCCTACTCGATTTATTTTCAACGAGCAAACACAACAACCAAGAGCAACCAGTTGTAGATAACGCAGTATCTGACTGTAACCTGTTATCTTTGATAAATAGATCTGCTGTTACGAATTTTAGATACGCCCCAGGTTCTGCTTATTTGGCAACAGGCACAGGCCATTCTGAACAATGAGCACCAGAAACGGCAGCCGTTCTATGAATGGCTCGATGAAGACAAGAAGGCTGAGTTTGTTAATGGAGAGATCGTTATACAATCACCTACATTGGATCGACATAACTCCACAATGTTGTTTCTTGCGACACTACTAAGTGTCTATGTAGATGATCGTGAGTTAGGCTATGTCCGAGCTGAAAAGGCTTTAGTGGAATTAACCCGAAACAGCTACGAGCCCGATGTTTGCTACTTTGGGCCTGCTAAAGCTTCTCAGATTACAGACGATCAATTATACTATCCTGCTCCTGATTTTATCGCAGAAGTGCTTTCAAAAAGTACCGAAAAGAATGATCGTGAGCTCAAATTCGCCGATTATGCCGCTCACCGAGTTGCGGAATATTGGATCATTGACCCGCTTCGCCGAACAATTGAGCAATATGGTATTAATGCTGATACAGAAGAATATGCGCTGATAGGATCGTTTGGTATTAAAGAAACTGTAACTAGTCATGCTATTACTGGCTTTACCATTCCGGTAAGAGCCTTGTTCAATACGGCGGCCAATATGCTTGCCTTGCGCAACCTGCTCCTTAAAGGCGGTTCTTAAATCCCCGTCGCCAATACAGGCACAAAGTGCTTCTGATTCAGCGGAAGATTCTCGGCTGTCCATTCAATATCTTCGACAAAAGCAAAGGCGCGCACAGGGCAGTCGGCTACGCGGCAATAGTGGCAGCATTCTTTCTCGCAGGGGTCAGTATGAACAAAAATTTCGACACCACCCTGAAAGCCATCTTTGAGCGTATCTTCAAAATGATGCACCTCATCGTGTACTTTCGTTAATTCCCAGTAATAGGGGAGCGTTAGGTGGCAATCGATGTGTAGATCAGCGCCGTATTTCTGAACTCGTAGATTATGTACATCAATCCAGTTTTGGTCCTTATGAACAGTGAGCAATGTGACTACTCGATGAAGCGTCGGGATATCTGCTTCATCCATGAGTCGGGCAATTGACTGGCGGGTAATCTGGAATCCGTTGTAGATGATCCCGACAGCCAGTACAACCGATAGGGCACTATCGATCCAGTGTTTCCCCGTTATAGCTACCAGTGCTACCCCAACCATCACCACGATACTGCTAAAGGTATCGGTTAGTAAGTGTTTGCCGTCGGCCGTCAGGGCTGCCGAATCCGTTTGTTGACCCGATCGAATAAGTCGCCAGCCTACAAATGCATTGGCGCCTGCCGTGATGCCAACGAGTACCAGACCCCAGTCGAGATTGCTTAACGGTTTGGGCTCAAAAAAGCTGAGAATTGCTTGCCAGATAATGACCAGCCCAGCCGACAGTATCATGGAGCCCTCGAAACCCGACGACAGGAATTCGATTTTACCGTGTCCGTAAGGATGGTTTTGATCAGCAGGTTGACTGGCTAAATAGATACTGTAAAAGGCAAAGCCGCTGGCAATAACATTAACGATGGACTCAACGGCATCGGACAAGATGGCGGTCGAATAAGTCAGGAAATAGGCCGTGAATTTGAGAATCAGCAGAACAATGCTCAGCCCCAGCGAGATGCCCATCCATCGGTATTTCGTTTGTTGACTGGCACTCATGAAGTGATATCAAGTGGTAAGTGGGTGTTACAAAGGTAACGATTTCGACGCGGAATGTTGGTGCCTTGTTGGTGATGAAGTCCTTTCTGGCATGGTCATTTTTAAGGAAATTCGTTAAAACCAGCTTGAAAGCTCTGCTTCTATAAGTCTACAGAATAGCTTGATTGTAGTATAATACGTAGTCGAATTTTAACAAATTCCGGATAAAAAGCTTCATCTCGTTTTGCGGTAAACTATCTTTATGTACTTTTGACATAAAGGCATGCGTAATGCTTTTCCTTACCAATTCCCCAATTTATCCTATGAAAAAACTTGTCCTGGTAGTTGCCTGCCTGGTTGTATCTGTCGGTGCGTTGATGGCACAGGCTGTCAATCGTAAACCGTTGCCTATTATTGATGTGCATGTGCATGCCATGAAAGTAAGTCCTGGTTTTGCCGTCGAAATGTGTCCCTGGTTCCTGAAAGATATGCCTGGCAGCGACCCGACCCAGAATTTGCAGACGAGCTCTTTTCTGAATAAAGATTGTGTAGACCCACTGAAACCGGCGAAGTCGGACGAAGAAATGGAGAAGGCGGTATTGGAAACGATGGAGCGGCTCAACATGACCATCGTAGCCTATGGCGACCCCCAAATCTTACGGAAATGGAAAAAAGCAGCTCCTAACCGGGTTATTCCAGGAATTGGCGTAAGCTCGCCCAAAGACATGACGGTGCAGGCCTTTACCGATTCATTGTCGTCGGGATTTTATAAGGTGATGGGCGAAGTAGCTCCTCAGTATCAGGGCTTATCGCCTAGCGATATGTCGTTGGATGGTTATTTTGCTGCTGCCGAAAAATTGAATATTCCCGTAGGGATTCACATGGGAACCGGCGGTAATGGCATGGCCAACCTTACACAGGCCAAGTACCGGGCTTCGCTGGGGAGTCCGTTCTTACTGGAAGATGTATTGGCTCGCCATCCTAAAATGAAAATATGGGTGATGCATGCGGGTTATCCAATGGCCGATGAAATGATCGCGTTAATGGGCGCAAATGCCTATGTATACGTTGATCTGGCTGGTTTTATCTGGAGCTATCCGCAGGCCGAAATTCATGCGTACCTCAAACGCCTGGTGCAGGCAGGCTTTGGCAAACGAATTCTCTACGGCACTGATTTCATGGTGTGGCCTAAGTTATTCGAAACCTCAATGAGTGTGATCGAAAATGCCGACTTCTTATCGTTCGAGCAAAAGCGCGACATTTTTTTCAACAATGCCGTTCGTTTCTTCCGGTTGGATGAGAGCAAGTTTAAGTAAAGCTTTCCTCCCTTTAGAGTTCTCTTCTGACAGGAGAAATAATTTAATGAAGTAAAAAAAAAGATTGGGTTACCTTTTGGTGGGTAGTGGTATTAACGGGCACAATAATGATCTAAACGATGAAAAATAACGTAAAATCAGCGATCTTTTTTGCCGCTATGTTGGCGATGACTGTAGCTTGTCAGTCGAAAAAAACGGAATCGGAAGCCACCAACACCGACACTACGACTGTTGTTGAAAGCGAAACCATTGCTACTGGCGACAGCGCTACTGTGGTTACAGATTCGGCTACGATTGTTTCGCCTGATTCAACAAAAAAATAAAGTAAGATTTACTACCCATTAAAAAACCTCCATTCCTAGCGTTACCGCTAGGAATGGAGGTTTTTAGCTTTCAATCCCAGTACGGCTGAGGTTGTAAGTCATAGGGTTGAATTGAATTGGGTAATTCTTTTAGTACGACCCCGATGGGGTCGAATGTTTATAGCTATCATGATTTCCTATAAACATCTGACCCCATCGGGGTCACACTATATATGACTCAATCCACTTCCATTTAATAGCCTGGGTTTTGCTGTGTTCGGATGTTCGCATTGGCGTTTATTTCATCCTGAGGAATGGGCAATATGCGACGGTAATCTGAGAACGGAATCGAGCGGGCTGCGCTTGGATATTGCGAACTGCGGTTGATATCACGACCCAAACGGTTCAAGTCACTAAAGCGGTCGCCCTCAAACGCCAGTTCTTTCCGACGCTCGGTGATGATTGCATCCAGCAACGCAGCTCCTGTGTAGGTATAGGCTTTCAGCGAAGGTTCGCGTTTCTGAGCCACCATGTTCAGGTATTTCAGCGCATTGGTTTCGTCGCCAGTTCGATAATAGGATTCGGCCAGGATCAGCACTATATCGGCGTACCGGATAATCTTGAAATCGTCTTTATCGTTGTTGTTCGAAACGTTCTGGTATTTGTTTACGATCAGCGCATCGTTACCCGAACGTTTACCAACAATGATCAGGTTTTTCCGAACGTCACGAGTACTATACAGATTGTAAAGATCCGTAGACGCCATACCATCGCCGTAACCCGATTGGCTATACATGTTGGCCAACGCATCGGAACCTGCATTATTTACATTGTCAGACGAAATCTCGAAGATGGTTTCCAGCTTGTCGGTACGAGGAGCTGGGTTGTTCCAGTAAGCCACATAGACTGCTGAATCGGCCAGCGTGTATCCTCCTTTCGTAACCACATCCAGAGCTGCAGCCTTCGCTGCTGCGTAGTTGCCTTTGTACAGGTGGACTTTCGCGAGTACAGCTTCGGCAACATATTTGGTGATGTATGACGAGTTTTTGGTAACCGTCATCTGGTTAAATCCTTTCGTTAAATCGCTGACAACCTGCGCATATACCTGCGCAACCGTATTGCGGCTTGGTTTCGCTAGTGGGTCATACGTTAGAATAAGCGGAACACCTAGCGATGTTGAATCGGCGGTGTATTGTTTGGCAAACATCCGCACCAGATCGAAATAGTGAATCGCTCGTGCTGTCAGTGCTTCACCCTGATACTGGGCTACGTTAGTTGTTGTGGTTACATTTGCATTGATCGCGTTGTTCGCCCGCAGAATGTTGGTGTATGCCTGCGCCCACAAGCTGGTAAAATAGGTATCCTGCGAGTTAATGGCGTAGGTATTCTGGGCCAGATAGCGACCTGAGTTAGCCGTCGAAATATAGACGTTATCGGCCATAACATCGTTGATGAACGGGAATGTACGGCCATAGATGTTTGCACTCCGCATGCCGGCATACATACCGTTCAGGGCGTTCGACATATCACTTTCACTTCGGATGGCTACATCACTGTTCACGCTATCGTAGGGGACCTGGTCAAGAAACTTTTCACTGCAAGACCATAAGCCCATTGCACTAGCCACTAAGCCAATATAAAGTACTTTTTTCATGATTCCTGATTAATTACAGTGGTTAGAAAGTCAGGTTTAAACCAGCCGATACCACTTTGCTGATGAATACGTTGTTGTTGGCTTCACCCGTTACACCTTGTTCCGGATCGAAGTAGAGGTGTTTGTCGAACTTCTTGGTCCAGAGGTTCGTGCCGCGCAGATACACGTTGATATTGCTCAGTTTCGCTTTACGAGCTATCATCGCGGGTAAGTTATACGACAGCGTAACGTTCCGCAGGCGGATGTAATCGCCTTGGTAGAGGTAACGCGTTGAGTACGAGTTTGACAGAGTCGAGTTGTTATACACGTACTTTGGGTTGTCGCTAATGTCGCCCGGTTGTTTCCAGTGATCCAGTTGCTGAACAATTTTATTCCGCGCTGGATTGTAACCATCACCCATGTAATAACCGCCCCACTGGTCGCGAATCAGGTTGCCGTACGAATAAACAAATTGCGCATCCAGAGTCAGACCTTTCCACGATAGGTTTGTGCCAAAGCCACCGAACGCTTTCGGACTGGCACTACCCGCCAGAATCTGCTGAGCTGCGTTGTAGCTGGTGGTAGTACCATGATTGATCGAACCATCGGCATTGGCTGTGTTTAGGTACCATAGTGGGCTACCCGTTTGCGGATCGACACCAGCCCATTCGCGGGTGTAGAATGTCTGGAAGTTTTCACCTACACGACGGATGAAGCTACCTGAAATGATATCCTGGTTGTTGTCCAGTGCGGTGATTTTGTTCTTGTTGAAGGCAATGTTGAAGGAAATATCCCACCGGATGGCTTTCTTGATTGGGCTTGCATTCACACTGAACTCCCAGCCACTGTTCTGCATGGCGCCAATGTTATCGAAGTAGGTCGAGAAGCCGCTAGTTCTTGACAGAGGAACTTCCAGAATCAGATCGCTGGTTTTCCGGTTGTAGTAATCAGCGTTGATATTCAGGCGGCTATTAAATAAGCCTATTTCAGCACCTACGTCAAATGGTTTGTTCAATTCCCAGGTCAGATTCGGGTTTCCAACGTTGTTGGGCGCGCTACCGGGGTTTTGGTTGTAGTTATAACCATAGCCATAGGTCGAACGCCACAGGTAGTTGCCCGGCGCACCCGACGAAGTCAACAAGTTACCGTTACCATTGACCCCGTAAGAGGCACGGATTTTCAGACCGCTGATGGTTGGATTGTTCCGTAAAAAGTCTTCCTGATCGACGTTCCAGGCTGCACCCACCGAATAGAAGTTACCATAACGATTGTTCAGACCAAAGCGCGACGACCCATCCCGGCGAAAACTTCCCGACAGAACATACTTGTCATGATAGCTGATGCTGGCGTTCGAGTAGATACTGGAGAATGTGTAATCGCTACCTGATGCAGCGGCTGCTGTTGGCGTTGCGGCTACTACGGGCAATACTAAATCGAGGTTTGAGGGGAAGTTCGTGGCTGCTGCGTTAATCGTATACGCTGACGATTTTTGGGCTTCGTAACCGACTTTCAAATCGGCATAGAATTCCTTGTCGGCCGTGAAATGCAGCCGATAATCGGCCTGGTTGGTCCATACCCAGTTGAACAAACGGGTGTAATAGGCAAAGGCCTGACCATTGCTGTTACGACCGTCGCCCATGAACGGGTTGTTGTAGCGGTTTTCTTCCAGACCGTTGTAGTCGATCCCGTACCGTGTGCTCAGGTTCAGATCGGGCAGCGGGCTGTATTGCAGGCTAACACTACCCAATCCTTTGACATTGTTCAGGGTACGTTTGTCGTATTCTGCAATCACCACTGGATTGTAGATATTTGGGAAATCGGTCGATAGCGTGTTTAATGAACCATCGGCATTATACGGGCTCATGGTTGGCCGAAGTCCATACGCACCCCAAACCGGGTTTGCATAGCCACTACCATTCGACGGGCCCGCCTGACCGTTGTTCGATACGTTAAGGTTTACCCCTAAGCTGAACTTATCGAGGAAATTATGTTTCAGGTTGATCTTTCCTGAAATACGTTGAAAGTTGGAGGCAATAACGGTGGCTTCCTGCTTGTAATAACCAGCCGAAGCGAAAAACGTCGTTTTTTCGTTGCCGCCTGATACGGATAAGTTATACTGCTGGGTGCTGCCCTGACGAGTTACCAGACCGAGCCAGTCGGTGTCATAGTTAGTACTAGCCCCCAGCGAATTTAATGTACTCGTAATTTGGGCATCTGTGTAATTCGCATTAACCAGCCCTTCGCGGGTTATATCCAGATATTGCTGACGATTCAGAGGCTTGGCCTGATCGGAAATAGCCATGCTGTTGACCCCGTATTCGGCATCCATCGAAATCTGAGTTTTACCGTTTTTACCCCGTTTAGTGGTAATCAGGATAACCCCGTTGGCCGCCCGTGAACCATAGATCGACGTCGAAGCCGCATCTTTCAGAACCGTGACGTTTTCAATGTCATTTGGGTTTAAACCTGCCAATGTATTCGCTGAGGTTGTTAATCGCGATACATCGCCTGAGTTAACCGGCACACCATCAATCACATACAAAGGGTCCGCACTGGCGTTGATGGAGCCAATACCCCGAATCCGCACCTGTTGGTTCGCGCCTGGCTGCCCTGTAGTGGCAATCGATTGTAAACCAGCTACCTTGCCCTGAAGCATCTGATCGGCCGAAGGAAGGGGATTGTTGGTGAAGTTTTTACTGTCGAGCGAAACCTGCGATCCAGTAATCGTCTTTTTCTCCTGCGAACCATACGCCACAAAAACTACCTCATCCAGCGTTTTGGTGTCGGTGCTCAGAACCACATTGATGGAGCTGCGTTTGCCAACATGTACCTCCTGCGAAACCATACCGACAAAGCTGAATACCAGAATAGCATCGTTACTGGCATTGATGGTGTAGCGCCCGGCGTTGTCGGTGGTAGTCCCGGTCGTTGTGCCCTTAATAATGACGCTAACGCCGGGCATTGAGGTGCCATCTTCGGCCAGCGTAACCTGACCTTTGATAGCAACGGATTGAGCATAAAGCCTATTGGTCGCCATCGAAAACAACAGGCCTAGAAAAAGCATGCTAAGTAGTGCCTTTCTCATGAAAAATTGTTTTTTATTTAGTTTGCTTTTAGAGTGCGTGTAATGCAAATGTACGAATCTGATATCTATTAGTTATTTATATGTTATAAAAATGTAAAATATTGATTTTAAAATTCAAATTTTTTAATTTTTATAAAATTATATTTGGAGTTAATTACTGATTAAATAGTAGCTGATATTGTCTTTTCCTGATAAGTTGAGATGACTACAATCGTTTGGTAGTGGAGACAGTTGGAGGAAATGAGTAAAACTGGTTTGAGCAGGTGGGCTATGGCTCAACCAGTGAAAATAAAAACCACTTCTTGATTGAGCCAGCTGGCTCAATCAAGAAGTGGTTTTTATTTGACAAGATTATCAGGATTTTAAGAACTCAATAAAATCCTGATAATCCGAGCGTCGGCCCGGCTGTAAATCCTGTCAAAGAAAACGCAATTACTTTTTAAAACGCTCAAATGCTTTATACACGGCCAGATGAAAAATGGTCGCGTGGTTTTCATCGGCAAAGTAGTGGAAATCGGATTTAAGGGTGCCAGCGGGTGCTTTTTTCAATATATCCATCAATCGGCCCGCGTCAGTTTCCATAATTTTACCTTCTTTTCCAACAGCGACAAAGACTATTGTCTTTTGGTGAAAACCAGCTTGGAGAAAGGCGGGTTGGTGAGTTAGTAACGATGCGTTATCCCACCACAGACTTGGGCTGACAATGATATATTGATTGAATAAATCTGGCTTTTTAAACAGGATTTCGGTCGCTACGAGCCCGCCCAGCGATTGGCCAATGATCGTTTTACTAGGGTTATTACTGTACTTCTTTTGAATGTACGGTTGCAGTTCCTTTTCGAGAAAGGCGATAAATTTTTGCGAATGCCCGGTTGTTGGATAATCCTTTTTATCCTTCTCAATGGTGGTTGGGTAAGTGAAATCGCGCCGTCTATCGACATTCGCAATGCCGACAACGATTGATTTGGGAAGTAAATTAACCCAGGGGAAATTAGCAAACTGTACCAACCCGGCGATATGAATGAAGTCCTCATCGGCCGAACCATCCAGCAGGTAAATGACTGGGTAGTTGGCCATCGAGTCTTTCGAATAGCCATCCGGTAAGTAGATGTTCAGGGTTCTGCTTTCCCCTAACTCCTTTGATTGAATGACGTCGATTTGACCTAATACAAAGGGCTTTGTTTGCCCGAATGAAGGGCTGGCTAGGATAGTTAGAAACCCAAAAAGAAGTGTAAACGGAATTGACCTGATCATGTAGATTTTCTGGCGCGGGTATTCACCCGTGCCTTTTAATTTAGTCAGCATTCGCTGACCACGAATTCTTGGTGCGCCAGTGAATACTGGCTATATAAAAAGGCACGGGTGAATACCCGCGCCAGTAATCTATTCATTTACCTGGCCGTCTGTGCGGCAACGGCCTTTCTTGGAATTTTCTGATCCCGCATCGCAGCGTTGTACACAAAGCTGGCAACAACCGTGGCTGCCTGTTTCAGATCATCGGGCTGTAGGTGATCGTAGGTATCCATGTTCGTGTGATGCGTACGGGTATTGTACTCAATCCGGTCCTGAATGAACTGGAAACCCGGCAAGCCTACCCGGTCGAAAGACTGGTGATCTGTTCCGCCCGTATTCGCGGGCGTGACGGTTGTAGCACCTAGGTCATTGAAGGGTTTTAGCCATTGCTGAAAAATGGGACCGGCGGCCAGATTACCCTGCAAATAGATACCCCGAATTTTGCCCGTACCGTTATCGACGTTAAAATAAGCAGCTATATTCTCACCCTCTTTCGTTAGCTTGTTGGTAGCCTTATCGACTAAATGATTCGCTACGTAATTTTTGGAACCGTGCAATCCCTGCTCTTCACCACTCCAGAGCGCAATCCGAATGGTCCGTTTGGGTTTTGCTCCGATGGTATTCAGAATCCGAACGGCTTCCATCATAACTGAGCTTCCAGCCGCATTATCGGTAGCGCCAGTGGCCGCATGCCAGGAGTCGAGGTGGGCACCCAGCATAACCACTTCATCTTTCAGTTTAGGGTCGGTACCCGGAATTTCGGCCAGTACGTTGTAGCCTTTGGTGTCGTCTTTGTAAAATTTGGTTTTTACATCTAACTCCAGTTTTACCGGAATACCGGCTTTCATGAGTCGGCAGAGCGTCATATAGTCTTCAACGGCTATCGAGAGATCGGCCAGATCATCGGGAGTTGCGCCCAGCGCGGCATTGGCATAATCGCCACTGACGAACAGCGTTCCATCTTTACTAGTCTGCGTTGTGTTGAGCATCCCGATAGCCCCTTCCTGTTTCGCTAGTTTCCGCATTTTCTGATTAAATGCATTCTGTGTGCGCATGGCCATAATCCGACTGCGGAAGGTCGTATCATTGCCAGCTCGCTGAGCGGGTGGCGCTTCATTCGCCATTTTCAGCAGGTCTTCATCGGTAAACCGATCGGCATCCGCTTTGAACGAAGGCATACCCTTGAACGATTGATCGAGCAGAATAACCTTGTTCTTAAGTTTAGTACGATAGCTTTCCAGCGCTGTCGTATCGTTTGAGCTGATGTATAGAATATCGGCAGATTGTAGTTTGTTTGTGCTGCCACTCCATGCCCGTGGTACGGCGATGATTGTTTTGTAATAAGGGGCAGTCATTGCCAGATAGGAGTGTTCCACTCCCCAACCCTGGCCCCATTCACCCCAGGCTTCCAGACGGGAGTTCTGTAATCCCCAGCTATTAAGTTTTGTTTTCGCCCAGTTAGCGGCTTTCAGGAAACCAGGACCTTGCAAACGGGGACCGTTGACATCGGTCAGGTAGAACGCCGTTTCCATAACCTGCGAATGTTCCAGCCCTTCTGTCCGAATTTTCTGGATCATAGTCATGTCCAGTTTATCATCCTGTCCGTAGCTGAATAAGGCATTGCCAAGGAATAGACTGGTTAAGAGTAGTTTGTGATGCATAAGCTTTGATTGTTAGGGGAGAACCCGAAGTTAACCGATTTGCCGAAAGTGGTTGATTCTTCTTTCTTAATTCTTGTATTAATCAATATGAATTCATAGAAAAATCCTGTTTGTTTCTACCCAACCACTTGATTGACAAATGCCTGAGAACGGGAAAAGACGCCGGTAATCGTAGGGTATAGTTGAAAGATGATAACTTAGCAGCTTTTTAACGGTGGAATACTAGCCTGAATTGGCCGTTTTTGTACGCATGAACACAACTGAAAACCCCTGGCAGACGCTGAACTCGTCGGTCAAATATGAAAATCCCTGGCTATCTATTCGGCACGAGGATGTGGTAACGCCCGCTGGTACTCCCGGTATTTATGGCGTCGTTAGTTTTAAAAATAAAGCTGTAGGCGTGATTCCGATCGATGCCGATGGCAATACCTACCTCGTTGGCCAATATCGTTACCCACTGAATGAATATTCGTGGGAAATCCCCGAAGGCGGCTCGCCACTGGGCACCGATCCGCTTGATTCGGCCAAACGCGAATTGAAGGAGGAAACAGGTTTGGAGGCTCAGAAATGGACAAAAATTGCCCGTATTCATACCTCAAATTCAGCCACCGACGAAGAAGGTTTTCTATATATTGCTGAGGACTTGGCGCAGGGCGAACACGCTCCCGAAGAAACCGAAGATCTGCGCGTCTGGAAACTCCCTTTAGCCGAAGCGATTGAGATGGTAATGACCAGCCAAATTACCGATTCACTCAGTGTGAGTGGCCTGATGATCGTAGCCCGTTTGCGGGGAATTTAAACTAAGTTTCAAGTTTCAGGTTTCATGTTCAACGTTTTAAGTTGACGGCCATTTAACTGCCTGCCAACTTGGAACATGAAACTTGAAACAATAAATAACAGCCTGTGTTCTTACCTATTCTATTTGGTTTTTTATTAGGCGTGGGCCTTTGTCTAACGTTTGGGACGGTGTTTTTTGCGCTGATTCAAAATAGTGTCGATAATGGTTTCCGCTCGGGGATGAAAATTGTTTTTGGGGTTATCGTCGGCGATATTCTGTTCGTAACGGCGGCCTTACTGGGTACGGCTTTCATTCCCAAGGTTCAGGGATTTGAAAATATTATGGCTGCAGTAGGGGTGATATTTCTGGTTGCGATGGGACTGGTCAATATTCTGAAAGGTACGCCCCGACTGGCTTATCCGAAAACACGATTCGGAAATTTTGTCTATTATTTCACAACCGGCTTCTTTCTAAACGCCCTTAATCCGGTCAACTTTGTCGCCTGGGTGGCTATTGTAGCCTATATTCGTTCGCACCTGCACTACACCGATGCGCAACAATATGGATTCATGATTGCGGCTTTGGTTGGCGTATTTGCCACCGAAAGCGCGCTGGCTTATTATGCCAATCGACTCAAACGACTCTTTACGCCCCGTGTTGTCCTGATCTTCAATCGCGTAACGGGCGTCGTCTTCCTGATCGGGGCCGTTAATATTGCCTATACCCGTTTGTTGGAACCGCTCCAGAAAGCGCTGAATTGGTAGGCTTTAAAGAGCGAAAGAGTGATTGAGTGAAAGAGCGAAACGCATCCGATAGGCTTTTCGCTCTTTCACTCAATCACTCTTTCGCTCTTTCTCCTAAAAAGCTTTCCCACTCCTTAATCATTCCCTTTTTCAAGACGCGCGGGAATTTGTTCTGACCGCCCATTTTGCCTTTAGATTGCATCCAGTCGTAAAATGTCTGGTTGGGCAATACAGTCACGGTAATGTCTTTGAGGGCGTGCCGACGTTCGACGGCGTAATCGTCGTTTAGCTCTTTAAGCTTGGCATCAATACGATTACGGAGGTCGTTGGCATCTACTTTATCGTCGGTACCGATATACCAATTGTGGGCAAACAACGTATCGTGCGTTACGCCTGCCACGGTAAACTCGCGAATCGAGATGCCCAGATCTTCCGAAACCATCTCGATGGCTTTGTTCATGTTATCGACCGAGAGGTGTTCTCCACACAAACTTAAAAAGTGTTTGGTACGACCCGTAATGACAATTTCGGCCCGTTTTTTATTGACAAACTTAATCGTGTCACCAATCAGGTAACGCCATGCTCCGGAACAGGTCGACAGCAAAAGAGCGTATTCTTTCCCCTCTTCTACTTCGCTGATCATCAGGGTTTGAGGTTTATCGACCAGTTCGCCATCGGGTGAGAAATTCTGTTCGTTGAACGGAATAAATTCGAAAAACAGCCCGTTGTTCAGGACTAGCTGCATACCTTCGGCACTGGGGTGTGTTTGATAAGCAATGAATCCTTCGGAGGCCAGATACGTCTCAATATAAGTAATGGGGTGGGCGAGGAGTTTCTCGAAACCCGCCCGATACGGTTCAAACGACACCCCTCCGTGGCAGAAAACCATCAGGTTGGGCCAAATATCATGAATCGTTTTGACCTTGTACCGGGCAATGATTTTCTCCATCAGCAACTGAATCCAGGCCGGTACGCCCACAACATAGCCAATGTCCCAGCTTGCGGCTTGTTCCGTGATTTCGTCCAGTTTCAGCGCCCAGTCTTTTTCCTGGGCAATGTCGCGACCGGGCTTGTAGAATCGTTCGAACCAAAGGGGAATTTTACTAGCGGTAATGCCGCTAAGGTCGCCCTCGTAGTGACCTTCTCGTGCATTTAGATCGGTACTGCCGCCCAACATCAAACAGCCTTTTTCGTAAAGTGTTGATGGGAGATTCTGGTACTTGCCGAGGGTTAGAATTTGCCGAATGCTCGTTCGTTGAATGGCCTTCGACATCGACTTCGTAACCGGGATGTACTTTGTTGAGGCTTCAGACGTTCCCGAGCTAAGGGCAAAATACTTCACCTTGCCCGGCCAGGTCACGTTTTTTTCGCCAGCCAGCGTTTGTTTCCACCAACCATCGAACATTTTATTGTAGTCGTGGATCGGGACATGCTGTTTGTATTTCTGATAGAATTCGCCCTCACTACCAAACTCAACCGAGCGGAGCAACTCATCGAAATGATAGGCCGTTCCAAACTTGGTGAATTGCGCTTTTCGGATGAGTTTACGAAAAACTTTGCGTTGCTGGCGAAGCGGATTAAACTGCCGAAGCCGAACGACATTCGATAAGCGAATGCCGTTTTTGAGCATACTACCTAATAGTGCCATGTTTGAATGATGAATTATGAATGATGAATGATGAATGGCTGCTTTTACAATCATTTATCATTCATCATTCATCATTAATAATTACAGTTTCCAATTCGTCAATTCGTCTAGCATGCCGTAGGCCGTCAGGTCATATTGGCATGGAACAATCGAGGTATAGTTATTGGCCAGGGCATATTCATCCGTGTCTTCGGCGTGGGTGTCGAAGTTGACAAAATCACCGGCAAGCCAAAAATATCGACGGCCGTGCGGATCGCGTCGTTCGTCGAAAACTTCCTGCCATTTGGCATTCGCCTGTCGACAAATACGAATGCCTTTCAGCGGCTCAGCCGTACGGGCCGGAAAGTTAACGTTAAGCGCTGTTCCTGGCTTTAGCCCTTTTTCCAGTACGTTGCGGGCAATGGCCAGAATATGCTCATGCGTATGCGAGAAATCGGCCTGACGAGTGAAGTCGTTGAGGGAGAATCCGATGGCCGGAATTCCTTCAATAGCTCCTTCGATAGCCGCCGACATCGTTCCCGAATACAGAATGCTGATTGACGAATTGCTGCCGTGATTAATACCGCTCACGACCAAATCAGGAGCGCGGTCTTTCAGAATATGGTGTTTGGCTAGTTTCACGCAGTCGGCAGGTGTGCCGGAGCATTCATAAGCGGGTATATCACCGTAAATATCGGATGGGTAAAGGCGAATCGGGTTGGCAATCGTAATGGCGTGACCCATACCTGATTGTGGGCTGTTGGGGGCAACGACTACCACCGAACCCAATTGTTTCATTAATTCGGCAAGCGTGCGAATGCCGTGGGCAGTAATGCCGTCGTCGTTCGTAACTAATATTAAGGGCTTCTGGTCAGACATAAAAATAAGTCAATAATCGTCAGTCGATAGTCTCAATCTACTGTTAGGTCAGCGTGGTCGACCGTTATTTTTCTACAGACGACTATTGGCTGGTGACTAACGACTTTTCTTTGCAATACTACACAAATACGGGTGAAGATGTTGGGAGAAAGTCCAGATCACTCCCGATAACGCTTCTTGAACTGAAGGGGATTTTCGCCCGTAACGCGCCGGAAAATCTTGTTGAAGTACGACAGACTTTCAAATCCACTGGCAAAACAGGCTTCGGTTACGTTGTGGTCGAGCAGTAGTAATTTCTGAGCCTGATTGATGCGGTACTGATTCAGAAACTGCGTGAATGTCAGGCGAGTCATCCGTTTCACATAGCGACAAAAAGCGGCCGTGGTCAGGTTCGTTAACGAAGCTACTTCCGCCAGTTCAAACTTGCGCTGGTAATTATCCTCAATAAATTGATAGAGCCGTTTCAGTCTTTGTTGTTCACTCAAATTATACGCGTTTGTAATTGGTTTTCCGTGAAGAGAAACAGCTTCCTGGCTCGTGGCTAACTGCTGAAAAATAAGTAGCAAGGCCATCAGTCTTTCAAAGGGCGGGCGATTCGGAAGGCTTTCCAGTTGCTCGCCAACCAGCCGTTTTGTTTCTCCATGAAAAGAAATACCCGCGCGTGCCAGCTCGAATAGGCGGGCAATCGCGGCAAACTCCGGTGCCTGCCCGAATAGGTCACCCAGAAACGATTCTTTTAATTGCACAACCACTTTTCGGTGTTCAGTTGTCACGCCATAATCGAAATTGAGATGCGGAATATTAGGGCCAATAAAGACCAGATCGCTCCCCTCATAGCGTGATATATGGTCGCCCACGTGCCGGGTCCCATTGGCGCCAGTGATGTATACAATTTCATATTCGGGGTGGTAGTGCCACAAAAAAACATCGTTTAATCGGGGCGTTTCCAAAATGTGAAATGAACTGTCAGCATCAGGGCTGATTTGTTCCAGAGCGATTTTCATGGGACCTGTATTTTGGTCGGTGGTTCTGTAAAACGGAGTACCACTCCGTTTTACAGAACCACCGACACCCTTAAGGATTTCTACTAAATTTTACTCATAATTCCTTAAAATAGGAGTTGTTAACTCATATAAGAGCAATATAGTACAAAAAGTGGACATCATTGTTGTGGAAATAGGCTTAGCGGGTCAACTATCTTTGTTACAACAAAATCAGCAAAACATCCTAACGAACATGGAAACGATGCAGCCCACGATGACCCCTACCATGATTCCTGATAATGCTCACAAAGACATTCCAGGCAATCCATCGACAGCTACCAGTAGCAAAATCAGTTTAAACGACCGATCCAATGGAAACAAATTGCGTGTATTGTCAGAAGAAGACTGGCAATTCTGGAAACACAACGGCTATATCGTTATCAAACAGGCTGTGCCCAAAGAACAGGCCGAACGGCTCGCCAATTTCCTGTGGGAGTTTGAAGAAAAAGATCCTAATAACCCAGCTACCTGGTACGCACCACCTCGCGCTGAAATGAAAATGAAAGAGTTGACCAACAGTGGTATGGTTGAACTCTACAATCACCAATATGAGTGGGATAATCGTCAATATCCGCGTGTGTACGATGCCTTCGTCGACATCTGGGGCACGGAGAAATTGTGGGTAACCATCGACCGGGCTAATCTGAATTTTCCGGTTCGACCAGGCCACGAATTCAAGGGATTTATTCACTGGGATTATGATCCTGAAACGCGCCCGCAAAATGTACAGGGTGTATTGGCGCTAGCCGATCAAACTGACGAAAACATGGGCGGTTTTCAGTGCATTCCCGAACTCTATCGGACGTATGACACCTGGAAACTGACCCAGCCTGCCGATCGAAATCGGTTTCAGCCTGATACAACTGGTTTCGATTTCGTAAAGGTGAAAATGGAAGCAGGCGATCTGCTGATTTTCAACAGCACCGAGCCCCATGGCATCCGTCCAAATCGATCAACTGATAAAGTCAGAATTGCCCAATACATTTCGATGATGCCCGCTGAAGAAGACAACGAAGCGCTGCGTCAGTGGCGTATCACCTCGTGGCGCGATCGCCAGGCCCCCGAAGGTTACGCATTTCCCGGCGATCCGCGCAATTGGGAAAAAGAGCGTTATCAAACCGCCGAACTGTCGCCATTGGGCAAAAAGCTGCTGGGTTTGGATAGTTGGGAGTAAAACTGCTTTGAAAGACGTTATATACCAGGCCTTTCGTAAAAGTCGTATCACAGATTTTTACGAAAGGCCTAGTGTGTTATGGAATATTCTATTCTCTCATTTCACCCAATTAAATACCTATTGTCTGCTATACCTCTTTCAAGATTCACAGCCGAACCGACCAAATTCACAGTTGACCCTATAATTCTAAAAAGAGCGATGGACATTTGCTGTTGTTTCTCTACAGCATGAAAAAAATAAGCTTAGTGTTATGCCTGGTTCTTTCGATCCAATCCGTTTACGGGCAGATTGATTGGGGCGCGTATTCCCAAAGTTTTCCGGCTGGCGCGATGGACGACCCGTCAACCGTAGCCCTCATTTTGGCGATTCCCATGGCCAATAATTCATTCTGGACGTTGGATGCCAACAGTCGGCATTTTTTTGAGTTGGCGAAGGATTCTTCTTTTCTGCGGTTACGTTCGGGAAACCTGGTTGCCCGCACAACATTTGATACGGCCAGAGCGCAGTTTTTTCTGCATGGTGTGAACCCCGGCAATGCGAGTGCCTATCAATTTCGGGTGATGGCCTATCCGTCGAATCAGATTTTGGTACCCTGGCAAACCATAAATCGATTTACAGATTCTGCCCTCATCAAAAGCTCCGCCTTACCCCGTATGGCTTACCTGGGTGGCTACAAAGCCCCGTTAGGTCAATCGCTGATTGTGGATGTTCGAAAAACTGGCGCTCGCCAACTTGTAGGAACGTCGCTGGTTAGCTGGGTCTCTATAAAACCTGTTATCTCCAACGTCTATACATCTGATAATCTGGATGCTTTCCTAAAAAAGCTACAGTATCCCTGGGCTAAAGAAAACAATCTGGATCAGACGAGTCGACCAGCTACACCCTTAACGTTGCCATCTACGAATACGAACCTGATTCTGTTCCTGGCAGCGAACATTTATCATAAAGACCAGGTGCAGTATGAGCTAATTCGAAATGGCGACATCATAATTCCCTGGAAGAATAACGAGTACGATAACAGCTTTATCTGGCTCAAAGAGTATGAGCCTGGTAGGTATCAATTGAACATTCGTTATACCGTTCAACCACAGCACGTAACAACCTATAATTTTGAGGTAGAGCCAGCCTGGTATCAATCGCAACGATTCAAACTGATGATTGGAATGTTCCTGACTGTCTGTTTGGGAGCCCTCATCTTTTTTGTCCTTTATATTCAACAAAAACGAAAAAGCCGTGAGGAGTTAGCTACTAAAACTAAACTGCAACTGGAGTTGAAAGCAATTTATGCTCAGCTTAATCCACATTTTGTTTTTAACGCCTTAAGCTCAATTCAGGGTCTGATTAACAAGCAGGATATTCAGGGGGCCAATAACTACCTGGCTGACTTTGCCCGGCTGATGCGCGAATCTCTGGCAAATAGCAACAAAGAAGAAGTTTCTTTACACGAAGAAATAAAGGGACTGGAGACATACTTAAGACTGGAACAGCTTCGATTTGGGTTTACCTACCAGATTCTCCTGGATGACTCTATTAATCAGTACGAAAGTAGTATCCCGGCTCTTTTGTTGCAGCCTCTGGTAGAAAATGCGGTTAAACATGGGGTTTCCGCACTAGGAGAAAACGGCGTGGTGACCATTCGTTTTGACAAAAATGGCGATACAATGATTGTTCGGATCGTTGATAACGGAAAAGGGTTCTTAGCCACGACTTCGACGGGTGGTTTTGGCTTAAAGCTAACCCGTGACCGCATTGATCTGCTGAATAAGTTGAATCGAGACCAGCCGATTCAGGTTGAACTACCCGCTCATTCGACGGCGGGTACTGAGATAATCCTTCGCTTTACCCACTGGTTTGCATGAAAGCCATCTTGATCGACGATGAAAAGCCTAATCTGGACAACCTGCAGGCGTTGCTCCAGGCGTACTGCCCTCAAGTAACGGTGTGCGCTACCGCTCTGAATGCCGAAGAAGGGAAATCGCTATTGTATCGGTATCAGCCAGACCTTGTCTTTCTGGATATTCAAATGCCCGGTCAGAGTGGTTTCGATCTGCTACGTAGTCTTCATACGTACGATTTCGAGGTAATCATTGTTACGGCCTATGACCAGTACGCCATTCAGGCAATGCGGTTTGCTGCGGTAGACTATCTGCTAAAGCCAGTTGATATTGGCGAGCTTCAATCGGCAGTAACGAAAGCGATAAAACAACGTCGGTTAAAAGTGCAGAACCAGCAGCTGGAGAACCTGGTACATCTGCTAAAAGCCCAGCCAAGCAGCGAGGAGCAACGTATTGCGCTTGCTACCACAAAGGAGACTCGATTTGTAAAAGTCGGCGAAATTATCCGTTGTGAATCGTCTAACAACTACACTACTTTTTTTCTGAGCGATCAGGAAGCCTTGCTGGTCTGCAAGCCTATTTATGAGTATGAGGAGTTGTTGAGACCACATGGATTCCTACGTTGTCACCAGTCTCATCTGGTGAATAAAAAGTGGATAAAAAGCTGGAAAAAAGAGTTTGGGGATTTCTTACTGTTAACAGATGGTGCCGAAATACCGGTTTCACGAGGCAAAAAAGAAGCGATCAAACAAGCCTTGAATTTGCATTAATCAACTCACCATTTTAAGCTAAATTTTATGCTGATGAAACAATCAGTTGCTATTGGTATGCTCTTTTTGAGCGGATTCAACTTGCTGGCTGGCGCCCTGCCAAATGGCAGTAACCCCGTTCGATTATCGGAAACGTACGAACTGGCCAACGTCATTCTAGCTCTGACAGACTACGGAAAAACCGATCCCTGGGAGGTGGCCCAAAACTCAGACTATTATCAGGAAGTAAGGGCGCATTTTGATCAATACGCTCACCATCCCCTTCTGGTTAAGGTGAATTATTCGCGGGAAAAATGGGAAAGCTACCTGAGTTTCCGGACGGACGCCTATGCCTTTTCGTTCGACAACAATAACCACCTGATTAGACGAATTAACTTTCAGGCCAACAAGGGCTTTAATCCGTTTGAGGAGCAACTGAGCCTGGTTGATGATTTTGTCAAAACATCCGGCTTTCGTCAGTTTTATCGGGAACATCTACCGTATTACCAGAGGTTAGCTACCGCTTATCTGCAATCGCAACGCTACGAAGAAATGCTCCATTTTCTGGAAACTGAACTGGGGAAACGCGAAGAATTAACATCCTATGCCATCGCCCTCTCACCCTTGGTAGGGCGTATGAATTGCCATAGAGTAGTGGCAGGTGTAGGCACTGATTTTATTACGTTACCTACCTTTTTGTTGACGGGGAAAGCCGTTAACAAAGCCACACCGGAAGAGATTGCCTCTGGCACACACATGCTGTTTACAGAGCTTGATCACGCTTTTGTGAACCCATTGACGGAGCAGTACCGCGCTTTACTACGTTCCAGCTTTACCATTACTCGTTGGGATGCGGGCAGCGGCTATGAGACTGATAGTGTTGCGACATTTAATGAATATATGACCTGGGCCGTCTACGATCTTTATGTGCAGACATACTTTCCCGATGTGGCGGCCAAAGTATGTCTGGATTGGGCACTGCAAAATGATACACGTGGCTTTTTTGCCAGTTCGGTTTTTAACTGGGAACTGACACGACTATACAACGCCCGACGACCCGGCCAAACCCTCAACGATCTCTATCCAACCTTTATCCAACGACTCAAGACATTACAATCAGGATTGAGTAAACCGCTAATTACCAGCTGTAATCTGGATAATCAGACTATTACTGATACGTTGGCAACCTTCGCCATACACTTCTCCGAGCCTATGCAGCCGCTACGTTCTCTTGATCTTATCTGGGCCATTGAGCAACAGGGCAAGGTAGTCCGTCAGGAACGATTGGTGTTAACGCCCGAAAACAACACGTTGGTCTGGACAGATAATGGCATGACTTTACATTTTCAACTACCCTTAGCAAAAGGCGCCTTAAATCACCTGCTTTTCAATTACCCCTGGAAAACGCTGATTGCACTCCGAAGTAGCACTGGCATTGACTTGAAACCGTATAGTCGCATTCGCACTATGGTTGCAGCCGAAAACAGACCCTAGCGATTAATTCGGTCTTAAACCAGCTCAGTAAATAGTCGGTCATGACGGATGCGAAAAGTAGTTTAGAACTCAGACGAAGCTTTATAGGCTATAGCTCTGTTATACGATCTTACATCTAAACTACTATGAAAACGCCGTCTTGCTTTTTCCTTATTTTCTGCCTGCTAGCCCTGTCGTTTACGCTTCAGGCTCAACAGCGTTTACCACCCATCAAATCCCCGGAAGTGGCAGACGGCGGACTAACCTTCCGGCTTCGAGCCCCTAATGCCAAAGAAGTTATTCTGGACATTGAAGGCATTTCGAAGGAGACGATGGTGAAGGATGATCAGGGCGTTTGGAGCTTTACCAAAAAGCTTGATCCAGATGTCTATGATTATGCTTTTGTTGTCGATGGGCTTCGTATTCCCGATCCGGCCAATCCGGTTGCCAAACCGTGTTATCAATGCAACGGGCAGAGTCTGGCGCATATGCCAGGGCCTGCTTCACTGAGCTGGGAGATTAAGGATGTTCCGCGTGGAGCAGTCAATCATCAAGTATATCGATCGGCGGTTATGGGCGAAGATCGGGACTATTACGTGTACCTGCCACCAAATTATGATCCGAAGCGCAAAGAGCCTTATCCGGTATTTTTCCTGTTGCATGGCGCTACAGGCACAGCTTTGTCGTGGATTGTGAATGCGCAGGCCAATATCATTCTGGATAACCTGATTGCGGAAGGCAAGGCCAAGCCCATGATTATGGTAAATACTCTGGGCTACGGAGGCAATGATAAATACGCTACAGAGGTGATTCAGGAAATCATTCCACAGCTTGAAAAAACCTACAACGCAGCTAAAGACAGGACCCAACGGGCTATTGTGGGTTTATCAATGGGGGGCGGAACGGCTTACTATACAGGTCTTAATCACCTCGATCACTTTGCCTATGTAGGTGGCATGAGCAGCGCTGTAGGCATGGGTGGCCCTCGTCCGCCAGCATCGACAACGGCCAATCCCGCCACAACGACGCCCTCTAGTGAGCAAGTAACGGCCATGATGGATGTTTTTGCCAAGACGTATCCCAAGCTGGACGAAAAAGCAAATTCGCAACTGAAACTATTATGGATTTCCTGTGGCGTCGATGATTTTCTGTATCAGAATAATAAATACTTCCGGGAATATCTGAGCTCGAAAAACGTAAAGTTTACCTATCACGAAACACCTGGTGGCCACACCTTTATGGTATGGCGTAGAAATCTGACCGATCTCGCTCCGCTGTTGTTTCGATGAAATAAGCTTTCGATTAAGCCGTGCCACAGTTCAGATCCATGGCACGGCTTATTTAATACCTAAACAGGCTCCTATTATGCTTTCGTCCCGCCACCTGATTTTTATGGAAGTGGCCCGTTTACTAAGTTTCACCAAAGCCAGCCAAACGTTATTTCTGAGCCAGTCAGCAATCAGTAAGCAGATTAAATCGCTGGAATATTTTTACAAAACGGGCTTGTTTGAGCGTCATGGTACAACAATCAGCTTAACCCTGGCCGGGCAGGCTCTATACACCAAGTTGCTCGAAGCGGGGCAGTTACAAAACGAACTATATCAGGAATTACAGCAGCTTAATGAAGACTTTTTTCCGCCAACCAAATTGGCCATCGGTGCCAGTACAACTATTAGTTTGTACGTTCTACCACCTGTTCTTTCTGCCTATCTGCATCGCTACGACACCATTCAGGTGAGTGTATTGAACCGTAACTCGAACAATATTCAAAATGCTTTACTGGCCCACGACATTGACGTCGGAATTGTTGAAGGGTTAACGCAACTAAATACGCTGGTGTATACCCCCTTCATGACGGATGATGTCCTGGCGGTCTGCTCGGCGAGGAGTCCTTTACGGGATCGGGTGCTAACCGTAGCCGATTTGCCCACAATTCCATTGGCAGTTCGGGAAATCGGTTCAGGAACACTGGCAGTAGTCGAAGATGAACTCAGCAAGAAAGGAATCAGCCTGTCATCGTTGCGGATTCTGATTCGACTGGGCGGTACCGAAGCGCTAAAAAACTTTGTACTGGCTGATACCTGCCTGGCCTTCCTGCCGAAGCGGGCTATCTTGAAAGAGCTGACGGCGGGTGAGTTAGTAGAAGTTCCTATTCGCGGTTTGACCCTTCAACGCACCTTCTATTTTATCCAGCGAAAGGGAACCGAAAACAATCGACTCGTCTCTACATTTATTCAGTTTACGAAACGACATTATTCCATTACGGAATAACTCATGCCAAAATGGTATTTGCTTCATGCGTTGGTAACCGGGACATTTCGGGAAAATACAACCATGAACATTGTCATCACTTCATCACGCTTAGGCGATCTTCACTGTTCGCAATGCGGCTCCATTCACGACGCCCTTGTTCGGCAAACGATATCGACGTGTTGTCATGCACCCCTGTTATGTCAATACGTTATTGGACCTGGTAGCATCCAGAAATCAGATTTGTTGCTACGACCTAAATCGCTGTGGCGATATGAAGAGCTTCTTCCTGTTATTCTGCCTGAAAATCAGGTTAGTTTAGGCGAAGGATTCACACCTATTTTGGCACTCAATCGTCTGGCTAGTCGATACGATTTACGCCAGCTTTCCCTGAAAGACGAGGGACTTAATCCGACAGGTTCATTCAAAGCCAGAGGGCTAAGCTTAGCGGTGTCGAAAGCCAAAGAAAACGGAGAAAGGGCGTGTATTATTCCCACAGCTGGTAACGCGGGCGTCGCAATGGCGGCTTACTGCGCCCGAGCAGGTTTGGAGGCCGTTGTTGTAATGCCGCGTCATACGCCCGATGCGTTTAAGGAAGAATGCATTGGCTACAATGCCACCCTTGTTGAAGTAGATGGGTTGATCAATGACTGTGCAGCCAAAGTGCAGCAAATCAATCAGAATGGTTCTTATTTCGATGTGTCTACACTAAAAGAGCCTTATCGCTTAGAGGGCAAGAAGACGATGGGTTTTGAGATTGCCGAGCAATTGAACTGGCAACTGCCCGATGTGATCATGTACCCAACTGGTGGCGGAACTGGCCTGATTGGCATCTGGAAGGCTTTCCACGAACTAAAAATGCTTGGATGGCTCTCTAAAAAACAAAAATTACCGCGTATGGTAGCTGTGCAGACCGAGAACTGTTCGCCCGTTGTCGATACCTATTGGGGGAAACAGGCAAACAGCAAGCAGTATGTTGGCAAACCTACACTAGCCAACGGGTTGGCCGTTCCGCGCCCTATTGGCGAACCGCTCATGTTAAATGTACTGCACGAATCAGGCGGAACAGCTATTGCTGTTTCGGAAGAGGACATGCTGGAAAGTGTTAGTGAACTCTGCCGCCACGAAGGTATTTTCGTCGCGCCTGAAGGCGGAGCCATCTGGGCTGCCACCAAGAAATTACTACATCAGGGCTGGCTTCAACCAGAGGAAAACATTCTGTTGCTGAATACAGGTTCAGGCCAAAAATATCTGGATAATATAAAAGGAAAGTGGGTTTGCTGAGGAGTTGTCAGTGGTGTCGGGTGTAGAACCCGACACTCGAAGGTTTTGAGAAACCTCCCCTATGTCAGATGAAAGCATCTGACATCACATGGGCGTAGTCTGTATTTGGATCTTTAGATTAACGTGAATAATGGATAACACCTAAAGTTTCCTACTGATTGTTAGCTATTTACAAAGTTATTTTTTTGCCATCCCTCCTGGCGTCGGGATGGCAAAAAGCTAGTATAATCTATTCGTAAATCCTCCATAATTCACGTTAGATTAACCTTTATAACGATAATCGTCAGGGAAACCGAAGAAGTCCTGTATATGATATACTTCGGAGCAATCATGCCAGATGATTGTATTTCCATTCCCAATTGTATACTTGTTACGCCGTGCTAATGGCACCTTTTGTAGAGAAGGAAAACGTGAAACGGGTAACATGATTGATCGCCCATCCTCAAGCGAAACTTCAAATTTGCCCCGCTTAGGGAACGTTACTTTTTTTATAACGGGTGTAGTACCACCGTAGCCTTCCATGTTATTTTATCTTTAATGTTATTGCCTTTATTTTTTCGCCAGCTCTAACACGGTGAAATAAGTCTAATAGAGCCGACTGATTTTCAATAGCGAGCTTGTTGACTAAGGCTAACTCCTTTTCTGTAAAATCGCCAATTTCCGCGAACGTTAGCGAATCTAACCATATTTTAGCAAACCGTGTATTTCGGCTTTTAGTTTTTGATACGTGCAGGTGTGGAGGTTCACCTCCTACAGCGTCGAACATGTAAGCGAAGAACGTTAAAAACTGATAAACAGCGATTTTAGGCATACTATACTTAGGTTTGAGTTTGACCTAGTACTAGTATGACGGATAAGACTCTATAAAGTCAACGATTAAGTATATTTAACTTTATTTTTTGTTTATTAGGGATAATTATTTATCGTTATAGGGGAGTTGACTACGTTTACCATCTGATTCTAACCTCAACTCTTTCACACAAACTAATTGTATTTTGCGTATCTATAATTAAGTTTATCCAATTATAGCCTTATGCCGTAAAGGGAACTTAATTAACAGTGGCCAGTCTACAATCTTCCTGGAGCAATTCCACCGATCAGCAACTTTGGCGAAGCCTTCGCGAAGGGGATGAGTCGGCATTTACGGCCATTTTCGAACGGTACCACCGAACATTGTACAACTACGGTAGCAAACTTGTTGCCGATTCGACGTTGGTTGAAGATGCCGTTCAGGAAGTCTTTATCGATGTTTGGCGGATGAGGGCCACATTATCCGAAGAAATTGGCTCCATTAAATTTTACCTATATCGTTCCCTTCGTCGCCGGATTCACCGAATGCAGGGCAAATACCAGACTGGCGAAACAATAGATGGGCTAGTCGAAGATGACACAACGCCAACGTCAGGCCCAGAAGAGACGACGCAGATTGAGCAGGAATCCAGAGATTTGCTGAGTCGGCGCATCCAGGAGTTGCTCACCCACTTACCTAAACGCCAGGTTGAAGCCCTTACCTTATATTATTACGACGAATTCAGCATTAGTGAGATCGCTCAACTGATGGATGTCAACGAGAAATCAGTTCGTAATTTCATTCACCGGGCCATCACATCGCTTCGTCAGAATCGCAACTGGCTTATCGGCTCGTTGCTGATTTTCTGGCTGTTATGTAGTCTGTAAAAATTTTCGAAAAAATTTCCCCTAAAAAAAGAGGTCAAACAGCCGCTTGCTGCTTCTTTCTTAGTAAAGGGAATAATTCTATTACTTCTTGCGTAGGTACTCTTTTGTCCAGCTATGAAACAAGCCCTCTACGAACTAACAGACTTCCTGGAAGATCCCGATTTTATCCGCTGGGTTAAGCACCCTGATACAACGCAGGATGCCTATTGGCAGCAGTTTCTGGATGCTCATCCTGAGAAGAAGCTGGTAGTGGAGATGGCGCGTCAGTACGTTCTGATATTCGCTGAGCAAACGGGGCAGCATCAACCAACGGCAGCCCAAAGTGAGCTGATGCGCCAGTACGTTCAGAAGCATGTTCAAGCCGAAAAGGGAGAAGTAATCGCCACTCCGTTTACGCGTACAGTCGGAACAAATTGGAACTGGTTACGCATGGCTGCGTCCATAGCCCTGGTCATAAGTATTGGGTTAGGCGCCTACTGGTATAGTCAAACACAAGGAGTACAGCCTGAAAGCTATCAGCAGTTTAAAAAGGCAAATTCGGTTGGAACGACCTTAAAAGAAACCCGGAACGACACCAACAAACCGTTGACCGTTTTACTGAGTGATGGGAGTTCGGTGGTACTTCAGCCCGACAGCCGATTGAGCTATCCCGACAAGTTTCGGCAACGGGAAGTCTATTTGACGGGAAAAGCTTTTTTTGAAATTGTTAAAGATCCTACACACCCATTTCTGGTGTATACGCGCGGCATTGCGACTAAAGTATTAGGAACCAGCTTTATGGTTGATGCACCTGCAACTGGTCAGCCCATAAAAGTAGCTGTAAAAACGGGCCGAGTGGCGGTATATGCTTTGGAGGAATCGACATCGGTTCGGGAAAAAGCAAGTAGCCCTGAGTTGGAAGGACTTGTGTTGACGCCGAATCAGGGCGCCGAATACTCGGTTGAAAGCAAGCGTCTGGTTCGGATGCCGGGTAGCGTATTTACACAACCCGAAACTCAGGAGGTTGCAAAGCAGTCGTTTGACTTTGATGAAACGCCTGTTTCAGAAGTATTTAGTATGCTCGAAAAGGCGTACGGTGTTCACATTGTTTACGACGAAACAATGCTGGGTAAATGCTCTTTATCGGCGTCGCTGGTGGGGCAGCCCTTTCATGATAAACTGGCTATTGTTTGCAAAGCACTGGAAGCTCAATATGCTATTCAGGGCAATCAGGTGACGATTACCGGTGGCCAACGTTGCCAATAATGATTATTCCTAACGCTTAACTTTTGCTAACCTATGCTCAAAATTACTCCCCTCCAGTAAAAAGGTCAGCCATGTTGACGCATAGCTGACCTCCGAATTCTCCCCCTTATTTTCTGACCTGACAAGCCGCGCCATTCACTGACAATGAATGGGTTGGGGGGATTTTGTTGAATTTTTTTGCTCACCCAACAAAACATGACAAATGTATGCAAAAACTACGCTTTGTAGATGAAAGGCTTTTACGAATCATGCGTATAACCCTCCTCCAATGGTTTCTGGTCTGTGCACTAGCCGGAATTTCGTGGGCACGTGATGGGAAAGCCCAACAACTTCTCGACCAGAAGATTACACTTTCGGTAGAGAGTCAGAATGTGAAAAAAGTACTGCATCAGATTGAAAAACAGGTTGATGCCCGTTTCGTTTTTAGCTCACAAATTATTCAGTCAGATCGCAAAATATCGGTTAAAAGCCAATCTGAACCACTTTCTCAGGTATTGATTAAGTTGCTAAAACCACTCCAGCTCGTGTATGAAGTGAGTGGCAATATGATTATTATCAGGCCCGATCGGCCTGCTAAATCCGCTCCCGTTGAGGTTGACCAGGCCGCTATCGTGGTGCCAGTCGAACAGGTGGCCCGATCTGTATCCGGTACGGTGAGTGATCAGACCGGCATAACGCTTCCCGGCGTAAACGTGGTGATCAAAGGCACGCAAAAAGGTACCACGACCGATGCCCAGGGGCAGTTTAAACTGGAACTTCCTGATACAGAAACGACACTGGTTTTCAGTTCGGTTGGGTATCTGCCTAAAGAAGTGACGGTTGGCAATGAAACGATTCTGAATATAACGCTAACTGCCGATACAAAAGCACTGGGTGAGGTGGTGGTGGTGGGTTACGGAACGCAGAAACGGGCCGACGTAACAGCGGCCATTGCCTCCGTTCCGATGGGCGAAATTAGAGACATGCCTGTATCGAACGTAGCAACGGCTTTGCAGGGCAAAATTCCGGGTGTCGTTATTCAGCAAACCAGTGGTGCGCCGGGTAGTACGCCCGCTATTAAAGTGAGAGGATTCGGTTCGATCAGCGCCGGTACGTCACCGCTGGTGGTTGTCGATGGAAATATTGTGGGGTCGGGCGTATTTGGCTTGTTGAGTAGCGTTGATATCGAGAGTATCGACGTGCTGAAAGATGCATCTTCGACAGCTATTTATGGATCGAAGGGTTCCAATGGCGTTTTGCTGATCACAACCAAACGTGGTAAGCCGGGCCGGATGAACGTGAATCTGGATGTATATACGGGCTTTCAGGAAATTACAAAAAAGATAGACCTGTTGAACTCGCAGCAGTACGCCGAATTTGCCAAAGAAGCATCGAATACCGCTTATCTGGACAACGTTCCAGGCGGTAGTGCATCCGACCCAAACAGCGTTCGGCCAGCGAGTTACCTGCGCTATCGGTACCCACGCGGTGACCTGTTCGATTGGTTCAATTATGATGATCCAACCAAAGTTGCGAACCTGCCCTATACCGATTTTCAGAACTTGATTTTCCGACGGGCCAAAATGAGTAGTTATCAGCTGTCCGTTTCGGGTGGTAACGAAAAGGCGCGTTATCTGGTTAGTGGTAGCTATCTGAAACAGGATGGTATCATTCTGAAATCATCGCTGGATCGGTATATTTTTCGGGCTAATGTTGAGGTAAACCTGTTGCCGAAGTTAAAAGTCGGGATGAACCTGAACCCGTCGTTCAAAAGTGTGCAGGAGGTTACGGCTGAAAACCAGTGGTTTAATCAAGGAATTATTACAGCAGCCTTGGCAGCTATCCCGATGGCACCTGTTTACGCGGCCGATGGGTCTTATTCATCACAACTGGCGTTAGCCGCTCCTTATAATTTACCCGGTGTTACGAATCCGCTGGCTAATATCACAGAATACAACAGCCCGTATCTGTCGGGAAATCTGCTTGGAAATATCTATGCGGACTATGGTTTCCTGAGAAACTTTAATTATCGGGCATCGGCCAATGTGAATTTCAGCGATAACCGACGCAATACGTACCGAAGTTCTAGAATGCCGCTGAGCAATCTGCTACCTCCTACAACGGCTATGGGAACAGTTTACTCCGACCAAAACATGAGCTGGCTCTTCAACCAGGTTGTTGGCTATACGAAAAACATCAATTCCGCGCACAATATCGAGGCTTTGATCGGGATGGAAGCCACGTCGACCAAGTTTCAGTCGAGCAGCGCGTCGGGAAGTTCGTATGCCAACGACGTGGTTGAAACCTTGAATGCCAGCGCCAGCGGTTCGACAACAACGGCCTGGTCGTTTAAAACAGCGAATGCTTCGGTCTCTTATTTTGCGCGAGCCAACTATAGTTACAAGAGTAAGTATTTGGTAAATCTGTCGGTTCGTCGGGATGGGTCATCCGTTTTCGGGCCTGATAATCGCTGGGGTACGTTTCCGGCGGGTTCGCTGGGCTGGCGGGTGAGCGAGGAGTCGTTTATGAAAAACATACGGGCCATTTCCGAAACCAAACTTCGGGTTAGTTATGGGCTGTCGGGAAATAACGCCTTCTCGGATAACTATCCTTACGTAGCGCAGTTGCGAACCGATAACTACAGCTTTAACAACAACCTGGTCAATGGATTAGCACCGTCTTCGCTCGGAAATTCGAAGCTGGGTTGGGAGAAAAATCAGCAGTTCGATGCGGGTATCGACCTCGGTTTGATCAATAACCGTGTCTACCTGAGTGTCGATTATTACCACCGGATTACTAAAGACTTGCTGTTGTCGGTCAACGTGCCTTCGCTCACGGGCTTCACGTCGGCGTATAAGAACATCGGGAAGATGGAGAATAAAGGGATGGAGTTTGCTCTCAATACCCGAAACATGACCAAAGGGTTCATCTGGAATACGACAATTAATCTATCGTACAACCGGAATAAAGTGCTGGAACTTGGCCCCACCGGTGACCCTATCCGTACGGCTAGTGGCAGTCTTGCCGATTTGACCATTACCCAGATTGGTGCCCCCATCGGTAGTTTTTACGGCTACAAACAGCTCGGCATTTTTCAGAATCAGGCTGATTTAGATGCGAACCCGCACGATGTTACGTCTCGTCCGGGTGATGTGAAATACGCTGATATTGATGGTGATGGTAAAATCACGGCAAACGACCGGACGATTCTGGGGAACAATCAGCCCGATTTTATATACGGCATCACCAACTCGTTTAGCTATAAAGGATTTGATCTGAACATTGCTATTCAGGGTACACAGGGTGGTAAAATTCTCAACATTGGTCGCCGGTATTACGACAATATGGAAGGCAACCAGAACCAGTTGACAACGGCGCTGCGTCGCTGGCGCTCAGCCAGTGATCCGGGCGATGGCATTACACCGCGTGCCAATGAGCGTACTAGCGGAAACAACAATGCCGTATCGTCGCGATGGGTAGAAGACGCCAGCTATGTGCGAATTCAGAACGTCAATCTGGGGTATCGACTACCAACCAAGCTGTTGAACAAGATCAAGATTCAGCAACTGCGTGTGTACGTATCGGCCCAGAATCTGTACACCTGGACAAAATACCTGAACTATAATCCTGAAGTAAGTAACTACGAAAGCCCTTTATCGGCAGGTATCGATTACGGTGCCTATCCGCTCGCCAGAACTTACACGTTTGGTATCAATGTGGGATTTTAAGTGAATTATTAAACACAGAGACGCAGCCTCTGTGTTTAACTACCCTTTAATCAGTTTCAACAATGAAGATATATAGAATCCTTGCGCCTGTGCTGATGCTGGTTTGGATCAGTTCGTGCAGCCAGCAATACCTGGACCTGAAACCCATATCGAATGCGACCAGCGATAATTTCTACAAAACGGCCGACGATATTAAAAATGCACTCAGTGGAAGTTATGCCGCTTTACAAGCCGATGGGATTGCAGGTAATAGCTACGTATTCGGCGATATCGCGTCGGATAATACAATCCCGGTAGCCTCCGGTTCTATCACCGACCAGGATGAGTTTGATCGCTTTTACATCAAAACGACCAACCCTTACATTTCGGGTCGTTGGAATGACTGTTACTCCGCTATTGCTCGTTTTAATACCATTCTGGATAAAATTGATGGCATTACAATGGATGCTGCCGTCAAGAGCCGCTATACCGGAGAAGTGAAATTTTTGCGGGGCTGGATTTATTTTATTCTGGTGCAAACCTACGGCGATGTGCCGCTGGTGACCAAGTCAATTAATAATCCAGATGATGGATACGCTTATAGCCGTAACCCTAAAACGGAAGTGTATACCCAAATTGAAAAGGATTTGTCGGAAGCGGAAGCTGCCTTACCTGCTACCTATACAGGTGTCGACGTAGGCCGGGCAACGAAGGGTGCAGCTAAATCCATGCTGGGTAAAGTTTACTTGACGCAGAAGAAATACGCGCTGGCAGTGGCCAAACTGAAAGAGGTGATCGACCTGAATGTGTACGCTATTTTGCCCAACTATGCCGACGTGTTTAAGGTGAGCAACAAAAATCACAAAGAGTCGGTGTTTGATGTGCAATACAAATCGGGTGGAGCCGCTGAAGGAAACCCCTGGCCGAACCTGTTTGCCCCGCAAAGCTCGGGTAACTCGGTCATTGCCTTTAGTGGCGGGGGCAATAATCAACCCACAGAAGACCTCTACAAAGCTTACGAAACCGGCGATGTTCGTAGAGATATTTCGATGGCTATCTCGTACGTTAATGCCAGCGGCCAGGTTGTTCCGGCGAATTTTGTCAAGAAGTACTACGATACGCCCGCAACGAATAATGATAACGGCAACAACATCCCAATCATCCGGTATGCCGATGTGTTGCTGATGTATGCTGAGAGTTTAAATGAAGTTGGCTATCAGGCTAGTGGCGAAGCGTTTACGTACCTGAATCAGATTCGCACACGCGCTGGTCTGAAAGCGAAAACAGCTACCGATACGCCTGATCAGGCATCATTCCGTTTGGCGGTGGAGCAGGAGCGCCGGGTTGAGCTGGCGTTTGAATGCCATCGTTGGTATGATCTTGTGCGTACAGGCCGGGCCATTCCCGTCCTGAATGGCAAAAAAGATCAGATTCGGTTAGTCAATGCATTGACGGAGAATAATTTGGTCTTCCCGGTTCCTCAGGCGCAGATTGATGTCAACAAAGACAAGATCAAGCAAAATCCAGGGTATTAGATAAAGCGTGTTGATGCCTTTTAATAGTATATTTTTTTGACAGGATTCACAGGATGAAATCCGATAAAGTAATCCTGTCCATCCTGTGAATCCTGTCAAAAAAGATCCATTATAACGTAATTAATTTAATCGATGAACAGACGGGAAGCCGTAGCACGAGTGGCCTGGTTGATGGGAGGGACCCTGTCGACACCAACACTAATGGCCATGAGCCAGTGGGGACAAACTGCTGACAAGCAATCGAGTGGGCTTTCCAAAGCCGATTCGCTTCTGGATGATAGCCAGCGCGAAATTGTAGCTCGCGTTTCCGACATCATCATTCCCCGAACCGACACACCGGGCTCGATTGATGCAGGTGTTCCCGTGTTTATGGATGTGATGCTCCGTGACTGCTACAAAAAGCCTGCACAAGATGCTTTCGTAGCGGGTGTGCGTAATCTGGAAAGCAAGAACTTCCTGGCGCTCAAACCCGATCAGCAGACAGACATACTGAAGCAGGTTGAAGCCAGCGCTCCGCCCAGTGCTACCAGTCCGTCGTTCTGGCAGATCATCAAAGAAGTTACGTTGCTGGGCTATTTTACCTCAGAAGCAGGCATCAAAGCATCGTTCGATTATCAGCCGATTCCCGGCCGGTTCGAGGCTATTAAGATCAAACCTGGTCAGAAAGATTTTATGTACGGAAATCAGGTGTGAAATAGGTTGAATGGTGCGCTGTCGGGTGTAAGTATCTGACTCCACCAGCAGTAATTCAATCATTCACACATTCACTAATTCAATCATTGTAAAATATGAATCTGAACATAAAATCGGATAAGGCACAAACCTACGATGCCATTGTTGTGGGCTCAGGAATGACCGGCGGCATGGCCGCTAAAGAGTTGACCGAACGAGGGTTAAAAGTATTGATGCTCGAACGGGGCTATGAAGTTAAACACGTTGAAGATTACAAAACCGCCATGAAAGACCCCTGGGAGTTTGAGCATCGGGGTAAAATAACCAACGTGGCAGCCGAAGAACATTATGCCAGTATGTACTTCTCGGCCAAAGAAGGCACGCAATATTTATACACCAACGACAAAGAAAACCCGTACATCCAGAAACGGCCGTTTAACTGGATACGGGCCTATCATACCGGTGGTAAATCGTTGCTGTGGGGTAAACAATCGTATCGCTGGAACCGTGAGGATTTTCTGGCCAATGCCAAACAGGGGCTTGGCGTCGAATGGCCGATTGGTTACGACGACCTCGTTCCCTGGTATGATTACGTCGAAAAGTTTGTAGGGGTCAGTGGTCAGGCAGAAGGACTGGATGTTTTGCCGGATGGACAGTTTTTGCCACCAATGGCCATGACGGCTCCGGAACAACATTTGAAAAAATCGGTGATGCAGAAATTGAACCGGACCATCACGATTGGTCGGGTGGCGCATCTTACCAAGCCTCAACCCTGGCATACGGCACTGGGTCGGGCGCAGTGTCAATTCCGAAATCGTTGTTCGCGCGGTTGCCCGTTTGGTGCATACTTCAGTTCGTTGGCGGCTACGATTCCAGCGGCTCGCCAAACTAACCGCCTGACCGTTGTTCATAACGCCATTGTGAAAGAGATTTTGCTGGACAGTCAAGGTCAGAAAGCAAAAGGCGTTCGGGTGATTGACCAGAATACGATGGAGGTTCGGGAGTTTTACGCCAAAATCATTTTCCTGAATGCGGGTACGATTGGGTCCACGTCGATTCTGATGAACTCCAAATCATCGCGTTTCCCAACTGGACTAGGCAACGATAGTGATCAACTAGGCCGGAACCTCATGGATCACCACCTCAGCGTAGGCGCACGGGCCGACATCGAAGGCTTTGAAAACGACTATTATTTTGGTGCCCGTCCCAATGCGTTGTACATCCCCCGTTTCCGAAACTGGGGTAGCGATAAGCGGGGCTACCTGCGTGGCTTTGGTTATCAGGGTGGAGCCTCTCGCGCCGACTGGGCACGGGGTGGCGCCGAAACGGGTTTTGGCGCTGATTTTAAAGCGAAAATGACACAACCCGGCCCCTGGAAAATTAACCTGAGTGGCTTTGGTGAAGTGCTTCCCGATCCGAATAACCGCTTCTATCTAAGCGACACCCAAACCGATAAATGGGGCTTGCCAGTTGTGGTGTTCGACGCGGATTTCGGCGAAAACGAACGGGCCATGCGCAAAGACATCATGAACGATGGCGCTGAAATGCTCGAAGCAGCTGGTTTCAAAAACGTAGTGCCTTACGACAACGCCGTGGCGCACATGGGCCTTGGTATTCACGAAATGGGTACGGCGCGTATGGGCAAAGACCCCAAAACGTCGGTGCTCAACAAATTTAACCAGGTTCACGCCTGCAAAAACATATTCGTGACCGACGGCTCTGCCATGACCTCAGCCTCGAACGTAAATCCGTCGATTACCTATATGGCACTTACCGCTCGGGCCGCCAAGTATGCTGTTGATCAGTTGAAAGCGCGGAGCCTTTGATAAGAGATGATATAATGGCGTGATGTCAGGTTCTGAACCTGACACCACTTGTAAGCTATTCCAGATGCAACGACAATACACCATTTTCTGGCTATTTATACTGATCGGTCACTCGGCCTTCGCGCAGCGAACAATCGGGAAAGCCCAGCTTGTGATTGCGTTCGATACGGCCAGTAAGCCAATTCAATTTGGGGTAAGTCGTTTGGAGAAAGCGCTACAGAAAGTTGGGCAAGCGGTTAAAAAAGAGTCAACTAGGTCGAATACACAATCAACGGGTATCCTTGTTTCGGTTCAACCGGCTCAAGGTGAACAGTTTATTCGGGAAGAAGGCTATCGGATCAGTTATCAGAATAACAACCTGTTGATAACGGCGGTCGATGATGCCGGGGCGATGTATGGTGTGCTGGACATAGCGGAGCAGATTCAGATGGGGAAAAGTTGGAAAACACTGACACCCAAGGCTGTCAATCCACACTTTACCGTTCGGGCGTTGAAGGTCAATTTGCCTTGGTCGTCGTATCGGTCGGGCCCGGCAATGGAGGTGCATAAGGACGTATGTCGGGATCTGGCGTATTGGCAGCGATTGTTGGATCAGATGGCCCAAAATCGGTTCAACGTCCTGTCGCTCTGGAATATCCATCCATTTTCCTTCATGGTGAAGCCGACGAATTTTCCAGAAGCGAATAGTTTCTCAGCTAGCGAAATGGCCGGCTGGAAGCACTTTTGGACAACGCTGTTTCGGATGGCTAAGGAGCGCGGCATCGAACCTTATATCGTAAACTGGAACATTGCCGTGTCGCCCGAGTTTGCGAAGGCGTATGGCGTGAAAGAACGCAACGATACGTCGGCGGTGGTGAAACGGTACACCCGCGAAGTCGTCACGCAGGTTATCAACGAATACCCGGATCTGGCCGGCATCGGTATTACGTTGGCCGACTGGATGAGCAATTTCAGCGGGCCTAATTCGGCATTGCCGGAGATGACGCCCAAAGATCGCGAAGACTGGCTGGAGGAAACGATAATTGCGGGCATTAAGGCAGCCAAACGACCTGTGAAGCTCATTCATCGTTCGGTACTCTCAGCCGATCCAGGCGAAATGCGACGCGTGATCAACAACGCTCAACTGCCCGATACGACCCTGGTCGAAATCAAGTTTAACTGGTCGCATGGACATTCGACCCCTACGTTAGCGCTAACGCATGATTCGCATTCGGGCAAGCGGGATGATGGTTACTGGAATCCGATGCCGTCGAATTACCGTATTCAGTGGATGATTCGAAACGAAGATTTCTTCATTCTTCGTTGGGGGCAACCCGATTTCATTCGTCGGCATATTGCACAGAATACAGCCCCTTATGTTAATGGATACTTTGTTGGTTCTGAGGGATATATCCCCGCTAAAGACTATTCGCATGTGAAAAGCGATCATCAGAACTGGGACTATGCCTTTGAGAAACAATGGCTTTTTTACCAACTCTGGGGTCGATTGCTTTACGATCCGACTACACCGGATGCCGTATTTGAAGCCTCCTTCGCGAACCGCTATGGACTGAAATCGGGTAAACCGATGCTGGAAGCCTATTCGGCAGCTAGTCAAATGCCATTGCGTCTTGCTTCGTTCTACGGCTCAACCTGGGATTATACCTTGTATTCTGAAGGTTTTCTGGCGCCCTTTTCGGCGAGCAAAGGTTTTCAGGATACCGTATCGAGTTTTATTTCGATCAACGAGTTAATTGACCATTCAACTTTAGACCCGACTTACTTGTCGATCAAAGAATACGTGAGTCAGATAGTAGCCCGGAAGTCGATCCCCAAGACGAAACTTAGTCCGTTAAAACTGGCTGATTTACTGGAGGCCGATAGTAAAACGGTGTTTCAGTGGTTAGACCAATTGCGCTCGGGAGCATCGCCAACGTTGCAATGCGAATTGGCTGATCTGGAAACCTGGGCTTATTTGAGTCGCTATTTTGCGGATAAACTGCGCGCGGCTGTAGCGCTTCAAACCTACCGACTTACCAAGGATAAAACGCAGCAACAGAAGGCAATCGCTTACCTGAATCAGTGCATAACCCATTGGCGGAAGGTCAGCGAAATAACGGGCAATCATTACCATGAGGTCCCTTATACTGAGGGCTATATATCGAAAGAGACTGCTTATAAAGATTCCCAACGCTTCTTGTGGAGTAACTATTTGCCGCAAGTAGAGCGCGATATTATTCTCGCGCAAGAAGATTAACTATATCCTTCCTTAACCATGGAACGAAGAGATTTTATTAAAACGACCAGTATTCTGGGAAGTGCATACGCGCTGTCCGGTCCGTCTGTTCTGGCGAATTCATCGGACAATGTACTGGCACCGACAGAGACTTATTGGCTCGATGGCCCGATGCGTTGGGCGCAGCTCGCGTTTGTTGAGCGTGACCCCGGTCACTATGACCCCGATTTCTGGCTCAACTACTTTAAACGCATTCATGCTGATGGGGCACTGCTGAGTGCGGGTGGTATTGTCGCCTTTTATCCGACGAAAATTCCATTGCATCACCGCAGTGATTTCATGGGCAATTCCGATACATTGGGATATCTGGTAGAAGGCTGCAAAAAACAGGGCATGAAAATCATGCTCCGAACCGATCCGCATGCCGCCCGGCAAGACGTTTACGACGCACACCCCGACTGGATTGCCGTAACCGTCGACGGAAAGCCGCGCCGTCACTGGGCTAACCCGGAGTTATGGGTTACCTGTGCGCTAGGGCCTTACAACTTTGATTTCATGACGCAGGTGAATCAGGAAATCATGGAGAAATTTCAGCCCGAAGGGATTTTTTCGAATCGCTGGCATGGTCATGATATCTGCTATTGTGAGCATTGTACGAGTAACTTCAAAAAAGCATCCGGCCTTGAATTGCCCAAAACGGCGGATAAACTCGATCCAACTTACCGCAAATGGGCTGATTGGCGGATGAAACGCCTGCGGGAGGTCTGGGCGGTTTGGGATGCGGGTATCCGCAAACAGAAACCAACAGCGCGCTTCATCCCCAACGGTTTCCCCGATAAAGTAATGACCGGAAAAGAAGCCGATCTTTTCTTTGCTGACCAACAAGCACGACGCGGGCTTACGGCTCCCTGGGCAAATGGAAAAGGGGCCAAGGAACTGCGTTCTACGCTGGGAATGAAGCCATTGATTGGGATATTTAGCATTGGGATTGAAGAAGAATTTCGTTGGAAAGACTCGGTGCAGAGCGATGCCGAAATTCGGATTTGGGCATCCGAAGGTGTGGCTAATGGCATGCGCCCCTGCTTTGTAAAGTTTGGGGGAGACATCTACGACAAGCGGTGGATGGAGGCTGTAGCCAAGCTCTATGAAGGTTATTATAAAAACGAAAAATACCTTCGTAACACGGCGTCGATGTCACGCGTTGGCGTCGTTTATTCAGAACAAACCGACCGTAATTACGGTGGCAAACCCTGGCAGCAGAAAAGCAGCGATCACCTGGACGGCATGTATCACGCACTCGTAGAGAGTCGTATTCCGTTTGATATGGTGAATGATCGGCTGCTGACGCCCGATGCGCTTAAACGGTTCAAACTGCTGATTCTTCCAAATATCGCGGCTCTTTCTGACGCGCAATGCAAACAGATTCAGGCCTTTGTGGATAATGGCGGTAGCATTGTGTCGACTTTCGAAACGTCGTTATACGATGAAGAAGGTAAGCAACGATCTGATTTCGGGCTGGCGAGTCTGTTCGGTGTGTCTTATGATCAGAAAGTAGAGGGGCCGATGAGGAACAGTTATTTGCAACTGCGTAAGGATGCCCAAAACAGTCAGACACAATTGATTCTGAAAGGGTTGGACGATACCCCGCGTATTATCAATTCGATTTATAAAGTCAATGTAAAACCAACAACTACGTTCCCCAGCCCAATTACACTGATTCCTACGTATCCCGACTTGCCCATGGAAGACGTGTACCCACGGGTAGCCGAAACCGATACGCGGGAGCTATACCTGCGGCAGGTTGGCAAAGGGCGTGTGGCCTACATTCCCGGTGATCTGGATCGCTCGTTCTGGCAAATGCTGGGTACCGATCATGGACAACTGCTGAGCAATGTGGTAAACTGGGCACTCGATGAAGAACCCATTGCCACCCTAACGGGACCGGGCGTGATTGATGTCAATGTCTGGCGACAGGCTAATTCCATGACTGTTCACCTGGTAAACCTAACGAACCCAATGATGATGAAAGGCCCATTCCGGGAGCTAATCCCGGTCGAGGCTCAGGTGAGTATTGCGGTTCCAGCAGGTGCTAAAGTGGCTGGTGTCAAGCTATTGATGAGCGATCAAAAACCTAAATTTGAATTGAAGGGTAGCAAAGTAATGGTGTCCGTTCCCAAGATTCTCGACCACGAAATTGTTGCCCTGGATTTGGCGTAATTGAGTAGGACTGTGGTGTCAGTTTTAAGAACCCGACGCCACATAATTTAACCGAAATACAACTCATGATTTGGAAACAAGTTACTGATCCGCTTAACAATATCGTGTTGTCCGTTTTTGTAGCGGCTGTGCCTATTCTGTTTATATTCTGGGCGTTGATTATCCGGAAAATGAAAGGGTATCAGGCGAGCCTGATCGCTACGCTCCTGGCTGCGATCATTGCCGTTTTTGTCTATGGCATGCCCGTGAAACTGGCCCTGTTGTCGGCCATGCATGGGGCTGTCTACGGATTGTTCCCCATTTGCTGGCTGGTGATCATGGCCGTATTCCTGTTCAACGTCACGGTGAAAAGCGGCCAGTTCGAGATTATCAAACACTTTATGGCTTCGATCACCTCCGATCGGCGGTTGCAGGCGTTGTTGATTGCGTTTTCGTTTGGCTCTTTTCTGGAAGGAACTGCCGGATTTGGAGCACCCGTGGCCATTACGGCGGCTATGCTGGTGGGGCTAGGCTTCAATCCGCTCTATGCATCGGGTATTTGCCTGATTGCCAACACGGCTCCCGTTGCTTTTGGGTCGATCGGGATTCCCATTACAGTGGCTTCGCAAGTATCGGGTATTCCCGAATTGCCCATTTCGCAGATGGTTGGCCGGACTCTCCCGATTCTGTCGATCATGCTACCTTTTTATCTGGTGAGTATCATTGCTGGTTTCAAAAAAGCGCAGGAAATATGGCCAGCGGTGCTCGTATCAGGTATTTCGTTTGCCTTCCTTCAGTATTTCTCCTCGAACTTTTTAGGCCCTGCGTTACCCGACGTTATTGCCGGATTAGGATCGATCATTTGTTTGATGGTTTTCCTGCGTTTCTGGAAACCGAAAACCATCTGGCGTTTTGCCAACGAACCGGCAGCCACGCTCAATACGGATATCAGCTATACAAATGGGCAGCTTCTCCGGGCCTGGTCGCCATTTATTGTGCTGACGATCATGGTCATTGCCTGGGGCATACAGCCTATTAAAGATGTCCTGAATTCGGCGGGGATGACCCAGTTTGAGTTTCCGGGCTTGCACAATGCCATTCAGGGAGAAGACGGGAATCTACTGCCTAAAATCTTTAAATTCAACTACTTCTCAGCTGCTGGAACGGCAATTCTGATTGCGGCTCTGGTGGCAATTCCCCTCGTCGGGCTGACCTACGGCGAAGGGACTAAAGTGTTCGGGGCAACATTGAATCAACTCAAATTTCCGATTCTGACGATTGCTGCGGTATTAGGATTCGCTTACATTCTGAACGATTCGGGCATTACTCTCACACTGGCCGACGTGCTTGCGAATACGGGCTACCTATTCCCATTTTTTGCGCCTGTGCTGGGTTGGCTGGGCGTGTTCATTACCGGCTCCGATACCTCCGCCAATGCGTTATTCAGTAAACTTCAATATGCTACAGCTCAGTCCATTGGCGTTGATCCGGTTGTGACGGTGGCGGCCAATATATCGGGTGGAGTTGTCGGTAAAATGATTTCACCCCAGTCCATCGCCGTGGCTGCGGCCGCCGGAAATCTGGTCGGTAAAGAGTCGGAGCTGTTCCGTTTTACCGTCAAGCACAGTTTCTACATGCTGAGTTTCATTTGCCTGATTGTGCTGGCCCAGGCTTATGCGGTCAAATGGATAATTCCGGTCTACGAAATGCTCGGGACTAAAAAAGCTACGGCTGTTCCTGATTTATCCAAAGGCTACACCTACCTAATTCTGCTTGGCGTACTGCTGGCCGGAATTGCCATTTCCGTGCTGACCACGGCCAGAAAAAAAGTACAAACCCCCGATTTAGTAAACTAGTACTTGTCCAATTTAGATTCTATCGATTCTCAGGGCCGCTCGCGCGGTTGATTCTATCGTTTCTGATTATCTGCACAATAGAACCGACCGCGCGGGCGGCCCCGAGGATCGATAGAAACAGTTAGAATCTATTTTGCCAAAGCACTAAGCTTAAACAGTCTCCGGCTGTTTGTCGTAATGCGGAAATCACATCTCACAAACAGCCGGAGACTGTTTGGGCCATTATTGTTGTCAAATAAATATGAATGCACCACTTTGCAACTACATGAAAGTGGGCCTGGTCCATTTTATGGCATTTCCCGAGACCATGAAAGGCGAAGGCCCCGTGTTGGAAACCATTAAAAAAGTTGTGTTGGATGAATACTTCACAGCCATAGAAATCACGACCGTTAAAGACCTCGACATTCGTCGAAAAGTAAAAAGCCTACTCGATTCCTCGCACATGACGGTTGCCTATGCTGCACAACCCCGACTATTAACCACGGGACTAAATCTGAATGATACCAACGAGGAAGGTCGGCAACGGGCGCTTGTCAATGTAAAAGAAGGTATTGATGAAGCCTATGAAATTGGGGCTACAGGCTACTCGTTTCTGAGCGGAAAGTATGACGAAGCCCGAAAGGAAGAAGCTTTTGCACTGCTCGTAAAATCGACAAACGAAATCTGCGCTTATGCAAAAAGCAAGGGCAATATGAAGGTTTCGCTGGAAGTTTTTGATTACGACGTCGATAAAAAATCATTGATCGGGCCTGCCGGTTTAGCGTTATGTTACGCACAGGAGGTTCGGAAAGAACACGACAATTTCGGGTTGATGGTCGATTTAAGCCATATCCCCCTGATTCATGAAACAATTGAGGAATCGTTGTTGCCAGTTAAGGATTACATCACTCATGCTCACATTGGCAACTGCGTCGTCAAAAGCCTGGAAATGCCTGCTTACGGTGATGTTCATCCTCGATTTGGCTTCCCAAACGGCGAAAACGACGTGCCCGAAGTAACGCATTATCTGAAAGTTCTGCTGGACATTGGCTATCTGAATACCGAAAATCCACCTATCGTCAGTTTTGAAGTAAAACCGTTTGGTGATGAAGATCCGGATGTCGTAATTGCCAATGCCAAACGGACGTTGAACGAAGCCTGGGCAAGGGTGTAGTTAATTTTATTGATTCTTTGGGCTCTATTGATTCGCTGGACGCTATTGACTACATAGCAATGATAGAATCCGCAGAATCAATAGAATCAAAATTTACTCCATAATAAGCAAAACTCAATAATGAAGATTGTCGTATTAGATGGCTATACCCTAAATCCGGGCGATTTATCCTGGGAAGGGTTAGAAAAACTTGGTGACCTGACAGTATATGACCGGACTCCTGCTGATCAGGTGGTGGAGCGGGCAAAAGATGCTGAAATTATTTTTACCAATAAAACACCCCTTGGCGAAGACCTGTTAACTCAGCTACCGACATTGAAATTCATTGGGGTACTGGCCACGGGGTATAACATTATCAATACGGAAGTAGCCAAACAACGGGGTGTTGTTGTTTGCAATGTGCCTGGCTATGGAACCACCTCGGTTGTCCAATTAACGTTTGCCTTGCTGCTCGAATTGACACAGCAGGTTAAGCATCATAGCGATGCCGTACGGGAAGGCAGATGGGCCAGGTCGATAGACTGGTGTTTCTGGGATTACCCCTTGGTTGAGCTGGCTGGCAAAACCATCGGGATTATTGGATTCGGCAGTATTGGCGAGAAAGTAGGCGATATTGCCACGGCCTTTGGTATGAACATCATCGGCTCTAAGCGACACCACACAGACCAATCGCATCGGACTAATTTCCGTTGGGCCGATGTTCCTGAGCTACTGGCACAATCGGACGTAGTGAGTATTCACTGTCCGTTAACGCCTGAAACGCAGGGGCTTATTAATAAAGAAAATCTGGCGTTGATGAAGCCAACGGCGTTCCTCTTAAATACGTCCAGAGGCCCAATTGTTGTTGATCAGGATTTGGCTGACGCATTGAATACAGGTGTCATTGCCGGTGCAGGTATCGATGTACTCTCGAAAGAGCCGCCCGCGGCCGACAATCCATTATTTACGGCCAAGAATTGCCTGATAACCCCGCACATCGCCTGGGCAACTATAGAAGCGAGAACTCGCCTAATGGATATTACTGTCCAGAATCTGACTGCCTTTTTAGAGGGCAAACCGGTGAATGTGGTGAACAAATAAACTAATAGAACGCTGATTCTTATGATTTAAACGGATAAATCTGTGTAGATCATAAGAACCAGCGTCATCAGCGTTCTATACATTAAAGCGCCACATCAACTTTTTGCCCTTGTCGGCTTTTGTAACCCTGAATAGGGGAGTAGCTTTGGGTCTGTTTGCCGTAATACCCTGTTCCATCATAAGGACGCAAATTCGGATCGGCTTTGCAGGAGTCGGAACAGGTACCAATGTGTTCATTACCACAATCTTCGCAAAGCGTAACGTGGTTGTTGCAAACTGGGCTTGCGCAGTTGATCATGCGGCTGGTGGGCGTGCCACACCGATAGCAGGTCGATACGACAACCGGATTTATGTGATTGACCGGCACCGTTACACGGTTATCAAATACATAGCACTCTCCGTCGAAATCTTCACCACCTGATTCGATACCATATTTGATAATGCCACCATGTAACTGGTACACATTTTCAAATCCCTGCGACAGGAGATATGCAGAAGCTTTTTCGCACTTGATGCCGCCTGTACAATACGTCACAATCTTTTTGCCTGATCCTTTCAGATGCTCGATTTCGCCAATGTGTTCGGGAAGCTCGCGTAGGTTATCCATGTCGAACGTAATGGCTCCTTTGAACTTACCCACCTCGTGCTCGTAGTTTGACCGCATATCGACCAGCACAACATCCGGGTCATTTTTGAGTTGTTTGAACTCTTCCGGTTCGAGGTGTATACCTGTTTGCACCAGTGGATCGACGCCTAAATCGGAATGAACGATCTCGGCTTTCACCCGAACGTGCAGTTTTTGAAACGCATGTCCGTCCGATTCATCAATCTTAAACTCTGTTTTTGCAAAACGAGGATCGGCCTGGAGCGCTGCCATGTACGCTTCGCAGTCTTCCACCAGGCCCGACACGGTTCCGTTCAAGCCTTCGGGGGCCACAATGATACGCCCGAGTAAGTTAAGCCGCAGGCACAGCAAATGATGTTCTTCCCGATATTGCTCCGGGTTTTCGATGGGTGAATAAATATAGTACAGAAGAACGCGGTACGGTTTCATTTTTAAAGAGCGAAAGGGTGAATGAGCGAAAGGGTGTTGCTCAATGTTCGTTCTGAATTACAAAATTAAATTAAATCATTGATTAGTTCCCTGACGTTGGTCAGGAGTCGTTGACTGCCTACATTTATTGCCCACAAACTGTACTGCCGACTGGCAACTATTAAACAATGCACATTGCTATTACAGGGAACATTGGAGCTGGCAAAACAACGCTGGCCGAACTATTAGCCGCTCATTACGGCTGGGAAGTACTTTACGAAGCGGTTGACGGAAATCCTTATCTGGCTGATTTTTATAGCGATATGCCTCGGTGGGCATTCAATCTGCAAATCTTTTTTCTGAATAGCCGCTTCGCCCAGATGAAAAAAATCATGCAGCGTCGTCAGGAGGACCCGGTTGCGTTCGGGACACATGCCCACACGATGGTGCAGGATCGGACTATTTATGAGGATGCGGCCATTTTTGCCCGTAATCTTTACCAGGATGGCACCATGCCTGAGCGCGACTATTTTACCTACCGACACTTGTTCGAGAATATGATGAGCATGGTTCGTCCACCCGATCTAATGATTTACCTGCGGGCCGATTTACCCAAACTTCGCAAACAGATTCAGAAACGGGGGCGCTCCTTTGAACAGGGTATTAGTGAAGAATACTTGATCAATCTTAATCTGTTATATGAAGAATTTGCCGGGGCTTATAAACTCGGTCCGCTACTAGTGCTGGACGTGAACACGCTGGACTATGTAAATAAGCCGTCTGACTTCGCGGCTGTGGTTCGTCAGATTGACGACTGGCTGAGCACATTTGAAAAATCCTGAAGTTATACAAATGGACAAAAAAAGAGCCGGACTCATCAAGTCCGGCTTTTTTGAACTACATAATAAAGCTTATATGTATTTGATACGCGAAGCCAATTTGTTTCGTTGCGAAATGGGTATTAATAAGTTCTAAAGGCTGTTCAGAAAAGGAGCGATCCTACTTTAGCTGTCTGATACACAGTATATAAATAATCAAAACGACGCCCGCAAAAATTAATACTTCCGGGTGCTGATACTCCAATAAATAGAATACATAGATACTAGAGAGTATCATAAGTATACCGGCTAAAACGGTTATGACAGATGGTTTACGCAAGACTAGACTAATGGATGGTCAATAAAAGTATAAAATAGCTGTTCCGTGAGGTTGTGTTTTACTTTAGTGTGTATATGGTGTTCATTCTGAGTTATCGGTATAGAGAGGACAAGATAGACCAGTACTAGATCTAACTGAAATCCTAAACAGGTTCATTAAAACAGAACTAGCCGGTCAGTTATTGACCGGCTAGTTCTGTTAAGCCTTTACGTTTTTATGAACAACTAATACCCATCGTTCTGCTTCAGATAACCCGGTAAGTTGGATGCGCCATCAATGGCTGTTTGCGGAATTGGGAAAATACGTTTCTTGGGATCGCTGTTCGTCTTTTCCGTCCAGGTGCCTTCATACTTACCAAATCGGATTAGGTCAGTACGGCGAAGGTCTTCCCAGTATAATTCAAAGCCGCGTTCCCGGAGCAACAGATCCAGGTTCATAGTGGTGAGAGCCGGAGGAGGAGCCGTAACCGTCCGGGCAGCTCTAACCGTGTTGACATCCGCTAGAGCCGAGGCCGCATCACCACTTTTACGAAGTTTAGCTTCGGCCCGCATCAGGTAAATATCGGCTAACCGCAGGATCACAATATCCGCATCGCCAAAATTTCGACCACTGGCTGATTTCTTGCTGAACTCATATTTTTCAACCCGGTAGCCCGTATTATAATTACTTCCGGCAACGGTGAAGTCAATTTGCTGGGTAAAATTAACGGGCAGCGTGGGTTTGTTCCGGGTGTCATAAAAGAGGGCCCCTACTTTGTATTTACCATCTGGGCATTTTAAAAACACACCGTTCCGCCGAATCAAACCGTATTGTTGGCCGCGCAGAATACCCCGGTTGATGTTAAAATCGGCTTCCGCCACGCAAGAGTCAGCTGGGTTTGAATAGATTGTCAGGTTCTGTTTGTAGAAACGAGGATCTACGGTAGGGTCTTTAGGCGCATAAGCCGTAGCCCAACTCTGGTAATAATCAGGAGTAATACCCGGTCCGTCGGTGCCGTTAGCAGCCGGATAAGCAGGTATCGGGAACTGATCGCCCGAAATGGAAAAGTAAGCCATCCGGTTTGTACCATTCAAATCTGCCCGTTGATCGACGGCAAAAATCAGCTCTTTGTTGTCGTGATTATCGGAGTTGAAGATGGAGAAGAAATCCTTCGACAGTGCGTATTGGCCTGACGCAATGATCTTGTCGCAATATTCAACGGCCTTATCCATATCTTCTGGCTTGAAGGTAAACTGGGTTGCATACCGATCTCGGTAAACAGCAGCGTTCAGGTACAGACGGGCCAGCAAACCCCAAACAGCGCCTTTGGTCAGCCGACCGGGCCCTACGGTTGTTTCCAGATTGGGTTCTACGGCAAGCAATTCGGCTTTGATATACTCAACCGCCTGATCACCCCGCAGAATAGTCGAGGTTGCGCCCAGATCGTCTTTCACAAATACCAGCCCGAACAGGTCTAACGTCAGCAGGGAGTAGTAAGCCCGCATGCCTCGTGCTTCGGCGAGATACGTTTTCGCAACAGGATCTTTCAGCGTTGGCAAGGTATTGATTGCAGTAATCGACCGCGACACACCCTGTAAAATCAGGTTCCAGGTGCTGTTTAGGTTAGGATCGGTACTGATCGTCGTATGTTGGTGCATCGCCAGATAGATACCGTTATCGCCCCAGTCGGTACCCCCCCGATACGGGAGAATGGCTTCGTCGGTGGAGATTTCCTGGATATTGAAGTAGTTGGTATGCAGGAAGATATCGGGTAGCCGAGCATAAACAGGGGCAATAATCCCATCAGCTGCCTGCCGATCGGAGAGGCCCGAAACGGAGGCTTCGTCCAGCACGTTTTCGGCCAGATTGGTGCAACTATATATAAAGAGCGTGCCAACCAGAGCCAGCGCGGAAATGAGTTTCTTTTTCATGACTTCTGGAATTAAAAAGTAAGGTTCAGGCCAAAAACAAACGTTTTCGCTTTCGGATAGCTGAGGTAGTCGATACCGTACGACGAAATCCCGTTGATGTTCCGGTCGGTTACGTTCACCTCGGGGTCATAGCCGTCGTATTTAGTGATCACGAACAAATTCTGACCCGTAGCCGATAAGCGAATCCCCTGAATCCACTTGCCCATGCCAATAAGTTTTGGACTGAGATTATAGCCTAACGACAGGTTATTTAACCGAAGGAAAGCCCCATTTTTCAGGTATCGGCTCGAAACGGGTGCCGAGTTGTTGATCGACTCGTTTGGCATAGCAATAGCCTCAGGCGTGACGTTTAGCCCTTTTGACAACCGCAACTTATAGAAGTTCGCATTGGCGGTGTTGTCGTAGATTTTGTTGCCAGATACGCCGTTGAAATTGACCGATAGATCGAATCCTTTATAGGCAAAATTCGTGTGGAAGTTGAACTGCTTGGTTGGCAGAGCACTTCCAACGGGCAAGCGATCTTTATCCGTTATTATACCGTCGCCATCCACATCCTGAAACTTGCTGATTCCCTTATCATCAAGGCCAATGAAGTTTTTCAGGAAGAACGTACCAATGGGTTGCCCGTTGATGTAGCCGTTGATGGTAGCCGATGTCAGGCCCGAACCCGACGCGTTCCCAGAAGGAATAACAGTATAGGGCGAATTGTTAACCACGTTGTCAATGAACGTAATATTGCCGCCCACATCGAATCGGAATCCACTCAGGCTAGCATATCGGTAATTCAAATCCACTTCAACGCCCTGGTTGGTGATGGTCATGTTCGGAACGTTGGTCCAGAATGTACCCGCTGGTTGAACAGGATCGGATGGAATAACTTCGAGCAGAATGTTGTTCGATACTTTTCGGAAATAATCCACCGAGCCAGATAACCCACCTTTGAACAGGGCAAAATCTACTCCTAAGTCGGTTTGGGTCGATACTTCCCACTGGATATCGGGGTTGGCAAGGCGTGTATACGACGTTCCGGCTGGATAGGCGCCCGTTGGCGATAAGGGATAACTCGTTGATGCCGACACCTGAGAGGTAAACAGGGCCTGGGTAATCTTGGACGGAATTTCCTGGTTACCGGTTTGACCCCAACCCGCCCGAAGTTTCAGATCAGTGAATGGCCCTGATTTCATGAAGGCTTCTTCCGAAATCCGCCAGCCTGCCGAGACAGATGGGAATACCCCGTATTTGTTATTGGCCCCAAACTTGGATGATCCATCGGCCCGCACGGTGGCCGTCATCAGGTATTTGTCTTTGTAGTGATAGCTAACCCGCGAGAAAAACGATTGTAACTCATTTTCGGTAGCAAAGCCGCTGGGCTTGTTGTTCGCCAACGTAAGTTCCTGTCCTAGACCGGGGTTGTAAATCGGATCAATTGGAGAGATCGGAAATTTGTTGATGCTGGAACGGCGTTCCTGCACAAAAATTTTCTGGTACGAATGGCCCAGCAACGCGGTTAAGTTATGATCCTGCTTCGCTAAGGTATAGGTGAAGTAGTTCTCAACCAGAATGTTGCGGTTGGTCGTGTAAATCGACTCAAGTCGGCCATCGATCAACGGCACCGCACTCGGTAACTGTTCGATGTCTCGCACTGCACTGGAGTTATCGATACCCAGATTCAGTTTGTACACCAGATCTTTCGTGAGCTTAAAGGAGGGCGATAAATTGGCGATTGTCCGATTGATGGTTGCAATATCTTTCTTCAGCGCCAGCGTAATGAGCGGATTGGTGCCCGCCTGGTATTTAAAAGGCGTTCCATCAGTATCATAGGCGGGTATTGTCGGGTTTGTCGAGATCGCTCCACCGACCAAATCCTCGGTTGGAGGTCGTTTGTTTAAGGTGTAGGTCGTGTTGAGATTGAAATCAACCGTAAGCCGATCATCCAGAAATTTCTGTGACACATTCAGGCGGCCTGTGTACCGATCAAGTTTACTGCCTTTTAGGATACCTTCCTGATTCTGAACGCCAACCGAGCCATAATAGGTGAGCTTATTAGCTCCGCCACTGAATGATACGTTGTGATTCTGGGTTTTGGCCGTTTGGGTGATTTCTTTTTGCCAATCGGTCGATCCTTTGAAATCTTCCAGAACACCACCGACTGCCGGAACCTGCTGGCGGTACTCATCGGCCGAGAACACAGGCAAAGCGCGAGTCAGATTCGATATGCCATAGCTAGACGAAAGCGTAAAGTTCGATGAACCTGCTTTCCCCTTTTTGGTTGTAATTAAGATAACGCCGTTCGCGCCACGGGAGCCATAAATGGCCGTTGCCGATGCGTCTTTCAAGACATCGATCGACTCAATATCCTGTGGATTCAGGAAGTTCAGCGGGTTAGTGGCTCCACCCGTGCTTGAATTATCCAGTGCAATACCATCCAGCACGAAAAGGGGTGTACTTCCTGTACGAACGCCACCCGGACCCCGAATGGTAATATTTTGGTTACCACCCGGTTCGCCACTGGTAGAGGTTACGTTAACACCAGCGACTTTGCCCTGTAAAAGTTGCTCGGGTGAGTTGATGATACCCCGGTTGAAATCGGCGCTTTTAATCGACTTCACCGAACCCGTCATATCTTTCTGTGAAGCGCTACCGTAACCAATGACCACAACCTGAGCAAGCTCGGATGCCGATGCTTTCAGGGAGACATTGATGATCGTCTGGTTTCCCACGGGAACGTCCTGAGAGACAAAGCCAATGAAACCAAATACCAGAACGGCATTACCATCGGGTACTGCAATCTTGTAATCGCCGTTGGCATCGGTAGTCGTGCCTTTCTGTGATCCTTTCAACACGACGGTACATCCGGCCAGTGCTTCATTCGTCGTTGCGTCGGTAACTCGTCCGCTAACGGTTATTTCTGCCTTTGACTTGTCATCCTTAAAAACAGACGTTTTGGGGTTAGCTGATAAGGTATTGTTTGCCAAAACTGCCAGGGAATGGAAAGCCAGTAAGAGGCAAAATAATACACTCCAGTTGCGTCTCAACGTAGGAGGAGAGGAGTAAAAAGTCTTCATAGTGATGGTAATTGATTAAGGGTGCAAATCTCCAACCTTCTGATTGGATCTCTTTTGAGCTAGCAAAGTATTAAAAATAAATTAATGTATGTATGTCAGATTTCTAAAATGATTTGTCCCCTTCTTCTGTCGAGTATGTGTTTGTAATTGTCTGTAATTTAATTGTTTGTCTTGTTTATTTTTTGCTAGTCAGCTACTGATGATTTTTTCTGGTTATCAGTAATTGGTTTTTTGGTAAGCGGCTATATTAAAATTATATTAACTGAAGCCGTATGGTTAATTAATCGGTGAATTGGATAAATTCAACATGAGATGTGTTGGAGGGCATAATGGCCACCCAGGCATTCTTTATGCTTCTGTTGAGGATATGCGCCGGTAATATGATATTTGAGCTATTCATGAACTTAATTTTCGCAAAAGCTTAAATCGAGGTCGCCTTTTCGATGAACCTGTTTAAACTTTTAAAATAGGTGGGAATTGAGTGTTTTTTTGTCATTCCGACGCAGGAGGAATCTCCGGGGTGAGGAATATTTGCGAACCGGAGATTCCTCCTGCGTCGGAATGACAAAAAAACATACCCTTTTCTTGGTAAAAAAGAAAGTTTAAACAGCCTCGATAAAAGAGAAATTTTCGATGGAAAAACTTAGAGAGCATATTGAGCAGGTTACCCCGCTTACCGATGAAGAGTTTGACTATATAAAAACATGCTTTACCCTAAAACGAGTACGCAAAGGCCAATATCTGATTCACGAAGGCGACGAGGTGAGACATGAATACCTTGTTTTAGCGGGCGTTTACCGGGTTTTTTACATGGACGGAGAGGGCAAGGAACACATCATGCAGTTTGCTCAGAAAAACTGGTGGATGTCTGATTATCAGGCTTTCTTCGGACAAGTGAAGGCCACTATGTTTGTCGAATGTCTGGAAGAAGGGGAGGTGTTGGTTTCTACACTTCAGGCTCGGGAAAAGCTTTCAGCAGACTTTCACAAAATGGAGCATTTCTACAAGACAAAACTCACCAATGGGTATGTTGCCCAGCAACAACGAATAAAATTGCTCCTGTCGAGTACGCCCCAGGAACGATATGAAGAGTTTTGTAAGCTATATCCTGACCTCTTGCAACGCATCCCCAAAAAGCTGATTGCCGAGTATTTGGGTGTCAGTCGGGAAACATTGAGTCGATTGTCGGCTAAATAAAAGTTGAGATTTTTAGAAAGATAGATGGTACGACCCCTTCAGGGTCGAATGTTTATAGCTAGCTCGATTTTCTATAAACATTCGACCCTGAAGGGGTCGTACCGTATCCTCAGTCTATATCCGCACAGATTGAGGATATAGCCATAACGCTCTCTAAGTAGAAATTTAAGATTCCTTCAGCCCCACCAACTGTGATTGCGATCACAGTTTTTTTGTGATTTTCCTCCTTCTGTTCGGGCTTACTGTGCTCCAATTTTGTCCCATCAATGAAGCACAGTAATCATGGACTTACAACTCAATAATAAGACCGTATTTATATCAGGTTCTACAGCCGGTATTGGCTTTGCCACGGCAAAAGCGTTTGCCAAAGAAGGCGCTATGGTGTATTTGAATGGCCGCAATCAAGCCAATGTTGATCAGGCTGTTCAGCGGATCGTTGCCGAAGTCCCCGAAGTTCAGGTGAGTGGTATTGTTGCCGATCTTACAACAAAGGAAGGGTTTGAACAATTGGCTCAGCAGTTGCCATCTGTCGATATTTTGGTAAATAATCTCGGCCTGTTTGAACCCGTTTCGTTCTTTGAATCAAGCGACGAAGATTGGCTCAAACTCTTCAACATCAACGTTATGAGCGGGGTGCGGTTAACTCGTTTCTACATGCCCGGAATGCTGCAAAAAAACTGGGGGCGAGTGGTGTTTATTTCCAGCGAATCCGGCGTTCAGGTTCCCACCGAAATGATTCATTATGGAATGTCAAAAACCGCACAGTTGTCCATCGCCAATGGATTAGCCCAACTCACAAAAGGAACTGGAGTTACGGTGAACTCGGTATTACCCGGCCCAACTTTTTCCGAGGGAGCTGAGCGATTCTTTGGCGAGCTTGCCGCTCAACGCAACATGTCCATTAAAGATGTAGAGCACCAGTACTTCACCGAAACAAGACCGCTGAGTCTGTTACAACGTTTCATCTCTCCCGATGAAGTGGCTTCAACCGTGCTCTTTGTGTCCAGCGAATGGGCTGCCGCTACCAATGGTGCGGCTATTAAAGTCGACGGTGGGATTTTAAAAGGCATTCTCTAAGCGTGTGATTTGACGCACACCGTATTAGTGATTTGCCTCATTCCTGACCCCACGCGCTGATTTTAATTTTGTCATGTAATCAGTTGTCACCCAAAAATCTTCATCCTTTTAATTGTACAGCTATGAAAAAGAACATATTGATCATCGTTTCAAATGCGAATGTTATTGGTCCACACAACCGCCGGACAGGTACTTTTTTACCTGAAGTAGCGCACCCCTATGCTGAATTTGACAGAGCCGGTTATCAGATTGATTTTGCCAGCTTATCTGGCGACACGCCTTATCTGGATGCCCTGAATCTGGCCGATGATCCGGACAATTTAAAGTTCCTGACGGGCAACGGATGGGCGGCTATGCAAAAGGCCAAAAAACTTTCCGACGTAGACGTTAGTGGCTATGATGCGGTGTTTGTGCCTGGTGGCCTTGCGCCTATGGTCGACATGCCGGAAAATCCATTACTGAAACAGGTGCTTGCCGATACCTATGAACGTGGGGCTGTGGTTGGAGCCGTATGTCATGGACCCGTATCCTTGCTGAATGTGAAATTGAGTGATGGTTCGTATCTGGTAAATGGCAAAAATATTGCTTCGTTTACTACAGACGAAGAGGATAATTATGCCAGAGCCGATGTGCCCTTCGACCTGCAAACGGCCCTTACCGACCAGGGGGCTATCTTTCATGCTGCAACTCCCTGGTCTGCCAACAGTATTGCGGATGGCCATGTGGTTACAGGTCAAAATCCCGCTTCGGCTAAAGGTGTTGGCGAAAAAATTGTCAATATTCTCGAAGCCCAGGCATAAATCTCCCTTCGCCTTTTCACAGGGGGCCTTGTGAAAAGGCAATCATTACTTATTCGAAAAACTAGTTATCATGGACAATAAAGCCGTTTATATCGTTGCCAAATGGCAAGTGAAAGAAGGTCAGCTAGAAGCGGTAAAGGCACTTCTTCCTGAATTGGTGAAGCAGACAATCGCTGAGAAAGGGAACCTGTTCTATAAGCTCCATCAAAGTGTAGCGGACCAGCATACGCTTATTTTATTCGAAGGATATGCCGACGAAACCGCTATGAACGAACACCGCAACTCCGCTCATTTCCAGGAGTTGGTCGTCCAACAAATCGTACCACTACTTGAAAAGAGAGAAGTTGATATTGCCAACGAAATAGTGTTTGACTAGCTCTTTGAGATTGCAATTCGTATACCTTGCCGTGGCGTCGGTTACTGATAACCGACGCTGTGAGGTTTCTCAAAACCTAATGGTTGCACGAGGTTTTGAGAAACCTCACAGCGTCAGATGTAAGCATCTGACTTCACAGCCTTGATTATTGGCTAATGATCAGCAGACTTCGCCGGGCGTACAGGTTGGTCCGTCGGTGGCTTCAATCACCACAGGATTTGCTTTTTCCCAATCTGCCCAGGCAGTGTTGAGGGCGCCTAAGAAGGTTTCGGGTTGTTGAGCGCCCGAAACAGCGTACCGACGATCCAGTACAAAGAAAGGAACACCGCGCGCCCCTACCTGTTGAGCTTCGTAAATATCCCGACTAACGGCTTCGGCAAATTGATTGCTTTGGAGCAGTTGTTCAACATCGCTAGTGGCAAGTCCAATTTCAGTGCCCAATTCAAGGAGCGTAGCATGATCGGAGGTATCTCGTCCTTCGGTGAAATAAGCCCGGAACAATCGTTCTTCGGCTGCATCGCCTAACCCATGTTGTTTGGCTAGCTGGATAAGCCGATGCGCATCCCACGAGTTAGCTACAACTGCTTTGTCGAAATCATACGCTAAGCCCACTTCACTGGCCATTGCTGTAACGCGATCGTTCATGCGCTTGGCTTCGTCCAGGCTCCAGCCTTTAATCTCGGCCAGATACTGATTGATATTTTTGCCTGGTTCTGTTTTCATGTCTGGGTTCAGCTGGAAGCTTTTCCAGACAACGTTTACCTGGTCTTTGTGCGAAAATTGACTTAGTGCATGCTCAAATTTCCGTTTGCCAATGTAGCAAAAGGGGCACATGACATCACTCCATATTTCTACGTCCATCTTGATAAGCATTAGGCGGCCCGCATTAGCCAGCTGTTGGCCAATTTGTTCAATGTCTTTACCGAGAGCAAGAAAACTGCTTCGGTAAGAGCAGTGTAAAGCAGACCGAATTCGTTATGGTTAATTTTAGGGATAACCTCAAATCCGATTTTTTGGTTGCTATCAGGAGCCAGTGTGCTCTGTCACAGTAGGAAAGGAATAACGGAATTGGATCTTATAAAACTCCCGAACACCGTTTGGCGTTAATCTAATTGAAAGACGAACAAACCGCTTACAGAATAGAATCTATGAACCCGGAAATGAAACCTCTACTTAGTGAGCTAATTGCTCAGCTGGAAGCGCTTCGCCAGAAAGGAACGAGTTTATTGGGGCAAGTTGATGCCAATCACCCCGATGCCCGCCAGATTGCTGACGCAACAGAATCGATGAAAAACGCTATCGACAGCCTGAAAAAAATTGGCTTTGGTCTGGAATCTGAAATCAGTTATGATGATTAATCAATAGGGCATAATCAGTTCTCGTCATTAGAGTGCCTGACATCCAGGAGGGTAACGGTATCAGCCCAGTAGATTTTTAAGTTGCTCAGATAGGTCTTCCAGTCAGAGAAGCTGAACGGCTTAACCGTAAATGAAGATGCCCCAAACATGTAAGCTCGCTCCACGAGCTGGGCTGTCTGGTTCGCCGACAGGACAACAACAGGCAGAATACGACCTTTAGGATGGGCGCGAAGTAAAGCTAGGAAATCCAATCCATCCACTTTATCCTGTAAGTCGATATCTAGTAAAACAATTTTGGGTCCTCGTCCTTCCAAGCCCTCTATATACCGTTTTGCCTCTTCGAAAGTGCTTACGTGAATAAACGAGGCCTCAGCGAAGCTTGTTTTAGCGGCTTTACTCAGAATATCGGCAACATTAGGGTCATCATCGACCAATAAAATAGGGAACTGGCTGGACATATTAGCTAGTGATACAGATGTGATGGCTACCGATGCGTGTCGATTAATTATTCTGGGTTTTAGTGATTTATAACCTAGCGTATTTGTAGTCTCAAACTAATTCTGGTTTGTGAATCGTTAAACGTGTTTTTATATTGGAAAATATAAGTTGAACGTAGCGCCTTGACCTGGTTTACTATGGGCTGTAATAGCCCCTCCGTGGTTAGCCACTACTTTTTCGCAGATTGCCAGGCCAATTCCCGTTCCGGCAAACTCACTCTTACTATGCAATCGTTGGAAAACCTGAAAGATACGATCTACATACTTTTCATCAAAACCAATTCCGTTATCTGAAACGTCAATTTGGTAGTAATTCGGTGTCAGGCGCGCGGGTTTTATAGAAGGAGGAAGTTCATTAACCGGTACCGTCCTGGCCTTGACCAGAATTAGTGGCGCTGTGTTGGGCTGACGAAATTTTAAGGCGTTACTCAGTAAATTCAGGAACAATTGTTCTAGCTGTGATTTGTCGCCCTGAATTCTGGGTAATAGATCAACGGTTACCAAGGCTCCAGTTTCCTGAATACGCAAATCCAGATCGCTAATCACATTGTTGAGTACACTGTTCAGAGAGACCAGGGCAGACGCATCCTGCTTGGTCGAAATTCGGGAGAAACTCAGCAAATCTTTGATCAGGTTTGACATGCGGCTGGCGGCTGCCTGCATACGCTCCAGATAACCGATACCGTCGCCGAGTTGAGTGGCATATTGACTCTTCAGGAGATCCCCAAATTGCTGCACTTTGCGCAAAGGTTCCTGTAAATCATGACTGGCCACGTAAGCGAATCGCTGTAGGTTATCGTTGGAGCGGCTAAATAATTGATTCGCTTCTTCCAATTCTTCGTTGGTGGCGGCATATTCCTCATTGGTGGCGGCCAATTCTTCATTGATGGCCGCCAACTCTTCATTCGCAGCTTCCAGTTCTTCGGTGCGCTCCTGTACCTGATGTTCAAGGGCAATCTGTAGCTGGCGTTGTACGGTAATATCCTGGGCGGTGCCTGTGAGTGTTATTGGCTCACCAGCGTCATCATAAAATACCTGGGCCTGCGTGCTTATAATCCGTACCTGTCCTGTTAGTCGGTTAATAATTGGATGCTCATTTCGATAAAGTCCCGATGAGCCCGGTTGGATAACAGCTTCTATCGCATCCGCAACCGATTGCCGATACTCGTCGGGTAGCGGATTATACGCTTCATCCATCGTCTTCGTTGCTTCGGAGAAACCGAGCCAGTCCATAAACCGCTTAGAAAAAGTAAAGATGCCCGTTTTGATCTCTATGCTCCAGGTGGCAAGTTCGGCCAGTTCAATGGCACCACGCAGTGAGGCTTCGGCTTTCTCTACCTGTTGTTTGGCCAGAACCAGATCGGTTAGCTCGGCACCGGTGTTCATTACCCCGTATATTTTGCCCGAAGCATCGTACAGAGGGGTAAAGCTATAGTTGAAATAATAGGGTTGTAATTTGCCATCTACAACGATGTCTACGCGCTGGGTCTTGGCGTGGAAAGGAATACCAGTGGTATAGACACTATCCAACTGCTCAAAGATTTTCTGGTTCGCTAATTCGGGCAGTAGCTCCGGGTATAATTTGCCAATGACATCATCACCCTTGCCAAATACATCTTTAATGGATTGGTTTGCCAGTTGAATCTGCATTTGCCGCCCTACATAAACACCAATAGGGAAAGGCGCACTCTCAACGATACTGCGCATTCTGGCTTCACTGTCTTCAAGGCGCTGCCGGGTCAGAACCTGCTCCGTAATATCGAGTACAAGGCCAACTACCTCCTGGGGTTGCCCGGAGGCATCGTTGATATATATGCCCTGCATACGAATCCAGTGAACTGATTCATCAGCCCAAATGAATCGAACCTCGAACCGAATTTTACCCGTCCGTAATCCGTCGGCATAAGCTCGCTCCCGAATAGGACGATCATCGGGATGGATGAAATTAACCAGCGTATGCTGATCAAACTGACGATCTTCCTGCCCGGTCAGAATTCTGGCCAGTTGAGGCTGGTAAACGAGGTGACCATCGGCCAGCCGAAGCTGAAAGGTTGCCACATCAGTTACTTCGGCTGCTAATTGATTAAGCCGTTCGGAGGTTGCCAAATTCTCCCCTTGTTGAACCTGTGCCGTAATATCCTGCACAATACCCGAAAGCCGTAGAGGGGCACCTTGCTGGTCAAAATAAGCTTTACCTACGCACTGCAACCAGCGCAATGGTGGGTTGCTGGCATCAGAAACACGAAACTGAATCTCAACGAGTTCATCGGATGGTGTCGTAAGCATTTGTTGCATAAATTCATTTACCCGTTTCCGATCATCGGGATGAACATGTTCAAACAATTGCTGAAGGGTGACTGTCTCCGTATCCAGGAAGCCAAATAACTCCTGGCAACGGTGGTTCCCGTAAAAAAGCTGGGATGCAGGGTTAAAATCCCAGGTGCCTATTCGGGCAGCCTGTAGCCTAAATCGTAAGTGTTCAATTTCGGCAGATAGACCTTGATCGAAGGGCTTTTGCTCGTCGGTCATTGATTCATCGGTGATTACATATACTTGATTGAAGTTTTTAACCAGATAGACCAAATGAAGGTTTTAGGTTTATGGAAAACTGGTCGATATTCCTTACTGCATTAGCGATTTAGTACCATTTTACACCACAATTGCGGTGTTGTCTGGTAACAACCAGGAAAGGCCGGAAGAGTCAATAAAACAGATGTTTATGTGTAAAAAAACAGGGCCGAAAAGTGTCCTGATGCAGATTTGTTAGTCAATATAAACAGACGTTTTTAGCTATGATTTTGGATGCAATGGTGGTTGGGCTAGGAGCCATGGGAAGCGCTACACTTTACCAACTCTCCAAACAAACCTCACATGTACTAGGAATTGATCAGTTTGTTCCGCCCCATACCCACGGATCAACGCATGGTGAAACCCGAATTACACGCCAGGCAATTGGTGAAGGGACTCACTTTGTTCCACTCGCGTTGCGCTCCTATGAACTATGGCGAGAACTCGAACAAAACACCGGGGAGAATCTACTGACCATAACGGGCGGATTGTTTGTTGGCGATGCGCAATCCAATAGCCAGATGCATCATAAACCCGGCTGGCTTCGAACAACCATACAGGCTGCGGAGTCGTTTGGTATTGCGCATCGCCTGTTGGATACGGATTCATTGCGACGAGAGTTTCCTCAGTTTCGATTTCGTGCGAATGACATTGGTTATTACGAAGACGAAGCCGGATTCCTGAATCCAGAGCGTTGTATATCAGCACAGCTGGCTGAGGCTCAGCGAAATGGCGCTACTATTCGTACCAATGAACGAATGCTGTCAATGGAATCGAAGGGAGATGTTGTAATCGTTCAAACCGACCAAGCTACCTATCGAACACGAAAGTTAATTCTAACAACCGGCTCCTGGATAACCGAATCCCTTCGAAACACTCCTTATCAGGATCTTCTTCGGGTGCATCGGCAGGTTCTGTACTGGTTTGCCATTGAATCTGACTATCATCTGTATACGCCCGACCGCATGCCCGTGTTTATTCTGAGCGATCGGGAAGTATATGGATTTCCGGCAATCAGCGGCCCTATGGGTGGGCTTAAACTGGCCACAGAAGTATACGAGCAGTCAACTTCACCCCAGACTGTGAATCGCTTGGTGAGTGAGGCCGAGACACAGGCCATGTATGAGCAACATGTGGCCCCTAATTTTGTGGGTATTGGTCCAACGTGTGTTAAATCGGTTGTTTGTTTATACACCATGACACCCAATGGGGATTTTATTATCGACCAGCATCCAACTTATCCGAATGTATTGTTGGCATCAGCCTGTTCGGGACATGGGTTTAAACACTCGGCCGCTGTGGGCCAAATTCTAGCCGAACTAGCCTTAGTGGGGCAAACAGGGTTTAATATTCAGCCGTTTCAATTAGCCCATTTTGCTGGCAAATAGGCACTATTCTGAATATGGTTTACTAACAAAATAAATGAGGTTACAGCACATCAGAAAGAACGTTCTTGGCATGATTGATGATGTATTTTCAAGAAAAAGTCATCTATGATTCTCAACGAACGGACAAGTACAGTTTATTCTTCCATCAGCCAGCCGCTTATTGGTTTTTGGGGGGCAACTGCCAGTCAGGTAAAGGATATTTACGAGGCTTACACAAGCTTGTGGTCGTCAACGCCTAACGAAGCTTACGCCCGCGATGTCTATGACTCACTCGTTGCTATTGCCTTGACCGAAGATATGGCCTGTCCTATTGCCTGGCTTTCGGCGGAACTACGATTTGAAGCATTTGCAGCCGCTACTGGCGATCGTAAATGGGCAGCCCTTATGGACCTGACCTACGGGCCAAATGTTAAGGATGATCGAGCGCTCGATTTATATAATGAGCGTGTGACGAGAGAACTGTAGCCCGTTAACAGGCTACCTTAGTTGAGGATCAGTTCGTTAAGTTATTTATTCTGGGACTTTAACTTTCTTATACCGCTCACCACTATAAAGGCAGTCCCCAGCCCTACAAAAGCGCCTACTGACCCCCAACCAATATCTTCAACGCTAGGATAACGGGAAGGGATTAACAATTGGCCAATTTCGGCCAGGGTAACAATCCCGATCAGAATCAGCCATAATACCAACCAATTGAATAAAGAACGGGGAGTAGACGTGGGTAAAAAACCGGCAACAAGGCCCATAAAAACGAAGGGAATGGCCGTACGAATGTTGCCGTGGGCGTGAACATCGGTCCAGCGAGATACCCAGCCCGGAATGAACCAGATGTGTTTAAAATGATAATTGGGTTGCCAGCTTAAATACAGAATTAGGGCCGTACCAATAATGAGCATTATATAAATTAAACGCATAGAAAGTCCATAATCAGGTTGTTCGTCCCGTTACTAATTAACCGATGGCTGCCAGGGCAGACTGTATGGCCGGTAGTTCTGCTTCCAGAGTTCGTATAAATTGATGAACGAGTGGTTCAATTTCACTAACAGGTTGTTTATTCGTTATTCGGGCACCTATGGTTTGACTTAACTGGACCATTTCGGTCAATCCGAACATTTGAAACGCTACTTTTTGCGCGTGAATAATTCCACCAATCGTAGTCAGTTCGTTTTTTTCGAGTGCCTGCTGAATCTGCTGAATCTCGCCTGGAGTTTGCGCCAAAAACAACTCCATAACTTCAGCGGCAAACTCCTGGTCGTCATCTAAAGCGCTCAATAAAATCTCCATCGAGAAGCTTGGCTTTGGCGCTATCTCTTCTTTGGGTTTAACGGATGAATGTTGCTCTGTATAATGCAAGGGTGTGTATTTTCGTAAAATGCGCTGTAGTTCCTCCACCTGGAAAGGCTTCGGCAGAAAGTCGTTCATACCGGCCTGTAAGCATTGTTCTCGTTCGCTGGCCAGGGCATGAGCGGTCATCGCAATAATTGGCACGTTCTTGCACAATGTATTTCGGATGTAGCGAGTGGCTGTGTATCCGTCCATAACCGGCATCTGGATGTCCATTAACACTAGGTCGAAATCATTCATTTGCAGGCTGTTAATAGCCAGTTGGCCATTTTCGGCTAGCTGGGCAGTGTAGCCCAATCGTTTGAGGACCTGAAGCGCCAATTTCTGGTTCATCAGGTTATCTTCCACAATCAGAATGCGCAGATCGGAGAACGTTGGGTTTAGAGCAACAGTTGACCTTTCAGCAATCGGATCGATTTGAGTAGCGGCTATTCGATAAGGAATCTCCAGCGTGAAACATGATCCCTCGCCAAGTGTGCTGGAAACGCTAATGGAGCCGCCCTGCATTTCGGCAAGTGATTTAACGATATTCAGCCCCAGGCCTGTACCACCATAATAGCGGGTTGTAAAATCGCTGGCCTGACGGAATCGCTCAAAAATGAAGGGGAGGATATCGGCAGCCATGCCAATGCCTGTATCCTGCACGCTAAAACGTACCTGTACGGAGTCGGCTGTTATGGCTCTTTTTTCAATGCGTACCCGAACACCACCGTGCTGTGTGAATTTGATCGCGTTGTTGAGCAAGTTGACCAAAATCTGGGTGAGTCGTGTTGGATCGCCTAGAACAACCGGTGGTAGGGTAGGGTCGGTTTCGACAAGTAACCACAGATTTTTTTCGGTAGCCGCCGAATGAAGCATCGTTCGAATCGAATCTGCCAGCGAAGGAATGCTGAACGGAATGGATTCTAGCGGCAACATGCCCGCTTCAATTTTGGAGATGTCGAGGATATCATTGACGATGCTGAGCAGATTTTTGCCTGCGGTTCGGATGAAACTGACAAACTCGTTTTGCTCCGTATCTAACAGCGTGGTTTCCAGTAGATTTGAAAAGCCCAGGATGGCATTGAGGGGCGTTCTGATTTCGTGGCTCATGTTGGCCAGAAACTGCTTTTCGGTATGTCGGGCATCCTCCGCGATTTGTCGGGCCAGGGCTAGTTCTTCTTCAAGGCGCTTACGCTCGCTCAGGTCAAAGTGAATCCCCATAGACCCAACCAGCGTTCCAGTTTCGTCAACTATAGGAACACCACTGACCAGTACCCAAATACGACTGCCATCTTTCCGCATTAAGGCCATTTCGTAGGAGCCTGTCTGACCTTGTCCGCGTTGCACCTGTTGCCGACTAAGTTCTTCTTTAAACTCAGGATGAACCAGCAAATCGGCCGCGTTTTTGCCGACCAGTTCATCCTGGCTATAGCCTAGCATCTGGCAAAAGCGATCGTAGGCTCGTAAAATTGTCTGATCGTTATCAACTTCGAGCAAGCCCAGTTCCATCGTATTCATGATGGTTCGGTACTTTTCTTCGCTTCGTCGAATACGCTCGTCTGCCTGGTATTTCTGCGTAATATCGCCGTACTTCCAAAGCTGGCCCCGGTAGTGTCCGTCCAACCAGATTGGAATGTAATCCCATTTCAGTACTCGCCCGTCGGCCAGATGCGTTACCTGATCTCGGATGGCTACCTGATTACGGACAATTTCGTCCATCCGCTCGAAGAACTGTTCCGCATTCGCAAACAAAAGGGCAGGAGGGATGGCTACTGAAACGAATTCCTTGCCAATCAATGTGTTGGATGATTGGTGGATGCTGAACAGATCACAATATAGTTGATTGATCAGGATAATTTTTCGGTGCTCGTCTTCTACCAAAATACCGCTGTGCAGGTTGGTAATGAGCGATTCCAGGCGGGCCTGGGTCAATTGGAACGAGTCTTCGGTAAGCTTTCGTTGGGTGATATCTCTGGCCACCGCTACCAGTTCGGGTACTTGCTGCGCATCCTTTACCAGACCAACCGTCTGCCCAATCCAGACGGTTGTGCCATCTTTAGCGCGTACCGGAAACTCTATGTACGTAGCTTCTTGCCCAGACTGAACCATTGTTTGGTAGAAGTTGATCACTTCGGCTCGATAGTCGGGTAAAATCAAATGGACAAAATGCCGGCCAAGCAATTCAGTTTGTGTATAGCCCAAGCAACTCTCCACCATCGAGTTGGTAAAGGTGAAGTAACCTTCGGTCGAAATCTTGAAGATGATATCCTGAGCCGAATCGATAAGTTGACGATACTGGTACTCGCTTTGCTGACCTTGCTCAAGGTTAATTTTTAGTTGTTGATTCAACGCATCGTTCAGCAGCCTTTGTTGCTCTTCCGATTGGCTAAGGCGTAACGACTTTAGTTTCAACTGCCGCTCAACCCGTCGTTGTTCCTTTTTCTGGCAGACCAACTGGCGCTTAAGACGGTTCAATCGGCGCTGGGTAGGTTCAAACGAGTTCATATTTATTCATTAACACTAACAAATTGAAGGAGGTCAACTCTTGTTGGGAACTGCCTGTGCGGATGAATGCTGGTAATGGCGCGAAAGTATGGATAATGAGTGTACGATAGTACTATATTGTTTTGTGTTGCTAACCGTATAAAAAAGGTTAATCGCATGATAGTCGTCAGGGTAATCGATATGACTATTCGGCACGCCTGATTGTTGTCATTTATCCATCAATTGATTTAAATCGAATGGCGGTGTCCATCAGGCTTTTCGAGACTTAAAATTGACGATCACCCCAATAGGTAGCAAAATAAGCAAGTGGCTCTTTTTGTTACCAAAAATATATAAAAATGACCGTTATTTAATTTTGTATGTTTTAATTGGTATATTATTTCTTTTTAAGTTTATGTTTTGTTGATGACTTCCCGGTTTTAGGCCTTTGTTGCGGAAAGTCTTGCTATCTGTGCTGGTAGTAAAGACTGAAGAACTTTTATGAATTGATCAAGATAAACATTCACGCTGTTAAATAAACCAGCGTAGCCTTTTGCTTAGAGCCGTGGCACGGTTCTAAGCAAAAGGCCTAATGATTACTAAAACGATGGGGCAGCCTAATGACGCAATAAATCCGAATGCTGACCAGCAGAGAAAGCTACTGGAGGATATGATAAAACAGTGCGATGCTCTAATCGATGAGTTATATGAGACTATCGAGTTGTTTACCCTCGATGGTGCTTCTCCAGATGACGAGACCATGCATACCGATGCCGCTCAGGAGTTGGTGTATTATACCCGAAAGCGTATTGAGCTAGTAGAAGCGCTGCAACTGTTGAGATCGGGGCATGCGTAGCCAGAGCGAAATGGCCTAACCGAATACCAGATTGATAAAATAGACATTGCCTCTCTACGTATACTATTCACACGTAGAGAGGCAATGTCTATTGGGCAATACCACTAAGAAGCAATTAACTGGTGGCGCGGGAAAAATGCAGCATTAGACCTACTCACTGCCACAGGCCATAGTCGGGCAGCATTCGTTAATTGGAATGATTTTGGTTGTACCGAAAACATAGGTGCGCACGGGTTGACAACGGAGTTAGACTGGTAGTTTCGTATTGTGCGGTCAATAGAGATCGGGCCTGCCTGGCAGGCAGTGCTCACTACCCGGCTTCGTCGACGAGTAGCTTCTACGACTAAAAACGAGCAAGTATGAAGCAGCCAGCCCCCATACCCTTTCCAAAGCGAACCTGTGCAGCTCACAGGTAATGAAGAACAATATTGGCCGGGACCATATGAGATTTTCATAGCTGTATGATGAAATAGTCGATAAAGTTAATTGAGTATATATGGTAAAATTAAATTAAGTATTTATACTTAATTTATCTGCATGAAAATAAGAAGACAAAGACCCTTCAAGGCGAGAAGAAAAAGACAGAAGGATATAGAAAGTACGGTTAGCCAGGTGACTGGCAGGAGGTAATTTGATTTCATAAGTGCAGGTTACGATGAATGGTTGATACAAAGGTATCTCTTTGTTATGTGTACTGACATGAAATTTATTGAACGTAACAAAACATAGTTATAAGTGACTATAAACCTCCCTTTCTTTATGTAGCAACTAGTTGAATAGGATTTTTTTAAGATACGTTTAGGCGAAAGAGTAGCTAAGTATAAAAGGTCATCTAGTTGTTACTTTAGCAATATCGGTAACAGATGGGGTAGCCTAAAAATATAGAACAAACAGAACAGCATTGATCAGATACTACCTAAGGGAAATCGGGCAATGGCCACTTGCAAAGCCGACAGGGTTCCATGCAAAAAGCCAACCTCCAGAGAAGTTGGCTTTTTGCATGGAACCCAAGAACCTCAATCACGAAAACGACTAAGATGAAAGCATTACTTTGTTCGTAATTATACTAGTCTAAATCACTCAGTCGGTGAATGTGGTGCCGATTAAAAAGTCGGTAGATAATTGGGAAAATGAGTAGGGTTAACACGGTTGCCGTTATCAACCCTCCAATAACAACAATGGCCAGTGGCTTTTGCGTTTCGGAGCCAATGCCGGTTGAAATAGCTGCGGGTAAAAGGCCAATGGCTGCCATAAGGGCCGTCATGACGACAGGGCGAATCCGTGATCGAACACCTTCCCGAATGGCTTCGTCGAGTGGCATTCGGTCTTTTCGGTTCTGGTTGAAGACCGAAATCAGGATAACGCCATTCTGTACGCAAATCCCAAACAACGCAATGAAGCCAACCCCCGCTGAAATCCCGAAATTCATGCCGGTTACATGGAGAGCCAGGATACCGCCAATTAACGCAAAGGGAACATTGAACAGAACGAGACCAGCGTCTTTGGCATTGCCGAAAGTAATGAACAGAATAACAAAAATGGCGGCAATACTAATCGGAACGACTTGCCCTAACCGGCCAGTAGCCCGCACCTGGTTCTCAAACTCCCCAACCCATTCTACCGAGTACCCTTTTGCGGGTTGAAGTTTGGCAAGTACCCGTTGCTGTGCTTCGGCAATGGTGCTGCCCAAATCACGACCACGTACGGAGAATTTAACGCCGATGAACCGTTTGTTAAGGTCGCGATAGATAAAGGCGGGGCCTGTAATTTGCCGGATGCTGGCGATCTCTTTTAAGGGGATTTTGCCTCCGCTCATGGTCGGCACCATCAGGCGCATAATGTCCTCTTCGCTTTTACGGTACTCGGGCAGAAACCGGACACGGATATCAAACTTGCGTTCGCCTTCGTACAAAATGGAGGCCGTTTTTCCGCCAATTGCCATTTCGATTACGGCCTGCGCATCGGCTGTCGAAACGCCGTAGAGAGCCATCTTGTGGTCATGAAACAGAACGCTGAGTTCAGGCTGGCCTACGTTCCGAATAATGCCCAGGTCTTTGATGCCTTCAACATCCCGAACAGCCGCCATCGCCTGGTTAGCATATTTTTCCAGTTCGTACACATCCGGCCCAAAAATTTTGATCCCATTACTGGCTTTATATCCCGCTACAGCCTCAGCCACGTTGTCGATAATTGGTTGCGAGTAGTTGTAGAGAATCCCCGCGTAGTTCTTCAACTTAGCATCCATCTCGTCGGTCAGTTGCTCCGTGCTGATCTTCCGTGACCATTCTTCTTTGGGTTTCAGGTCTACCTGGAACTGGCAGAAATAAAAACCGTTCGGGTCGGTGCCGTCGTTGGAACGACCTACCTGCGAGAGTACCTGTTTCACTTCGGGAAATGTCTTCAGATCTTGCCGAATGGTTTTGGCCATATCGACGCTTTCAGGTAGTGACATACTCATCGGTAGCTCGGCGGTTACCCACAAGGCGCCTTCGTTAAGTTGGGGCAAAAACTCGGTGCCGAGTAGTGTCGACGAGAAAAACGTAGCGATCATGAAGGCAATTGCCCCAACCAGGCTAATCCGGCGGTGACGGTAACACCAGCCAAAACCCGCCATCACAATGCGATTGAAGAAGTTGACAATGGGATTGTTCTTCTCCCGAACGTTTTTCCGTAAGAGCATGGAGCACAAGACGGGCACCAGGGTAAGTGTAAATAAGAGCGCACCCAGTAAGGCAAAACCTAATGTCCAGGCGAGGGGTGAAAACATCTTACCTTCTACTTTCTCGAACGAAAAAATGGGGAGCAACGCCGTGATAATAATTAGTTTGGAGAAGAACACCGCCTTGCCCAATTCACCACCTGTTTTTCGAATTAAGCCAAGTTTAGCCATTCGATTATAGCGCTCCATGCCCATACGATGAGCCAGGTGGTCCAGTGAGACGAAAATCCCCTCGACCATCACGACGGCACCATCGATGATAATACCAAAATCGACCGCGCCCATCGATAAAAGGTTTGCCGACATGCCTCTCAATTTCAGGCACATGAACGCAAACAGCAGTGCCAGCGGAATAATAATGGACACAATGAGCGTAGTGCGCCAATCGGCCATGAACAGAAAAACAATGACCGTTACCAGAATGATGCCTTCCGTAAGGTTGTGCAAAACGGTGTGGGTACAGAACTCAATAAGGTTGTCGCGGTCGTAGAACGTTACCATCTTCACATCGGATGGCAATACACGTGTGTTCAGTTCCTCAATTTTCGCTTTTACCCGACTCAGAATTTCGCTGGGGTTTTCGCCTTTCCGCATCACAATGATGCCTTCCACCACATCGTCGTTAGTATCCAGGCCAACTTGCCCGACGCGGGGCAGGTTCGATTCCGCAACTTCGGCCACGTTTTTGACCAACACCGGATTGCCACCGACTTCCTCAATAAGAATATTCTCAATGTCCTGAATTGACGTCAGCAACCCAATACCGCGTACCACATAGGCCTGACTGTTGCGCTCAATAACATCGCCCCCCACATTGATGTTGCTGCGGGTAACGGCCTGATACACTTCCAGGGGTGTAATATCGTACTTGGTCAGTTGAGTTGGGTTGACTCGCAGTTCATAAATCTTATCGCGTCCGCCAAACGCAACGATGTCGGCAACACCCGGTACGCTTCGTAATTGGCGGTCAACCACCCAGTTTTGTAGCGTAAGCAATTCGCGGCTGTTGCGGTTTTTACTTTCGAGTGTATATCGGAAAATTTCGCCCGTTGGACCGTAGGGAGGCTGTATTTCTGGGTCGACACCTTCGGGTAACGACACGTTACGGAGCAGGTTATTGACCTGTTGTCGGGCAAAGAAATCATCGACACCATCGTCGAAAATGATTTTCATAACCGACAAACCAAACATGGTCGTTGACCGAACATTGCTTTTCCGCTGAACGGAGTTCATGGCAACCTCAATGGGCACGGTCACGAATCGTTCCACCTCTTCGGCAGAGCGGCCATTCCACTCCGTTACCACAATAATCTGGGTATTGGTGACGTCGGGGAAGGCTTCAAGCGGGGTATGTAGGTAGCTATATATACCTGCAATGACCAACCCCAGGGTCATGAAGAAAATAAAGAATCGATTTTTAAGCGAAAAACCGACTATGTTACGAATGAATTTATTCATGGGAATGGGCGCGGGGCAGGGTGCATGGAGCACGGTTTTTAGCCCTGCCCTATGCACCCTGCTCCTCGCTTAATTGTTGAGTGCGTTGTAGACCAGCAGTTGATTTTTGGAAATGACTTTTTCGCCGGGTTTGATACCCTGGCTGATATAGGCCACATCGCCTAGCGATTTGAGGACACTGACTTCGCGGGTTTCGATGTCAGACCGATTTCGGAAGACCATGACATACTGCTTTGAACGGTCGAAAATCACGGCTGCAGAGGGTACCGTTGCCAGTTTTCCGCCGTCTTCGTAGCGCAAGGTTACAGTGGCATGCATCTCGGGCCGGAGCTTCATCCCCTTGTTATTGAGCCGAATCCGAACCGTCATGGCCTTCGTATTGGGGTCCAGGACGGTGTAGATTTTATCAACATGGCCCTTGAAGAGTTCGTCAGGATAGCTGAGTGTTTGCACGGTCGCTTCCATACCCGTTCGTACCCGGCCAATGTCGCTTTCGTTCACATTGGCTAATACCCATACTTCACTAATCTGGCCAATGGTAAACAGGTTATCGGCGTTGTCGGAGCGGAGTTGCATATCGCGGTTCACGTTCTTCTCGATGACGTAGCCGTCAATGGGCGCTTTTACCGTGTACATCGATGCTTTGCCGATGCCATAAATGCGGAATACTTCTTTGACTCGGGTAGCTTCTGCCTGCGCTTTTTCCACTTCTTTCTGAGCGGCTACTACTTCGCGCTGCGACGTAAGTTTGGTTTCAAACAGATCCTGCGCGACCCGAAGATTTTTTTCGGCCACCAGCAAATCCGACTGGGCCTGGATTGACTGGCGTTCCAGATCGGCTACTTCGCCCGATCGGATTGCCGCCAGCGTTTGGCCTTTGCGGACGTAATCGCCCAATTCAACTTTGACGTCTTCTACGTTGCCACCCACCAGTGGAAACACCTTAATGACCCGGTTCTCGTCGGCTACAACTTTGCCAACCAGGGTCAGTTCGCTTCGTACAGGCTGCGTTACCGCACTGTCGAGACGAATACGGCGCATCATTGTATCGGAGAGCATAAAGGCTCCGGCCTCTTCTGCGGCTGGTTTTGGGGTACATGAACTAATAATAGTCAGTCCACTAAAGAATAGTAAGATGTTGATTTTCATGGTTATTGGATAAGCCCAGATCGTCGGTTCGGGCGTATAAAGAATAGGCTTGCTACGGGTGTGCTGGCCAGGCAGGTGACCGGGCTTACTTAAATAAGTCTTCGCCGATGAGGTAATTGAGTTCTTCGTAAGCACTCACCCGGTCGGCCTTCAGGCGATTGAGCTGACTGATGCTATCGTTATAGGATTCGATCAGGTCGACAAATTCAAGAAGGGTAATATTTCCTTTTTGAAAGCTGGTAATGACTCCCCGGTTCAACTGATCGAACTGATCAGTAAACTGTTGTTCAATCGATTGTACCCGTCGTTCCACTTCCCGCACTTTTTGCAGGGATGTTGCAACTTCGTTATTTACCTGAATCGCCTTTTGGCGCTGTAACTGACTTTGGTACTGAATCTGGCTACGAGCCGCCCGAATAGCGCCCTGATTACGATTGAACACAGGAATGTCGGCCGAAACAGATAGACCAACGTAATTCTGAATGTAGCTTCCGGCCTGATCGTACGTTCCCCCTACGCGTAAATCGGGTGTGGCTAGAGCACGCTGGAGCGTGTGATTCAACTCGGCTTGCTTCGTTAACGATTCAGCCGCTTTTAAATCAGGCCGATTGCGCAACGCCATTTGTTGCAGCGTATCTTCTGATTGGACTGGCAGACTGTAACGGGCCAATTTTTCATCGATAACCAGCGGCTTAATAGGCTGATCGACGGATAATAAGGTGCGCAGCGCCCGTTGATCGTCGGCTAGTTGAAACACAATAGCCGTCCGGTCATTGTTGAGCTGAAACAGCAAGGCTTTCAACCGAAGTAGCTCCCGAAGCGATACGTTGTTTCGATTGTATTGTATTTCATAAGCCGCTACGGTTGTCTGGAGGGTAGCCAGTTGCTGATCGAAGCGAGTCAGGGTTTTTTGTTGGAAATAAATGGAATAGAATCGACTCCGCAGATCAAAACGTAGCCCTCTGACTAAATCGAGTAGTTCAAACTGAGTCAGTTGAGCCGCTTCGGAGGCCAGCGCGATTCGTTTGTTCCGTTTGCCCGCGGTGTAAAGCAATTGCTGAATGGAAACGATTTTCTGGCCCTGTTTGCCTACATCAAGTACCCGTCGTTCATCGCCATTATACGCACTTAGTTCGAGGCTAACCGTCGGATTGTCGTATAAACGAGCTTGTAACACCTGCGCCTGACTGGCATCGATCCGAAACCGCTCGGCCAGTAAGAGTAGATTGTTTTTCACAAACAGACTGTCGGCCTGTCGGAGCGTTAACTGAATAGAATCCTGTTCAGTAGTAGCTTGTGCCTGAAGCGATCGGGCACTGACTAAAATAAAAAGTAACGAAATTAATAACCGCATGAGAGACCCAATGAATGGCTACAAAGGTCCATTGTGAAGGTTACAGCAGGCTTAAGCTAACCTTATAATGTCTATAGAAAACAATTAGAAAAAGATTAGAAACCGATTGTGATCAACCCGGTGCAACTACCTACTCTTCTTTCAACACATAGCCCATACCGAGCCGGGTGTGAATCAGTTTGGGCTTAAAGTCGCGATCTATTTTTTTTCGGAGGTAATTAATATAAACTTCGACGACGGTAGAATCTGGGTCATAATTGAGTGACCACACATGTTCGGCAATATCCAGTTTGGAGAGTACTTTGCCCCGGTTACGCATCAGGTAGTCAAGCAGAGAAAATTCGCGAGCCGTCAGATCTATTTTAACCTCTCCCCGACGAACTTCTTTCGTGATAAGGTTCACCGTCAAATTTGCCACCTGCCAAACCTGCTCCGACTCGGTGCTTATTCCACTCATATACTCCGACCGACGAAGGCTGGTTTTCACGCGGGCAACCAACTCCCGAAAATCGAAAGGTTTGACCAGGTAATCATCGGCACCTAGTGCCAGCCCTTCTTCTTTGTCTTCTATTTCGCCCATGGCCGACAGGATAATGATGGGCAGCGAAGGTTTAGCCGCCCGTACACTACGGCAAACTTCGAACCCATTGATGCCAGGTAGGTTAAGATCGAGAAGTAATAAATCTACATCTGGTTTTAGAGCTACCTGCCTGCCATTAATGCCTTCATAAACGACTTCGGTTGTATAGCCTTCCTCCTGAAGTCCCCGGCTAATCATCTGAGCAATGCGTCGGTCGTCTTCAATGATTACTATTTTCTTCATGCAATCACCCTATCAATAAAATACAAGGGATAAAGTGTTAAATCCGTGGATTAGCGACTCGTGTGAGTTTCGTGGGGAGTAGAAACAGTTAACGCCTGGTCAAACCTATCAGATGATCTGAAGCCGCTCAAGAAAGCGTGAAAAGTTAGCAAATGCAAACCCGCATCATCGCCTGGACGTATAACCGGGTTCTTCCCAACTGGCAAATTTTCGGACTGGCACTAGTCGCCAATACCGTATAGCCATCGGCCTTTAACGTGGCAATCGAATTGAGGAGAACCTTCGGGCAATGCGCTTCCAGAATTATGTAGTTTTGCTTTTTCATCAATCACAAACGGATGCATTCTTGTCCAGGTCAACGTCTTAACAATAAAAACACCAGATTTAAACGTCTGGTGTTTTTATTGTAATCCCCTACATGACCAAATCATCAACAAAGCTACTTTCCTGGTATTAGGTCTGGTTTAGAGTAACATTAGATTTTCCTTAGATTATGATTACAATTGAAGGTATTTGATTCTAATGAATTGGCCGTTTGTGATTTATGGCGACGAATTTTGTCTCAACCTGTTTCGTGTAATGGCACCACCAGCTACTCTTTTTTATACAGCACCCAGATTTCATTGATGGTACCTATTTCTTTAGACTGTAGAAATTTATTGATGTTCCACAAAGCCGCAGAGGAATAAAATTGGGGCTTAAACCCCAAACTATCTAAAAGAGGCAGCTTCGGCTTGGCGTCATTGTAGGTCGTGACCACCCAGGCGTTATGTAAGTACCGGGCCGAATCAGCATCATTAATCCTGACCAGATTCATATTGGGCGCATTTCGGCGATAGAACGTTAGTGGGAGATGGCTTTCTGTTTCAAACGGCGTACGACCCAGACAATAAATTGTAGGATTCGAATTCTTAAAGGTATTGGTCAGCTTTCGCGAAAACTCAACGGTTTGCGCAATTGGGTTTAAAAGCAAGGCGATCAGCGTTATTACATTGAGGGCTATACTGGCATACAAGGCGTTTTTTAGAAAACGGCGGGTCCCCGTTTTAGCCTGCTGGTAGTAGGTAAGCAATGACGATAAGCCCCAGCCTGCCAGAATGGGTAGTACATTGACGACTGGATATAAAAAGCGCTCTTCTTTATGCGCGACCAAACAATGCCCGACAATAAAAAACACCACGGCAAATGCCAACGGCTGACGGTACTGTTTCAGGACGCCTTTCAGACTGTAATAGAATAAGACAATGCTGATCGGGGGCGTACCAATAACCAGCAGCAGCATTACCACATAATACAAAAAGCTGGCAGTCCCGAACTCAGCCGCTTTGCCTTCTGTAATGTTCACCCGGTAGTATTCGTAGGGCGTAAAAACGAATTGGTGATAAAAGTTGGTATCTAAAACCATATTCATGGCTAGTCCGATACCAAAGCCAATAGCCATTGGTAGCAATCGGGTATATTTTCGTTCAATAAGCAGCATCCATAAGCCGAAACCAATCAGACCAAAGGCGACCTGAAAACGGAAATAGAACGCCAGACTAAACAGGAACCCGATCAGAAAAACGTATAGTGTTTTAGTCCCTTTGCGTTCATACAATAAAATAGCCCCGAAAAACACCATCGACGATGCCATTTCCGAGCTGAATAAGGTACGCGTATAGGGGAGTACCCAGGAAAAATTGATCAGTAGCAGGACGAGATAAAGTAGCTTTTTGTCGGACTTGAAATAATAAAGCCCGATTGCATTAAATAAAAGGAGCCCGGATACCCCAAAAAGGAGTCGCAGGATTAGAAGTTGTGTATAGGCGTCGTTTATGTGGCAAAAACGGCAGACGCCTACAAATCCTGAAAACAAATAAACCTGTAACGTTGGGCGAATATGGCTGGTCAACTCCCAGACACTAGTAGCCCCGGTAGGTTCGCCCATTTGCCAGGACGAAAACTCAATTAACTGAAAGTGTTGATCGGGATGAAAGAAGCCTACCTGCGTAATACAAAAAAAGAGCTGAACAAGTAGGGCTATGCCCCAAAGCCATCGTAAACGTGTATCGTTAAGCGTCTGGTATGAATTTACGTCCATTAAAATTCTCTGGAATTTGAGCTAGCCATCATCGTGATAGGCTGTAAACTGCCCGCAAATGTACGGCTAAGCAGTTGCTGATTTCGAATTCAATGGGATTGTTGACTGAGGTTGGCAATTTTTTTCGACAGGATTTACAGGATAAAACAGGATTTTTCTTCTGTGCTTAAATCATGTTAATCCTGTAAATCTTGTCGAAAAACTTTAGATGAATAGGAGTTACTCGGCATCGGGAAACGTTCTGACTTTGAGCGCCATACTAGCCAGGTTACTGCCGGAGTTGGCTGCCTTCTGGTAATATTTTAATGCTTTTTGCTTATCGATTGGGCGTCCGAGCAGGCCTAAATAATAGGCTTCGGCAAGTTCATACAAGGCGGCAACGTGGTTTTGAGCCGCTGCTCTTGTCAGGTATATATAGCTGTTTACGGTATCTAACCGGTCGTAGTAATAAATTCGAAAAGCCCGATAACTGGCTTCGGGAATACTCTGTTCAGCCGCTGCCCGATACCATTTTAACGCTTCGTTTGTGTTCTTCTCAACGCCGTTGCCTTGTTCATATAAATTACCCAGGCATTGCATAGCGTCACCACAGCCTTTATCGGCAGCTTTTTGATACCACTCATAGGCGATCTGGTAATTTTTGGGTACGCCCAGCCCAGCTTCGTATAAATAACCCAAGTATGTATGGGCTGTTATATTTCCGGCTTTAGCCGCTAATTGGTACCAGGTTAGCGCTTCGGTATAATTTTTCTCGACACCCATGCCATAGAAATACATACTACCCAAAGCTCCCTGCGCTTCTGAATTTCCCTGGATAGCCGCTAGTCGCATTAGGTTAGCGGCCTTAACTAAGTCTTTGGAAATTCCTTTTCCGTGGAAATAGCAAAGAGCCAGATTGTACTGGCCCCAACTGTATTTATGAGTAGCCGCCTTTCGGAAGCACTGCTCAGCCTGACTATACTCACCTGCTTTCCAATGGCATAAGCCATCGTCAACTTGAGCCCGTAGGTAAGCAATGGTGGTTGTATCCTGCAGATGAACTCGTTTATAGCTAAGGCTAAACGAGTCATCTGATTTTGCCAGGCAAGCGGCATTAATTGTGAAGGCTATGACTAGAGACGTTAGCGTGTAAGTCATTGGAGTAGATAGCTTGATCGATGTAGCTGAAGAGTCGGTTTTCAGTGCCCACTTTGTCGCCATATTGGCTATCGTAAACTAAGGTCTTGCCCTGTTTTCGCTGGAAACTAGGCTGACAGTCCAACAACGTTTTTCCTTCGTCAAACGGGTGAGGCTTCAAACTAAGTTTATACTCACCCTGTATGTGAACAGTTGACTTTAGGAAAAGAAATCCGGGTCTCTTTAAGCTGAATTCTTCGGTAACGATCAACTCCTGGCCAGTACCTCCTTTGATTTGGTAAGGGGAGTTAGCCTTTCTAAACGTGTCATTCAGGGCCTGGACGACTTTATAGACGGGCAAGTTATATTCTCGCTTGGCCAGTAAAGCCGAGTCAAAATAGCGCTTGATCATATCCAGGTCGTGCTTCACCAGTCGCAAATCAGATAGCGAGTCGTGCAGGGCGCGCAGCTCACCGGCCATACCCTGGATTCGGGTTTCGTAAGATTTAACCAATTGCTGATTATCGTTGAGAGCGTCCTGCAGGATCTTACGCAATTGCAGGCTGTCCCGACGTAATTCATCGACCTTGAAAACCAGCCGTTTATTTTTAAGATCAAGCTGCGATATCTTTCGCGTTAATGTCTTCGAGTGGCGGGCTAGATAGACGGATTTCTTCTGGTAATAGTTTAGCTGTTGCGTGAGCGTTTCGACGGAAGAATTGTCACCTCGTTTTAAAGATTTAGACCAATCTAGACCGGCTTCACTGGAAGAGCCTACCTTGTCCTGTGCCTGTGCTACGTTTGCCAGCGCAATTAAAACAGTAAAACTCAATAGATATTTTCTCATGAATGATAATATGGTGTTAAAGACAAGTATTTACGGTCAGATAAGTCTTAAGCTTCTCCCAAGTTGTGAGATAGACTTGTTTACAAAAGTATGTATTTGTGTATTGTTGATATGTATAAAGTTTAATCTAAGTGAATGAGTAATACTTTATATTTATTAAAAGGAGAAACGGTAAACTAATTATTTTGATTGTAATAATTGTTGAAGATTGTAGATATGTTATTGTTGATAGTTGGGCCACAGTCGTTTAGGAAATTCTATAGCGGGGACAGTTGCTATAGAAACGAGCTGAAAGACTTCGAAAAATATAAATCGTTCTGGTTCGAGTGAGTAGAGCGAAGTTATACGTATCTATAAAGTGCCAGTAGGAGCAGGCAAATCAGAACTGTAATTCACTTTTTTCGGGAAAAGCCATCACCAGATGTTTAATAACTGACTGCCTGGTGCTTTATCTAGAAAAACAAAAAAGCACTTACTGTTGAATGTAAGTGCTTGGTTTTTAGTTATTTGTGTGACCACGGGGAGACTCGAACTCCCATGCCTTGCAGCACCACCCCCTCAAGATGGCGTGTCTACCAGTTTCACCACGTGGCCATTTCTGTGATGCGGGTGCAAAGATAAGATTCTAGTTTTCTTTTCCCAAACAGAAGCTCGAAACTTTTCCTTTTTTCGTGAAACAGGGGGCATAAGTGGCTAAAATTTCGTACTTTTATCTTTCTAAATCACGTTTAAAAGTCCAATTTATATGGCACTGGAATTAATCGGAAAACTCATAAAAGTTCTGCCAGAAGTATCGGGGCAAAGTCAAAAAGGCCCTTGGAGCAAACAGGAATTCGTTATCGAAACGCTGGATGCTTCCTATCCCAAAAAAGTATGCTTAACCGCTTGGGGCGATAAAGTAGCAGACTTGAAACAATATGCTACGGGCGATACCCTGAAAGCTACCTTTAGTGCTGAGTCGCGAGAATACAATGAGCGTTGGTATACTGAATTGCGGGCTTTCCGTATCGAATTAGCCGAAGGAGATGGTGGTTCGGCACCGGCTCGCCCAGCGGCTCCGCAACAAGCGCAGTCTCGCCCCGCTCCTCAAGGTGCTGCTATGTCGTTCAATGCAGCTTTTGATGAAGAAAGTAACGACCTGCCATTCTAAAATGGCTCTAATGAAAAAAGCCGCTTTAAAGCGGCTTTTTTTGTGATTCGGCTGGGATTCGAACCCAGGACCCATACATTAAAAGTGTATTGCTCTACCAGCTGAGCTACCAAATCGGTTCAATTAAGGTTCCTCGTTTAGGGGGGCTGTCCGTAATTGTGGTGCAAAATTATGGCCTTTATTCGTTCATTGCAAGCCATTACCCTTAAAATAAGTCTATTTTTTTATTTTTTGTCTGTAAACGCCTGGGCTCAAACAGCTTCGCCAGACTCATTACGACGTGCTGATTCGTTGTTTGCTTCTGGTGATCAGGCACATGCGGCTCGTCTCTACGAAGCGGCCCTGGCCGAAGGGCATACGGCTACAGACCCGATGCTTTTGAAGTTAGCGAGTGCTTATGAGCAGCAAAATGATGTGCCGAAGCTGTTATATTACCTCGATGTGTATTTTGATCGGCATCCCGACGACGCGGTACTGCGCCGAATGAGCGACATTGCTCGTGCTAATAACCTAAGCGGCTACGAAACCGACGATCTAAACTACTTTTACCTCTTCTATCGTAAATACGGCATCTATTTTCTGCTTTTTTTGCTGATTCCAGCAGGTTATGTGTTTAGCGTGTTACTACTTAAAGTGGTCAAAAAGGAGGCTATTCCAGGACGACAGAAATGGATTATCTTCGTTTATCTGTTGCTGTTATTGATCTTTACGAACTTACCTGAGGGTGTGCAATCGGGTATTACCCGCCACGACCGGGTTTTGTTACGAACCGATCCTTCGGCAGCGGCTCCCGTTGTGGAGGTGATCGGCCGGGGGCATAAACTCAATATTCTGGGCACGAAAGATATTTACCTACGTGTACTCTGGCACAACGAGCTGTACTTTATCCGGCGAGATAATGTTTGGATTATTTAATGATTGAGTGATTTAATGAATGAGTGATTGAGTGAATAGCCCGTAAAAATTCTATTCACTCAATCACTCATTCATTAAATCACTCAATCATTTTTTCAAAGGCGAATCCTTCTCTTTGGCCAGCGTGTTGTACACCAGCTTGTCCATCAGGCCAGGAAGCCATTTGTTCATAAAGACCGTGAATTTCCCCTGTCCGGTTAAAATGAGTTCGCGTTTCCGACTTTTTACGGCTCTGAGTATATGATCGGCACATTCCTCGGCGCTCATCATGCTGCTTTCATCGCGCATTGTTTCACCTTTTGCCTGACCGTGGGCGTCTAGTGCCGAAACCCGAATATTGGAAGCTGTGAAGCCTGGACAAGCCGTCAGCACGTGAACGCCCGTGTGGAGCAATTCAGTCCTGACTGCTTCCAGAAATCCGTTCATCGCAAATTTTGACGCAGAATAGCCAGCCCGCACCGGTAGCCCCCGATAACCAGCAATCGACGAAATACCAACGATAGAGCCTTTGGTTTGCTGAATGTAGGGGAGGGCGTAACGAGTGGCATAAACCGTTCCCATGAAGTTGATGTCCATCACCTTCTGGATAACTGCCGGGTCGGTATCAATTAACATGGAGCGCATGCTAATGCCCGCATTATTGATGAGTATATCCAGTCGGCCGAAATGGGCAATGGTTTGGTCAATCAGTTTTTTTACATCCGCTTCGATGCTTACATCGGCAGTAAGCGAAAAGCAGGTAATACCAGCCTGCTGAAGTTCATCGCTAACCAGCTGAAGTGCATCCGCTTTACGACCACAGATAACAATACGAGCTCCTTCATGTCCGAAGGCAAAGGCTAATGCCCGACCAATGCCCGATGAGGCACCGGTAATAAGTACAATTTTATCTTTCATAGAGGAAGGCAAAGATAAGGCATTATTAGTCGCTAGTGGTTAGTTGTCAGTCGGTAACAAAACAGCTTTTATGAATAACTGCCAGCCAATGACTACTGACTGACGATATAGACTGTTAACACCTTATCGAATGAGTGTTACTGTTCCTTTGAAGGTACGTTTGGTTGTGAGCAGGAGATAATAATACGTGCCAACGGCAGCATCGTTACCATACCAGCGAAATTTTGGATCAGTTGAGGTGAAGATCGTTGCTCCCCAGCGATTCGTGATGTCAACCCGTTTGAACTGTTCATCACACGAATTTTCGGGTATGTCTTTTACCGCGAAGTAATCGTTGGCGCCATCGCCATTGGGGGTAAATACATTGGGTACTTTGATCTCGGCGTTAGCCGATGGGTTTTTAACATGGAATGTAACGCTGGTCACGTCGGTATGATTGGGCTGGCAGGAACGATCATCAACCACGAAATCGACAATGAATGTGGCCTCAGTTTTGCCCGCCATCAATTCGCAGGTAGGTGTCCAGCTAAAGGCAGATTGTAGTGTTGGCAGACCTGTCTTGTCAGTGAAATTCATTCCCGCAGCTTTCACATCAAATCCGCGTCCTGTACCTGTTAATCGAAGTGTGTCTCGGTCAGGGTCATTGCCCAGTACATCGAATTGCGTGTGGCCCGTAGAGTCGGAGGGGCTTACGGAGAGTTCAACGACGGGCTGGGCCAGTGTTGTACGTATACTGGGTGGCTGGCTGGGTATACCCACAGCCGAAAGCCTCACCGTAACAGTATCGCGAAGGTTTTGATTACAACGTGTGTCGGTCACAATAAAGTCGACTATATACTCAGGCTGTGTGGCTTGTGTACAGGTTGGTTTCCAGGTGAAAGGCTGAGCGACTTTTCCCACCCCCGATACTGAACTGAAGCTCATCCCTGCCTGGGCTAGAGTAAATCCGCGTCCAACAGCCTGAATCGTGATATTATCGTTATCGATATCGTTGCCAAAGGCCGTAAAGCTAAGCGATGAGCCAACCGTAGCTTTGCCTATGTTATTTACTAGATCGGTGCTGGCTGCAGGTTTATTATTTAATGACGGAGTAATTGTCAGGCGGATACTGATCGTATCACTCAATCCTTGCGGACACCCATCATCCGTGGCCCGGATGAGTAAGGTAAACGGTTTTCCATCGGCTCCGACGCAGCGCCCAAAACAGAATTTGGCCTGTAAGGTATCGCTGCTGGTCTTGGTGAGTAACGTACCGGGTGTGAGTGTCAGGCCGGGTAGCGACCCGCTCATGTTAGTGATGGTGATTTGCTGGTTCGGGTCAATATCAGTGACGTACAAACTCAGGCAGTTTGTGTCTTTCTCAGCAATTGTGATGACGGTCCCTTCTTTGTAGAAGCCTTTCTGTCCATCAGGCTTGAAAAGGAGTGTCGGCGGGTTGTTTTTCTTACAGTCGACAACCAACACCTGAAAATCGCGCCGGACGAGGCCGATCAATTTTTTATTCCGGTATTCACCAACTTCAACCGAGAACACGAAGAGACCAACTCTGTCGGGAGTTACCGTGAGCAACCCTGTACGGGCGTCTACGCGTAGAGGCACACTTCCCGGAATCTCATTGCTGATTGAAATGCCATTGATCCATTGAACAGGTGGGTAGGGACCAGCGTTGAAAACGGGTTGGGCCGCCTGATTGACAGAACCTGGATCTGGATAAACGGATGTACTAAACCCATTATAGGGAGTAACCAGGTTATAGGTCAGACTATCGCCATCGGCGTCTTTGGCACTGAAGTCGAGGACAAACGGCTGACCTACGCAGGCATAATCACCTTTAGGAACGGTAAATACCGGCGACGAATTGGCTACCGTAACCTGTCCATTTCTTATGGCTGGAAATTCCAGGTAAAATGCAGAACCTGCTGCGTTAGGAGCCATGATATTAACAATTGTTCCGTTCCGGCAGCAACGTTCCCAGGACATATAATAACCACCAGGATCATTGAAAACGTTAGGGTCGAGGTTCAGATCGTTACTGTATCGAATCAATAAAGTGCGTAACTCAGCCACGGCGCAGGTGGGTTTCGTATAGGCTACCTGCTCGGTACTAACGCGGGGCAGCGGAACATAGCCAATGAGCTGGTTTGTTCGTTTGGCAAAAACACCGACGCTAACGACAGCATCATTGGCGCCCGTATTTCCGTTGACGGCATCGAAGTACAGATTCAGGTTAATACGATGGGAATAAGCGCTCTGTGAGCCGAGATAACGCAACTCCAATTCGCCCCCAACAATATGGGTTGCCAGGGCAAAGTGGCTCATAACCAGCAATAAGCAGGCCATAAGTAAGGTTTTCCATAACGGACGGTACAGGTTTGGCATACGTAGATTCGATTCGGTATTGAGACCGTCCCAAAACGGCTGCTTAAATTAGCAGTTTTTTAAACGGTTAGGATTAGTAGACTGTACAACAGATAGTTAGCTGTCATTTATGGATAGGGGCGTAAAACAATAGGAAAACATTCGTATTTCTTCGCCCGATTCCTTACACAAAGTACGCATAAAAATGCCCGGCTGTTTCGATCAGTCCGGGCATTTTGGTTTAATGAAATAACAAAGCCGGATTTAGTAAATGTCTACTAGACCCGGCTACTACTTAAATGGTTGTTATAGTATCACGCGTAATTGAGATTGGAAAAGCCGGGCGCGGCTTGCTATGTACTCGCGCCCGGCAAACCATAACCGCCGACCCGGCTAGGAAAAAGAATAAAAAGGCTCTTAAAAAAGATTTCATAACGTGTTTATGGGTTGAAATTGATTGATTTAGGAATGGTGTTCTATGAAGTCATTGGCAGAATCAAAAATCAACTCAGACCCACTATATTCTTTATCAATAAAGCGATAATAGCAATTGGGGCGACCTTCTTTTTGATGTAACAAAACCGACCCAGCGCAAATTTGACTATTTATACCTATTTGCGTATCGCCTTCGTCGTCACGGATTAGGGTTTTATGACAATAAAAGTTATTGTCAGATGTTGCTGATTGCGCAATTTGTCTTGCTCGGTATTCACCTAGCCAGCCCTCTAGGCTATCCTTACGAAATGGACAATTATTGCAAGGCTTTTTCATACATAAGCCCCCTCCAATCGGCTCCAGCTACTAGGTTTCCAGCCGTTCGGCTTGATACTCTCGTTATACGCGTCTCGTAACAGCCGTTCGTTTTTAGATCGACCATTTTTAAGCATTAGTTGCCGGTCGTGCGAAACGTTCATATTAATCTCGTAGACATTGAACGGTTTGGCTTTCTGTATCCCGATAAAGATAAAGTTATCGGGATACAGACCAACTGCATCCAAGTAATAGGCGGCTTGTCGATCATAACCATATTTGATAAAGCAGTCGAAGAACTCAGACGATGAGCGGGCCGACGTTGTTTTTAAGTCGATTACATACGTACCGGCTGAAACTTCGCCGTAGTTATCTAGCTTCGCCTTACAGGGCAAACCCGTAATTGGGTCAGTCCAGGTCTTAACAACTTCGTGCGCCCCAGCTAAGATTAAATCCAGGCTTAGAGGGCTTGCGTTGGCCGTAAAAGACTCCTGCATTTGCATAATCGTGTGACGCTCTTTAATGTGATGTTTCGTCCAATCAATCGGCTTATGTGGCTCCAGAATCATCGAATGAAACGTCGTACCGAATTGCGCGGCTTTCGGGTCGATTGGCTTTTGTATGTTGCCAGTACGTAGGTTAAACAGTTCGCTTAGATCAGAATTTGCATAAGCGGGAAGGACGCGGTATTCGTGGTCAGTTAGTTGCATTTTGTGGATATAAGTGTTTTAAAAGTGCTTTTATAATTATCGACGGTCGCCACTCTTTAGAACCAGGTTTATAATGATGGTGATACCATAAAAGCAACCTTAAAATGCCTGTGCCGCCTTGACCTAAGCAACCCCAACCGCTCGAACCTTTCGGCCATTGTTGACGACTATCAAAGTATTGTTGCATATCGTATTTGGTTGGCGCTTCATTAAAAATAAAATAGTCAATTCGCTCTTTTTGCTCAGAGGTTAATTTCAGTCGTTGACGCTTCATTGCTGATTGTCTTCTAAAGTTTGCGGCTTATCTGCCAGTTTTTTAACGTGGTCACTTCTAACATGCGTTACGGCTCCAGTGCCATCGGCTTTAACTTTTAGCCGTCCCGACTTTACCCAACCAAGAACCGTTGCTTTGTATTTTCCTCGCTCAAAACCCTGAACGAACCGGGTAACAGAAACCCGGTCGCCCTCACTGATTACCGCGTTCATACTGTCGCTACTGGCTTTTCGATTCCACCTTGAATTATCTCCCTAAAGCGATCTGCTAAACAAGCCTGTAGATAACTAGGCGCTTCGTTTACTAAGTCCCTGAATGCTTCGAGGCCAATGATTCGCGCTATCTGTGTTTCGTGAATCGTGTTAACATGATTTACGATATTTCCTAGATAGTCGTGAAATTGCTTAACGTGCATTTCTTCCCCTCGTAATGTCTCTTTTATTTCCCGATCTGCCAACGTAATCCGTAACCGACTGAGTAAGTCAAAAAATGTCGTTGGCCCTAAATCGTTCGCAACCTTTTGGCGTTGAATATTGCTGTAAACTCGTGTTCCTGGCTTAAATCCTAATAACTTACAAGCCTTTTCGATTTGCAACGCCCGCGTATCGCGGATAAATTCAGCCATACTTGGGCTTTTGTATAACCGACCAATCGTGCAAGCATCTGGCAAACCAATCGCATAAAAGCTTAGCGAATCAGGGTAGTGGGCCGTTACGACTAACGAAGCGATTTCGCGCCGTATGTTGTTCTCGTTGTGTAGGTCTTTACCTGCAATAAGCAAAAACGCGCGGGCGCTAAACAAAACGCTATAGTAGGCTTGTGGAAACGTCCAATGTAGCGACGATTGTAAATATTGCTCGTCATTAACGACTGGCGTAATGCTTAGTGCGTATTCAGCCGCCCAACTGTTTAGTAGTAATTTTTTTAATCGCTCAGGTTCGTAAGTTGGTACGATAACCCCAACCGATGGGAACGCGTTAAACCGCTGTTCTTTGATATAGCCGTCGAAGGCTTGGAAAGACTCGAAAAGGGATTGCATGTAAGTAGAAGAAAAAAGGCCGTTGGCTTCTGATTGAGTCAACGGCCTGGGTCAGTTGATTGATTAAGAATTTGCGCCAGCAATGCCGCCTTCGAGTTGCTTAGTTTCTTCGACGTAGTAATTATCTACAGCCTTATTAACATCGCGTTGGGTAACGCCTTCGGTCAGTTCTTCTACGTCGTCGCCTTGCTGGAAGGGATTGTAGTACTGAAAGGACGTTTTAACGTTAGCCATATCAGTAAGCGTTTCCTGCCGGAATACCTTAACCTCGTTCGGGTATTGCTTTAGTAGTGCAGTACGGGCAGGGTCGCCAATCTTATACGAGAATGTAGCAATGTAGTATTTGCCCTTACCCTTTTCCAGCTTACTATTTTCTTTGGGTTCTGCTACAGCCGTTATAACTACATCGGCCATCGTCAAATCATCGTAGTAAAGTGGCTCAATCAGCCGAAAGATGTTATCAACACTATAGCCGTGAAACAGGATTGCCGACACGCAGTTCTTTTCGTCAATAAAGAAAATTTCCGCCCAATTCTTTGTACCCATATTGAGGATATTATCAGTAAAAATCCTCCAGGCTATAGGTTGAAACGTGAAGGTTCGGCCTAGTTTCTCTGTACCATTGATGTTAAAGATGCCTTCTTTGGCGTCGAAGCGATATTGGCGGGGGTGGCCTTCAAGGTATTTGACGCGGCCTAATGTTGCGGGTTGATCGTTGGTTTGCATAATTGTACTTTGTTTAGAAATTGAAAGGAAAAATCACAGAAAACGCCTTACCGACGTTGTATTATTTTCAGAATCCGGATTTATTAGCTTTTTGACTAGCCCGCATACTTTGCCCGATAAGCTTATTAGCTTGATTCTTATTGAAACCCAACCAATGGTTATGTATGTCGCAAGCCGCTTGACAAGCGTATTCAAGATCGAATTGCCGCTTTGTCGGATTTATTTCCCCGTTTTGAATTGGACTTATGTAGCCGCCCGTTTTAAGGACTTCAACGGCTACCCATTTGCCATTTTCTAATTGTACGGGGTGTTCGACATATTGGAGCCTATGTTCGTCTCTTACGGGATATTCTTTAGGCATTTTTATTTTACGCATGATGGAAAGGGATTTAATTATTAGGTAATCGTTCGTTAGTGTAGTGCTTCTTAAGTTCTTCGATTGCTTCGGTCAGCATCGGGATTACATACCCGATCATATCGGCATCGACGTTGTAGACTTCCGAATAGGGTTTTGTATTATCTATTCGTGTGTTGTAGGCTCGTAGGTCGTAAAGCCCCGGTTCGTTTCTGTCGGTTATCTCCAGCCGGACAAAGCCGCTTATGTGGAGATTTTGAACACGTCCAGGCGTGTGGGGTAGAGGTTGAAAGCCGTCCATTAGTCAACCTTCGCAACGGTTTTAACTTCCCAATCTGGATTTGCTTGGTGCATATCCCGTACAAGCTCGATATAACGCAAGTATTCGGCTTTTTGAGATTCAGTGTAGCTATGTTTGTCGCCAACCTCTTTGTAGATGTTAAGCCAATCCTCGATTGTATTAATCTGGCATCCGACCGCTATTTTACCATGACCCCAATAGTTGACGGTGTGTCTGCTACCCTGAATGTAAATACACTTGAGCAAGCGTGCCCCGTTGCCGATTTGTGCCCAGTTGCCGATTTGTGCCCCGTTGCCGATTTGTGCCCCGTTGCCGATTTGTGCCCCGTTGCCGATTCGTGCCTCGTTGCCGATTTGTGCCCAGTTGCCGATTCGTGCCTCGTTGCCGATTTGTGCCTCGTTGCCGATTTGTGCCCCGTTGCCGATTCGTGCCCCGTTGCCGATTCGTGCCCCGTTGCCGATTTGTGCCCAGTTGCCGATTCGTGCCCCGTTGCCGATTTGTGCCTCGTTGCCGATTCGTGCCTCGTTGCCGATTTGTGCCCCGTTGTCGATTTGGATTTTTCGAGTGCGAAGCTCTTCGCTGTCAAAAATGTTTTCAATGGTAAACTGGCTCCATGAGCCATTTACGAGAAGATAAATAGTCGCTTTCATTATAATTATTGATTTGGATTTATTGGCCCGGCGTGATCGTCGGGCCGTTGTGAGAGAATAAAAGCGTAGAGAGATTAGCCAACCGACAACAGCCGATCAACCCGGAACGAGCGCCAGCCATTAGCGCGTAAATCGAAATACTTAATAACCTTGCTGACGGTATCGGTATCCTTTGGCTTATGGTCGTCGCCATAGTAGCCGAGTGCGTTGCGTACTTCGCCGGTTTCTTTAACATACGTAAAGCGTACCGGCTCATTCATCATTTTAGCCCGCAATTGCAAACCCAACCAAGCGCGTTCAAACGCGACTTTCGAGCTTAAACCAACACCGCGTAAGGTATTGCCCAGGGTAAATACTTGCTTTTTCATTGTCTATTTCTTCGTTGTTGAATTACTGAATCAAAGTACGGTATAGTACGGTAAATTTGCAAATAAATAATAAAGAAAATTTAAAAATAACCGTACTAATATTTTTGGTTCGTATTATTGTGCAAATGATATAGGCATGGAAACCAGTAGTGGTAAACTATCAGACTTTACACCCGATCAACAGAACGCCAACAAAGGCACAGAGTACGGCGGGCATTTGCTCGAAAAGTCGCTTAGACAATACGGGGCGGGTCGTTCCGTCTTAGCTGACAAACACGGCAATTTGATAGCGGGTAATAAGACCGCCGAAAAAGCCGCTGAGATTGGTATGGACGACGTTATTATCGTTCACACAGACGGTACTAAGCTGGTTGTCGTCCAACGCGACGATTTGGACTTAGACAGCAAAGAAGGGCGTGAACTGGCTTTGCTCGATAATAAGGTGAGCCAGGTAAACCTAGACTTCGATATAGATGTAGTTGGCTCTTTGGCGCTTGATTACGATATAGACGTAGAAAGTCTAGGATTTAGCGATAAGGACAATAAGAAGGCTAAGAAGGGCGGTAGTAATGATGAGTCGAATAGTGAACCCGAAAAACCGAAAGACGCTGATACGCCAATAACGTTTGGTCTTACCCCGCAACAGACGGCCCAACTCTTTAAGGCGTTAGAAACGGCCCGAATCGAAAACGACATTACCAATGCTCAGGGTGTGGCTAACGAATTGTCGCTTATGGTTATCGTTGACGAGTTCCTAGTGCGTCGTAGTTAATAACAGGTGAATAACAGGTGTAACAATGGAAAACAATAAGGTTCCAAATAGTGAAGGAACGCAATTTCCGCCCGGCCATTCTGGCAACCCAAACGGACGCCCTAAAGGCCATATAACTACTTTTCTTCAAGAGTTTGGTAACTCCGACGAGTTGGTATTTACGATTACCAAGACCTCAAACGGTACAAAATCAGAATCAACCGCGAGACTGTCAACGAATGGTACGCAGACCATAAACCAGGCTATAGCGGCCCGGTTGCTACAAATGGCGTTAGCGGGCGACATAAAGGCGATTAAGGAGATTCTAAACCGTACCGAGGGCCGTGTACCGCAACCGCTTAACATTGGCGGGCAATCCGCTAACCCAATGCGCGTAGTTACCTATATGCCAGATAATGGCCGCAGAAAACAGCAACCTTCGCCTAGCAATATTCCAGCCGACGAACCGCCAACCGATAGCGAAATATTTACACGCGAAAAATGTTAGCCCAAGAATATGGTGTTGCATTAGCGACAATAAAGGATATTATAGAACTCCAATCATGGAAACACTTAATGAAATAGAAATTCGCCCTCAGCTTGGACTACAAGAAGACCTTTTATCTTGCAAAGCAGATATAGCGGTCGTCGGTGGTTCGGCTGGGGGCGGCTGAATGGTAAGACCTTTGGCATGTTGCTAGACCCCTTGCATTATGCGATAGACACGCCCGATTTTGAATGTTTGTTCTTTCGTCGCACCTATCCCGAAATAACCAGCCCAGGCGGTTTACAAAGTACGAGCCAAAAGCTTTACCCATTGTACGGGGCGCAACCAATCGGTATGGAATGGCGGTTTCCGATTGGCGCTAAAATCTTCTTTCGGCACTTACAACATGAAAGCGACATTTATAAGTATCAAGGGTCACAGATTCAAGTTATCTATTTCGATGAGTTGACGCACTTTACCCGTACTCAATTTACCTATTTCTTTTCTCGAAACCGGAACCCAACCCAAAACGGTATAGAACCCTATATACGCGCTTCGTGCAACCCCGACCCCGATAGCTGGTTAGCTGAGTTTTTGAGTTGGTGGATAGATCAGGAAGAACTAACCGACGACGGATTACCAAACCCAAACTACGGCTTTCCAATCAAAGAGCGCGAAGGCGTATTACGTTATCTGACACTCGAAAACGACAATGAGGTTTGGGGCAACACAGCCCAAGAGGTTATCGACCAAGTGCCGCACCAGTTTTCGGGCAAAAATGCCGATACGCGCCCGCTATCGGTTACGTTTATTCCCGGCGATATATACGGCAATAAGATACTATTGGAGCAAGACCCGAAGTATTTAGGTTCGCTCTTGGCTATGTCCGCCGAAGAGCAGCAGAAGTTACTAAAGGGTAACTGGAAAGCCCGCGTTTCGCCTGATTCGCTCTATAACAGTGCCGCCGTTGGCTCGATTCATTCCAACTATCCACCCGCACACAATGGCCGCTATATTACTGCCGACATTGCCCGATTTGGTCACGACTGGACGGTAATCATGGTTTGGTTCGGTTGGGAAATCGTTGGCTGTATCGTAATGAAAGTGAACGATAGCCCCGAAGCGGTTAACGCGATTGAGTGGCTACGGAAACAGTTCGGCGTTATGGAACATGACGTAGTAGTCGATCAGAACGGCGTCGGTGGTGAAGTATTGGCCTTACGCCCAGGCTATCGGGGCTTTGTGAATCAGGCGCAACCGCTAAAGGATTTAACCGTTAAGGTTGTCGAAAACTACAAGAACCTGAAAACGCAGTGTTATTATAAGTCGTCATACCGGGTTAACGCGGGCGGGCTTCGCATGAGCCTGAATAATGATAATGTGTGGGTGTACGAAAGCGTACCTGTATCCGATAGCCCGACCAATAAAGCCTATAATCATTCAGTTAAAACGGGTTGTATGACCAAGCGGGGCGGGGCAACGGTCGATATACGCGACATTATCAAAAAGGAGCTACGAGCTATCAAGAAAATCGAAATGGATGCCGAAAAGAAACTACAGATTAACGACAAAGCCGAACAGAAGGTAATTCTAGGCGGTTGGTCGCCTGACTTTGCCGACTGTATAATGATGCGCGAATACTTCGAGCTGGTTAGACCGCCTAGAGAGATCAGAGGGGCCAATAACGATTAGGCATAGTAGTATTGAGTTGGAACCATCGAATAGCATTCCTAGCGGCTATGATAACTTCAACATCTTTCTTTATGCCTTCATATCGTTCTAGTACCTCGAAAACCCGATTGGTACGAGTATCGTACTTTACAAGTCCAATAGGTACGATATTATTAGCCTTTAATTCAAGCTCTAGTAACTCCTTTGCTTCTTTGGCATCCAAAACGGGGAAGAATTTATAGACGTTTTCAAACTTGTAGATAACTAGTATTTCCATGTTGCTAAGTTATTCAAAAGCCCGGTTAGTTGCCGGGCTTTAGTTTGTTTAGTTTTTCGTTACACAACTCAACGCCTTCTTTTATCAGCGAAATAGTTATAGACTTCTGATTGTCATTATTCCTATCGTTATGAACATTAGCTTCGATGCGTTGCAGTATGTCGCGCAAACGTCGAACATCTTTCTTTTTCATTTCTTAGCGAAGTTAAACCAGCCCGGCCAATAGGTTTGCTTTTGTATCATCCCGATTGGAACGACTAGCGTATCTTCGTCAAAGGCCGAGCGTCTAGCGGCTGACTGAATGACTCTAACCTTGAAAGGAAATTCGGGGATTTTCCAATCAAACTTATCTTGATACTCTTCCTTTAGCCCTGTTACCGTCGCTAATAGTGGCATAGTGTTTTATGCTTTTTAGTTATCCCCAAATCTACATAATCTTGCTTATATTCTTGCATATTTACCGTACTATTATTTTGAATATTTGCAATTATTTTGCAAAAAATATTTAGGGTTGTAAATAATTTCTATTTTTGTCGCAAATAGGTATCGACTACCGGCCCGTCGAAAACCTGATAATTCATTTTATCTCGTTTCCCGATGGTCTTTCAAGACTGTAGCGCAATCGCTACGAAACTCCAAATTGTAACGCCCGACGTATGCGCGACGTTATTGCAACAGTTTCGCCGGTTACTCATTCAGCGTTCCGGCAACGCGTCAACCGTTACGACTACGACGGCGCTAACACTGGCAACGTTTACCGCGCTTCTAGCCGCTACGGGTAATACAGCCATTAGCTCGATTCAATCGCTTTTGTACGAGCCTGACCTTGCCGGTTCTGAACCTGTAACGGTGGGTAGTAACGATAACAGTACGCCAGCGGGTCGTACTCAAATCGTAGGCGAAACAATCCCCAAGTTTACGGGCATGTTTACGGGTTTGTCGCCAGCTATGTTCAATCAGATTGACACGTTGTTTGCTGAGGGCCGCGCGTCGGCTGACATTGACCGGCTAACCGCTTATTTCCTGTGTGGAGACAATCAGTTACTAATGATGGCGTCAGGCGGTGGTATCCCAATTCGCGCCCCGTACATCGGCAACCCAACGGGCGGGCAGTTGCACAAGCTGACTCAGTTCAAAGTAGAATTTGAACTGTCAAAAAGCTGGTATGCCAATGCCGCCGTTTTGACGCTCCCGTTCAATCACTCGCTGTTAGTGAATCCGTAATCTGGCTTCGTTTTTCTCAACCTTTTAAACGAGTAACAAAAGTGAAAAAGCTAAAAGAAGTACACGTAGACGGTTGCGGTATTGGCTTGGGACGTATTGAAGACTTTGACGATGACCATGCCGACGCGATTCTAGCCGGTCAAGAAAAGACGGGCGTAAAACTTTGGGAGCTAGTACCCGATGAGTCAACCAGCAAAAAACAAAAGGCTGTAGAAGCCCCAACCTCAACGCCAGCCGCCTAAAACCTTGCTGACTCCCTACGACGACATAGTAACAAAATTCGATCATCGGGCCTTAGAAGCCGCGAAGCGAGACGACAACCGCCATAGGCTACATGCCGAAGCGGCTACGTCAGAAGCTACCGCGTCGCCGTATTTTAAGACTTGGTTTAAGGATTTTGTTACGAGTGTCATTGCATCGAAAAGCAAGCTAAAGCAGCTACGTAAGCAATTTATTTGGCCCCCGGTTTCGGTTGAACTTGTTGACGAGATCGTAGACATGGCGTCGGCGGTACACCATGCCGAAGACCGATTTATAAAGCTCGACTTTACCGACGCGTCGCTAGAGGCCGATTGGGAGCAATTCGCTGAAAAAGCAGCCATACAGCAGTTTATTACGCGTAACTGCCATTCGTCGCTATTTTCGCGCCCTAATTCGCTGGTTGTTATCGACCTGCCAGCGATTCAAGTAACCCCGTTTCCAGAGCCTTACGTATACCTATTGGCGTTAGACCGTGTACGGGCAATCAAGGCGCTGAACGGCCCTAGTGATTCGGGGTTACTTGAATTTGTCTGGTTTGATACCGACGTTCCGGGCGTTACGGCGCTGTTTGATACAGTCGATATTACGCTGTTTAAGCAGGATGCTACCGGAAAATGGCAGGAAATAACGGGCAGTAAAGTCGCCCACAATCAACCGTATTGCCCTGTTTTCAAGATGTGGGACGACGTAGAGGATAGCAATCCGCTAACGTCGAATACGATGCTACGGCCCTTGCTTGGTTTGTTGGATAGGTTGTTGTTTTGGGATTCGGGCGGGGAAAGTAACGACTTAGCCAGTGCGTTTATGATGCTTTGGTATCTGGAGAAAACAACCGATACCAGCAAACCAGCGCCCCCGTTGCAACTAGGTAGCCCCGGTTTGGTTCAGGACATACGGCCCGTAGGCACATTAGACGATGGTACACCTTACGCGCCCGTTCGGCAAACCGTATCGAACGAGCCGAAAGCCGATAACACGATTTACGGCCCCGGAACAACGTTACCTGTACCGGCTCCACAAACCAAAGAGGATGCCGATATGCGTCCCCCGGCTGGATTCATTGCGCCCCAAGTCGAAAACCTGAAATACATTGCCGATAAGGTTGTTAACCTTCGGCAACGGATTCGCCAAACGGCAACGGGTTACGACGGCGGTAGTACAGCGCAGCCAATCAACGAAACGCAGGTTATGCAGATTTTGGAGCGGTCGCGGCTAATCTATCAGTACCTAGCCGAACACTACGAAGTGCTGACAAAACGAATCCTGGATACAGTCGCGCGGTATCGTTACGGCGCGTATTTCAAGGGTTCGGCGGTTTCGCTAGGTCGCCGGGTAAGTCTATTAACGGGCGATCAACTAATAACGTTGTATCAAGCCGCAAAAGATGCGGGGTTGGGAGCTTGGTTGCTTGAAGAGTTAACGAAGCAGCAACAGGAGTACTTTGCCCGAACGGATGCCAGCCGCAAGCTTCGGTTTAAGGTAATGCGGGATTTAACCGATTACCCGAATCTAAGCCCCGATGAACTGTACAATCTTGGAATCAATACCAGCGACCCGGAAGGCTACACGATAGCTGTGTCGTTGCTTGGTTTTATCTACCGCTTTGAGCGCGAAAATGATTTGTCAATCGAACAATTCTGCAACGCGCCTGACTACGAAAATCGAATTTCTCAAATTAAAACTTCTTTTACACGCTATGGCAGCGAAAGAAAACCAGTCGAACCAATCGTCGGAAGCGCCAACCCCGCTAACGACCCAAACAACCCCAGAAACGGCGGCAAAGGTGGAAAATCAGGAGCCAAGCCAACCGGCAAAGGACGAGCCAGTGCAACCAAGTGAGCTAGTCGCCCAACAAGGCGAAGCGATGATACCCGCTAGTCAACTGGCTAGTATCATCAAAGATGCGGTTGCGGCTGGTATCGCAGCCCATACGGCCAACGAAAAGGCATTGGCTCAGGATGCCGCGACTGAAGCAGCAAAAAAGGCTGTCGGGGTTGCACCTTCGCTACCTGTAGCCGACGATCTGGTAACGGAGTCAGCTAAAAAAGCGGGCTTATTTGGTAATAAGGACAAAAAGAAGGAGTTCGATTTGTCTAAGCTGTTACCAACGCTGAAAGAGCTACCGAAAGACAAATATGTTATTGTCATTCAGAAGCACGATGTACTGTCAGATAAGTCAGTTCGCGAAGATACAACCGCTCGTCGGGCGCAAATCATCGAACCAGCCATGTACGATCAGTCGATTAAGCCAAATAAAACAACCGGCGAAGCGCCTTATGACGTGCTGTTCGGCAAACCCGGCGATGGTGGCGGCTACGTAACCGTTCACGAAGCGACCGAAGTAGACGCTTAATAAATCCTTTAAATCCGGTTGCAGTCAGACGATTGTAACCGGATTTAATCACTAGTTCAATCAATCAAAAACCCAAAAACGCGCCTACCGGCCCGACGCATCAAAATGGATATTACAGTAGAAAACATTGGCACAGTAGAGATTGACGAAGCCTTAGAAACGGCAATCCTAGATAAATTAGAAGCTAAGGCACAAGCTCGATTAGGTACAAAAGGCTTTGTAATCAAGCCCCAAACCGATTACGAAAACGAAATTAAAACTGCTTCGGAAACGGCTGTTAAAAAAGCAGTTGGCGAAGAAAGTGCAACGCTGTACGGTCGTATTGATTCGTTGGTTGCTATTGCATTGGGCGAAACAAAGCCCGACAAAATGCGTACCCGCGATTGGGTTGAGCAACTAGAAAAAGAAGGTAAGTTGCCTCTTTCCGAAGCGGCACTAACCAAAATTCGGGACTCAATAAACGGTTCGTCAAAAACGAAAGATACCGTTATCGAGCAACTAAAACAGCAAATCGAAGACAAGTCGAAGGCTGACGAAGCTAAAGACAAAGCCGCCTTTGAGAAAACGGTTAAAGCGGCTGTTAGTGCCGATTTGCGTACCGCGCCGGTTGTCATTGATGCCAGCTTGAAAGATGCGGCAGCAGTTGCTACAGCTAAAAATAGTGCGGTTGGCGTATTGAAAGAGTTGTTTTCGACTTTTTACGAAGGCAAGCAAGACGACGAAGGCGAAATGTACTTTGTAAAAAGAGGTACAGATAAGCCGTTGATGAATGCCGCCGAAAACCGGCCAATGACGCCTACCGAAATCATGCGGCAACAATACCCAATGTTGTTAACGCCAGTAGGACACGAACAAAAAGGCGGGGGGACTGGTAAGCCAGCGCCCGGCGTTCCTGGCGCATTCAAGTCGGCGGCTGAAATTCGCAAATACGCAATTGAAACAAAGGGCTTTGCGGCTTACTCAGACGAATATTATAAGTTCATAGAGGAGGAAACCAAGAAGCTATCTAAATAAACACGTAGGGAGTCCCGCGCAAGAAAGCGCCTACGCGTTGCCTACCGGCCCGGCAACAGCAACAGGGTAATTAATTCACCTTTTTGTAATGGCAAATGTCATAACAAACATGTTACTGCCTGACGTCATGGCCGACGTCAATCCGGGTTCGTTTGGTAAGCTCGAAAATCGAATGTCTCGATATGGGGCGTTGAACCTGTTTTATAATAACACGTCGGAATTGTTCGACGCGGACACATTGGCGAAGCTTCGCGCTACGCCGTACACCCGCTCGTTTAAAATTCCGATTATGAACAAGTACGACCACACGATTATAACGGTTCGTACTTGCGCGATTACGACGCAAGCGTTAGGCGTAACGCTGAAAACGGTTACTCGTTTCCACGTAGAGGTTGATTTCGACATTATTCCATCGGAGTACGCCAACAACTACATTTCCTATCAAAAAGCCCTTGCGCAAAAAATCCGCATGGCTAAAAAGGCAGTGTACAAGTATCTCGATACCATGTGTGCTACTTATTTGGATACGAACAAGGAAACGACACAGGTTATTGGCGCTAACCGTCTGTATACGGGCGTAGCGGGCGAATATCAGGTAACGAATACGCTAACCTTCTATAATAACCTGTTGGCGATTATGGAAGAAATGGACACGGACGGCCCCTATTTCGACCTGTTTAATACGGCGGCTTTGGCAGATCGTAACTGGCTCGAAAAACCGGGCGGGGGCGCAACCTACAATACGGCCGAGATTATGAAAACGGCGGATATTACCGAGTTTGAATACTCAAACCGGATTGCGGCTAGTTCAGGTCAACGCGGCATTCACTATGTCGGACCTCGTGGCTCTATCGGTATCGTCAATTTTATTGATCTGGATTACCAGGAAGCGCCTGACCTCAACACAATTGACCCAACCGACGAGAAAGACATTTCGGACGTTCGGTTCTGGGGCAAAATCAACGACAACGTGTATACCAACTGGCAGTGGGGCGTACAACAATTGCTTGACTGCTCAGGTGGCGCAAAAACGTATCAAGGTAAATTGGCCGCTGACTTCGCGTTAGTGTCTGATTTTACCAGCATAGTAGGTGAATCGCCTATCAAGCGATTTAGCATTATGAACGCTTAATAAGCGTAGGTTTTGGGTTTAAAGTTGGATTCGTTAAAGCCCTCTCTTGAAAATTAGAGGGGGCTTTTTTTTCTCTACTCAAATGGTCGATACAGCAACACTTACCAAAGAATTAACCGGGCTTATCGGCCTGTATCCGTCGCTAAATGGTGGGGGCGATCTGCCAGCCGTTTACCATCGTTCGCCGGAAGTCTATTTGCAAGCCGCGCACCAACTATTACGCCCGGAAATCCTGCAAGCTGTCGGCCCAAAGCTGTCGGAAGTTAGCCCGCAAGGCTACAAAGCTGATACACCGTATTTGCTGTATGATCTGGTAGTCGATGAGACAAGCGAAAATGGCGCAATGTACGAGTGCATACAGCCAAATACCGGCCAACCTCTAGCCAATACCGATTATTGGCGCAAGACGACGGCATTATCGGCCTGGTACGGACGAATTGAGCGCGACGCGATTACCAAACTTGTGTTACTGGCTTCGTCGGCCCCGCCTACGGTTCCGCTACTCGACAACCAGGCTTTGTTTAGCCGCGAAGGTAATGCGTCCGATACGCTTAACCGCTCAACCGACTTTAAAGGGTGGCAAATCGTCGTAAACGGACGCGATACGGTACTACCAATTATTCGACTTTCGTTTCAGTTTACGGGTACGCTTACCAATTTCCCGATCTACCTGTTTCATTCGACCCAAAACGAGCCGATTGCAACGTTTTTGTTTTCGGGAACCTCAGTAGGTCGAAGCTTGTGGCTCGATATACCAAAAGAGTTCTTATACCAGCGTGTCGGCGGCTACTACTTGCTAGGATATTTTGCTGAAGACTTGCCGAATGGCACATTTGCTATCGGTTCGCAGCGCCCGTTTACAATTGCCGGTTGCGGGGGTTGCGGGGGTGGAATCGATGCGGCTCTATACGACGCCCGCGCTCCGTATATCACGATTCAACCTATTTACGTGCCCAATCCGAGCCAATCGGGGCTAATGACTTGGGACGATACGAGTCATGTGCAGATAAGTAGCCAATCGTGGGGGCTTAACATGGTTATTTCGGCCAAATGCGACGCAACAAAGGCGGTTTTAGACAACAAAGAGCTATTTACGCAAGCTCTGTTGTATATGATTGCTGGAGACGTTTTACAGAATATGGCGACTAACGACCGGGTTAATGGTATCGCTAAAAACATGACGAGTCAGGCGTATATAGCCCTAAACGGTCAAAAGGAAAATAACGACTTCGGGATTAAAGGCGAACGGAAAGCAGCCATTAGCGACCTAAAAGACGCGCTATCTAAGATTAGTTCGTGTTTGCCAGCCGCACCCCGAAAAGGCATAAGCTTTGGTAGCGTTTGGGATGACTGAGTTAACGCCTTACAACTGCTTTGTAGCTCCGTTATTGCGAATAACAGCCGAGTTACTTGATTCGGTTTTAACCGATGTAATCGCGGCCAACGCCGTCTATATCGAAGATTTAAACCGGAAGCAGTTAAACCAGGGCATTCGTGCCGATGGTTCCGCAATTACGCCGTATTATAAACCACAAACGGTTGAAATAAAACGGGAAAAGGGCCAACTAACCGACCGGGTTAGGCTCTATGATACGGGCGCTTTTTACGAAAGCATTTTTACGGAAGTATTCGAGCAAGCTTTTGATTTGGACGCAACCGACGAAAAAACGGCAAGCCTAAAGGCAAAATACGGCTCCGATATTCTGGGATTAACGCCCGAAAACAAGCGGATTCTTGCCGACTATTTGAAACCGCAATTTATAGCCCAACTTAAAACCCGAATAGGATTATGAAAAAGAAAATCAGGTTTGATGATTTGGTAGATAGGGAACAGATACAACTAGAGATTAGTAAGCTTGCGGCTAATTCTCTTGCTTTCGCTAAGGAGGCTAAAAAGTGTATGGCGCCTTGCTCATTAGGCGATTTGATGGGCCATTGCGAGTGTTACCCCAAAACGACAAGCCAATGACTCCAGCACTAACCCCGCCTAGCCCGATCATTGCCGACCTAACCGGCGTTGACAACGTTATCGGCATAATCAAGCAAGAATTAAGCGCGTTGACCTGGCTTGAAAATTCATTAGGCCGCGTAAAGCCGGAATACAAAGCTAATAGTTCGTTGCCTGAACCCTGGATTTACAAAGCCGATGGCGAATACTACCAAGCTTACCCGAATGATACGCTAACCTCATTTTCGTGCTTGTATGCACACGAAGACGAGCAATTCGACCAATATGGGTTCTTTGGTAAACGCACGTTGTCGGCTATCGTTTGGGCTGATTTGAAAGCCTTACGTATCGACCCGCCAACACTTGAGGGTTTGAAGCAGGACGTTATTCAAAAGCTTCGCGGCCTGTATTGCGTAATGAGCGACAAAGGGTTTAAATCCTACGATCAGACCGTTTCGGGCGCTAATGCTGTCTATCCTAACTTCGATGTATCGGGGTTAGATAGCAAGTACTTGTCTTATCCATACGGCGGCTTTCGTATCGAAATGACCGTCCATTATACCAATCTTTGCAACCCAATTTAAGATGTACTCGTACCTTATTCTTTGCTCTCTCGTCGGTGTTACGGGCGTCTTGCTTTTTGAGAAATGGAAAGTAGACGACTATATGAACGTTCGCGGGGTTAAATGGTGGCCGCGCAATCCTTGCCTATTATGTCGCGGCTTCTGGATTGGGGCTATTGCATTCTGGTTGATGTTGCTGGAGCCGCGTTTGTTGTACGTATTCTTGCCGTTGGCCGCTATTCCGATACAACGAATTTTAACAAACCTAATCCTTAATCGACTATGAGTATTTTAAGATTTGTCGGCTGTTGCTTATTGTTTTCAATGTCTGGAGCCATTTGGGAAACACCAAATAATCAACCATACGTAAAGGTTGTACTATTGTTTACCTGTATCGCTGTTGCATTATACATCTCTAAAGACGACGACTAATGCACACGCTAACCTTACCGCGCGGGGTTATCGAATTACACGATTCGCCCCGCAAATTGCCAGAATCCCGACGCGTCGAATTTGATTACTATTCTTTGATTGAATCAGGAATAGGGTCGTCAATTCAGGATATAGATAGGCATTTCGAGCCGCTAATGTTGATTTTAGGTAGCGACGACCTACAGGCCCAAACGAACGCAGTAAACAACATTCGGTATCTGTTTTTTGGGCTTCTACACAAGCAAATTAGCCCGAAGTCGTTAGCCTTTGCCGCGCTCGTTGAAACCGTAAACGGGAAACGTTGGGACGATTACACTGAAGAAGGTTTACAGGGTCTAGTTCTGAAATTATCCCAAATGGGATTGACACAGGAAATTATAGACGAGGTGTTACCCGAACTTAGAAAGGTAGAAGCGATCCCATTGCCGAGTGAAATAATTTTATATGATTCCGCTTACAAGCTACCCGAATCCCGCCGAACAGAATTTTCATACTATAACCTCATCCATTCGGCTATAGGATCAACCTTACAAGATTACGAGCGCAATTTTGATATTTTAGAAGTCTTAGTAGCGGCCAAAGAAATAGACGACACACTTACGGCTATCAATAATATCCGTTACCTGTTCTTTAATATTCTCCATAAACAAATTGCCCCCAACGTACTAGCGTTATCCTGTTTGGTTCGTACAGTAAATGGCGAACAGTGGGACGATTATTCACCCGAAGGCTTAGAGGAATTAGCTAGAAAATTAAGCGAGTTAGGGGTAAATCAAGAATGTGCAGGGGGTATAATTCCAGTTTACGAAAAGATTCTAAAGCCGCTACAACAACAATTCCCAAAGCAATTTCCTGATAGTCAAAAGGAAGTCAACCAACGCCTACAACGCGCCTTAATACTGACGCTTGACGAAATTATAGACCCCGATAACGCAACCTTAGAACATCGGAGAAAGTCAATCGAAAGCGAGTTTGTGGATGCTTTAAAGCCCCCGTTAATGGCCGGAAAAGGCTCTGTACCCGACTCTATCCATGAAGCCTACCGAAAGAATAAGTTTCTGTTATTAACGGAAGGGTTGCCCGTTGACGACCTAACGCCCGCAATTACATTTTGGTCATACATCTCCGATCTACAAGATAAGTACCGCCGTCAATCCGGTAAATAAAACTTACCCGGCTTCGCTACTGGCCCGTGATGCCTTAATATCTCATCTGCTAAAAGATTGCCCAATGAGTTCTATAGCATTTAGTGCCTTAGCTGATTACGACGATATACTGAGTAGTATACAGTCGCTAGCTAAAGCCAATAAAGAGTTTGGCGACGTTACTGTAGACGCAAATGAACGCGCTAAAAAGTCAATCGAAGAATTAAAGCAAACCGCTGTAGCTTATTATCAAATCGCTCAGACTAACGAAAAGCAAGCCGTTAGTATGCGGGATGATATTAATAAACTGGCGACTGCAAACCAAAACTACAATACAACTCTAAAGCAAAATCAATCCCTAGTCGATACCAACAATAAAGTTATCGACCAAATGCGGGAACGATTGGCGGTTCTATCAAAAGAGTACGACAATCTTGATTTAACGCAAAAAAAAGATATACAGCGGAAAAAGGAAATCGAACGGGAATTAACCCAGACGACCCGCGCCGTTAATGGTTTAAGTAAAGTAACTAACGAAGCCACTAAGGTTAGTAAAGCCGCCGAAGGCTCCTATAATGCCCTTGATAATGAATTGAAGCAAATGCGGGCAACTCTCAAAAGTATGCCCAATGCGTTTATAGAGGGAACAGGAGAAATCAATAAGCAGAATAAAGCCGCCGTTGAGTTGGCCGCAAAGATCGACCGGGCTAATGCTTCGTTGGTTCGGATGGATCAAATTCAAGGCCAATTTGGGCGCAATGTAGGCAACTACCCCAAAGGGGGCTTTCTAGGTAGCTTTGTGGGTGAATTAACAGGCCCAGCCGCCGAATTATTAACCGGGGCGGGCCTAGCGGCTGGAATTATCAAAATGGGTACGGCTATCGTATCCGTTCGGGCCGAATACGAGCTACTTGAAAAGCAACTTGAAACCACATTAGGCAATAAGGGGGTAGCCGCCGAAGCGCAACAGATTATTACCAATTTCGCCAATAAAACACCACACGAAATTGCGGATGTAACGTCAGCATTTAATCGCTTGGTTGATATTGGGATTGCTCCTACTGAAAAAGAGCTATTTCAACTCTCTAATGTTGCCCTAAGCAAAGGAAAAACGATTGAAGATTATGTAGAGCTTATAGCCGATGCCCAACAAAATCAATTCGACAGACTCGCAGAGTTTTCAATTAATGCGAAGAATAACGGCGAAACTGTAGACTTCACCTTTAAGGGGGTAACAACAACAGTTAAAAACACAACAACCGAGATTAATAAGTATCTCCTTAGTCTGGGAGACTTGCCCGGAATCGCTGGACAAACCGAAGCGGCTGGAAAAACGCTATCCGGCCAATGGTCAACGCTAGGTGATACGTTCAAGGGTATAGCTAATGAAATCGGTGAAATACTACAACCGGCTTTGCAATGGTTAATATCAACGACCCAACAGGCCGCAAGCGGCCTTTCTGAGTATCTGAAAGATTTACGGGCGGTAGCCGCCGAAAAAGAGCGAAGCGGAAACGACAAAACAGGTATTGTAGGTTCGTTTTTCCAAAGCGTCTTTAATCCACATCAATTTAATATTGATGCTACCGAAGCCGAAATAGCCGCCAACGAACGGGAAATAGAACGACAAAAAAAGGCGAAGGCTAATAACAAAACGGGCGAACCTCAAACCTATGAAGAATTTCAAAAGCAGTTAGAGGAACGCAATAAACGGGCCGACGAAATCCGTAAACGGCGGCTAGCGAGTGACAAAGCCAACAAGGAAGCAGATAAAAAACTTTCGGAAGCCCTCAATAAGTCAAAAGCCACAACCGGCGATAAGTTGGCCGACCTCAACAGCGACCAGCAAGGGGGCTTAATTAGTGAGCAAAAGTTTATCGAAGAACGCCTAAAAATCACCCTTGACGGTTTAGAAAAACGGGAAGCTATTCTAAAAAAAGCGGGAAAAACAGAAACCGAAGACTATATCAATATTCAGAAAGAAAAGAAAAAAGCGGATACGGAGTATAGTCGTTCACAACTGCAACTAGACTTAAAATCAAATAAGTCTACAACTGATAAATCACTAGCCGGTTTAGATCGACAACACAGCGAAGGCGACGTTTCAGACCTTAGTTATGTCGATAAACGGCATGAAATACTAGTAGCCGGAATAAAGCGCGATCAGACTACACTTAAAGAAGCCAGGCAAGAGCAAACGGAGCTATTTAAAGCTACTAACACAGCTTTAGAGCAAGAACAGTCTGACTACTTAGATAAGCGCCTTAGCGTTGAAAAGAAGGCTTGGAAGGATGCGCTACAACTTACTAAGGAAAATTTAAGCGCAATTGACCAACAAACGGCGGCTAACTACGAAACGGAGTTAAGCAAAATCCATAAGTTTTATAACGATCAGCGCAATGCAGTACAGTTGTCGGTTGCTCAGGGTAATCTATCAGAAAATGAGGGCAATCAACGATTATTCTTAATAGATCAGAGTGAACTAAAGGACGAACTAACGGCGTATCAACATTTTGTGGATAAAGCTAAGCAGCTTACCCATGAATTTATTGCCGACCGAATTGAGCAACTAAATAACTGGATAGCCTATTCAGGGGCTTCGGAAAAAGAATTAACCGAAGCCAGAATGCAGATAGCCGCGCTCGAAAAGTTACAGCGCGAAAGTGATGCCGAAGATGCTATAAACGTACAAAAAGCGGTTGCCGATAATGGTGTAGCGCAGTCTGATAAAGAGTACCAAGCTAAAAAACGGAATGCCGATAAGGAAAAGGCCGACCGTCAGGAGATTTTAGCGTTAGTTTCTAAGCCCGTAGACGGTGGGTTTAATATTCCAGGTTTGCAAGATAGCGCAACAGCTATAATGGCTATCTACAGCCAAATCAGCAACCATAAGGAGAAATTAGCCGCGCGGGATAAAATGACCGCCGAAGAACGTAAAGCCGATGAATTACAGGGCTTAAAGGATACAGCACAAGCAGCCGCAGCAATCGGGCTTTCTATTGTTAATACGTCTTACCAACTGCAACAACAACGAACAACCCAGCAATTAGCAGAAATCGACAAACGGGAAGCCTATGAGCTTGATAGTGTCGGGAATAATGAATCCGCTAAAGAGTTCATCAGAAAGAAATTTGATGCAGAACGTAAACAAGTCCAACGGCGACAGGCGGAAGCGGAAAAGCAGAGGGCTATGTATGAAATTGCTATTAATACAGCAGTTGCCGTCGTAAAGGCGTTGCCCAATATTCCGCTATCTATAATAGTTGGTGCGCTTGGGGCCGCGTCGTTGATTGCGACCGCAGCTCGACCGATACCACAATATTTCACCGGGAAAAATATCGACGGCATTACGAATGATAATTACGCCGGGCCAGCTTGGGTAGGCGATCAGGGCCGGGAATTATGGCAACATGACGGTAAACTAGATTTGGTTAACAAACCGTCTATATTAAACGTTGGGCGTAAAGATATAATCTACCCTAACGCAATGACCGAACACATGTTACAGGCCAATTCTATAGCTAATCAGGCATATTATCAATCTTTAGCAGGTAGACAGATTTCGCAAGGTAAAGAACAGTATCAGGCAAGGCAATTGTCTGGAGCTATCAATTGGGATAATTTTCCTATGAATCGTTTTACTGATGCTATTATCGAGGGAAATAAGAATTTACCGTATAATATGACCACATTTGACGAACATGGCGTACTGAATTGGTTTATAAAGGGAAGTCAAAGAGTTCTTGATCGAAATAAAAGGTTTAACAAGTAACACAAGCGGCCCGGTTTCTATATCCGGGCCGCTTTTTTGATCTAATAAGTTACTGTAACTTTACATTTATATCCTTTGGCCTGCAACTAATATTGGCAATAGCGTATTCGCCCGACGAAGATTCCTCTTTAAATAGCTTGTCGTTTATATATAACCGGACAAATATTTTTCCAGAATAGTTAGTGTTTTGGGCGCTGAAATTAATAAACTGATTGCCTTTTATTTGTAGCGTGCGCGACCATCTTACTGGAACTGATTTTTCCGCATCTGTTCCCCCGCTTCGGTTGGTATATCTTACATTACAATCCGAACAAGCCGTTTCATATCGAACGGTATACAGTGCATCGTCCTGCTCTTTCCTGATAGCTTCCCTAGTTTCTTGTGCTAGGTCGTTTTGATATATTACAAAAAGTAGAGCTACTCCAATTACTAAAGCAATTGAACTAAAAACCTTAGAGCCGTCACGAATGAAGCCAAGAATAATAAACGCGGCTAGAGCAATCAATACCATTGAAATAAGAAAGCGGGGTGTCCCGAACGCAACTATAGCAACCACTATGGCGATTATGCCAAATACACTAGATTGTTTTGGACTGGATTGATTCATAGGAAACTTAGGCAGATTGAGGTTTGGACAAATATAATTGTTACGCTAGCTCGAAAAATTCATGTAGATACATCAAATATGGAATTTATAGTTAAAGGTCAATTGAGCGCCTATAGGTAATTATTTTTAAACGCCTATAGGTAATCTAAAAATGCCCCTTTATTCCTCATATAGATCTATTTCAACTAACTATAACGCCTTTTGATCTAGGCAAAAACGCCTAGTATAATAGGTCTACAGATAGCTGATGGTAGGCAAAAATGCCGATGCTTCTTGTAGGTAGTTACACAAGCGGACTAAAAACATGTAGGTACACGTAATTACTAAACTAGGAGAAGCTTATCAGTATAATAGGCTTTAACCACAAGCTTGTGAAAGTTCAAAAATCTGATTAGGTTTAGTCATTCCTTTAATAGTAGTCTTCAAATAAATTTATATAAGCGTGGTTGCACTTAATGTATTTAATAACGTAGAGTTATTGCGTAACTCCTTGAGTAAAGCCGGTATTGGCTCGCTTAGAGCTTGGCGTAGTGACCCGGCTGGCTGGATTTGCTCAACACCCTATTTTGAGTTTGGAGAAGTTAGTGAACTAGGTATGCCTGATAACATTGCGCTTTATTTAGAATCAGAAGCGCAAAACTATGTTAGAATAGTAAAGTTGTGCATGAATCAACGAAACAAAGAGCATAAGGCAGATTCTTACGCATTTTATCTGCGTGTTGTTGATAGTTTGTTTCAATTGCTTGAACTCAACGTTCCAGAGGGAATAAATGCGTCAATGCAACTTCAGGAGAATTTCTCCTACGAAAATGAGCGATACAGTATTACTACATCAATGACCCCCGACCCTAGAACTGATTATTATAAACTTACGATTACAGCGAAGTAATAGATTACAGGCTTTCTGAGTTTATGCAAGCACACTAAAGTCGCGTAGGTACACAAAACTTTATGCCGTTTGATAAAGTCAGTTAAATAATAGACAGCTTAACCATTTAGTTAAGTTTGAGAAATATATCTTTGTGGTATTAAACCCCTAAATATGGAACAGATAATAGGTCAAAAAATCAAAGAAGCAAGATTGAAATCTGACTTAACCCAAAAAGAGCTTGGTGAACGACTGGGTATTTCCGAATCAGCCGTCAATAAACTTGAGAATCGAAAAACGCCACCCTCTGTTTCAACCCTTGAACGTATTGCAAAGGCAACGGGGAGTAAATTGGTGATTGAATTTCAGTAATATTTTTTTACTATAAAACTTGACAAAATGGTTAAGTTTGTATAATATTGTATTGTCAATCAGTTGATTGATGCGTCATAAAAAACCCCGCGCTAGACTTTCTCACGGCATAGCAACGGGGCGACGTTCACACATAACAGGTAGTTAATTATGAACACGGAGCAAAACTACGTGGGTAGGGGGGATAATGCAACCTCGTCTACACAAACGGCCCAAAACGACGGCCAAACCCCGCCTTCGGTTGACAATCGGCAACCGACACAATTAAGCCCCGCCTTTGTGGGCGATATGGCCGAAATTTCCCTATCTGTCTGGGAATTTGGCGACGGTAAGTTATCCGAAGCCGCGCTAGTTTATTGGGCGCTGGAGCAAAGCAAACAGACTTATCGAAAGCAGATAGCCGATGATAGTGCCGACTTTGAAGCCGCCGACTACAATCAGACCAAGTTACAGGAGATACAAAACACCTTATTCGACTCGGTTTGTCTCCTAGCGTCTAAATTATCTATGTCAGCAAACGGAATAAGTTACGACCATGAATGAGCTTATTCAAATTACTACCAATGAACAAGGTTTATCGGTAGTGTCGGCCCGCGAATTACACGCTTTTTTAGAGGTAAGAACCCGTTTTAACGATTGGATAAAAGCCCGAATTATTAAGTACAGCTTTCGGCAAGATACTGATTACGTAGAGGTTGAGAGTTTTACTGAATTTTCAGTAAAAGGGGGTAGGCCAGAAACAGAGTACGCCCTAACGCTGGATATGGCTAAGGAATTGGCTATGGTCGAAAATAACCATAAAGGACGCGAAGCCCGCCTATACTTTATTGAAAAGGAAAAGCAGTTACGGCAAGTTTTAACCAGTCCAACAACTGAACAGGTGCTTATTCAGCTAATCGGGCAAAGCAACCAACTGTTAGCGAATCAACAAAAAATGTTGGTTGACCAACAACAGGCAATTAACCAACTACGAGCCGATGTTAATACGATTATGTCGGGGTATCGACCGCCTAAGAATAGGTTAACCCCGCGACTAGTTGGCCCGCCAAAGAAAGCGGCTAACCCGTTGCGCCAACTCATTACCCGCAAGGTAAACGACTATTGCGCTATTCACGAAGCCGAGCAAAGCGAAACATACAGATACCTGTATAGGCGAATACACGAGTTCTACGGCATAGATGTTTATCGCCTTGTTCATCTTAGTAAACAAGAGTCGCATTTAGACGTACTGGAACGCTACGGACATTTAGAAAAGCTTTACGGCTTTATTATGTCGGAACTCCATTCCCCCGAAGAATAACAACTACCATGAACCTAAAAACGCTTCAACCTTTTGCGGTTGCCTTCTTATGGTTTGTGTTAGCCGTAACCAGTGTACGGGTAATTATTCATCGGAACGAAAACCGTAAAAGGTTGGGGCTAAAAAACTCTATTTATTATGAGTCAACAACCCAACCGGCAACCGGGGCTTATTGCAATTATTCGGCGTTTAGACGAATACGAAGAATGGAAACGGGCTGTTTTTATCCGAGATAGATTTACCTGTCAACATTGCGGGGCTAGAAATGGACGCAAACGAGTTATAGAAGCCGACCATATTAAAAGCCTATCGGAGCTTGTTTCTAAGTATGGTATTGTTTGCATCGAAACGGCGCTAAAATGTCCCGCCCTTTGGGATATAACGAACGGTCGCACTTTATGCCATTCGTGCCACGAAAAAACGGAAAGTTACCCCGTTAATTTTCGTGGAAAGGTAAAAGGAAAAAAGAAAGCAAAAGTTTAACTTTAATATCCGCTAGGCTATGTAAATGATTAGCCTAGCGTTTTTAAAATAATATGAAAAACAACATTTCGGAAGGCGCAATAAGAAAATCAGGTGTTTATCAGATTTTAAACATTGTCAATGGTAAATATTATATTGGTTCAACATACAAATTTAAGTACCGTATTAGAGATCACGAGCGTAAGCTAGAAAATGGCACGCACCCTAATAAGTACCTTAATTTAGCTTATAAGAAATACGGGCCCGATGCTTTTGAAGTTAATCTATTAGAATTAGTAGACTTAACTAATCAACCATACGATTTATTGACAGATACAGAGGATAAGTATATAAAATTATATAATGCCACAAACCGGATTTATGGTTACAATATGTCTGAGGTTGCAAAATCTCGCTTAGGTTCAAAGCTTGACGAAGAAACTAAAGCACGAATGAGAGGTAAGAAAATGCCCGCAAATCATCCATTTAGGGCTAAAAGATTTGGCGAAGCTCATCCAGCGGCAAAGTTGACTACTGAAATTGCTATAGAAATAAAGTTGATGCTCGCAAAGGGTTGTCGTATAGTGAATATAGCTAACTACTTTAACGTACCTCAATCCGATATTTTTAATATCAAGAATGGTGTTGCTTGGCAAATGACACTAATCACACAAGAGCAAATAGATAAATATAATGTACCTGATATTTCAACAAAAAAGCATTTTGAAGATCAGCGTGTTAAGTTAATAAAGTACTTAAGTTCTTTAGGTGAGTCACCTAGAGTTATTGCTGAATACTTTGATTACTCAGAAGCAACAGTCTTTCGTATAGGCAGAAATGAAACATACAGCCATATTCAATTATCAAATCAAGACTTTGAATTTTTTAACCAATCTATACCTCGCTCATTTTTAGACGAAGCTAAAGAGAGAGTTAGAATACGGGCGCATTTTAATAAAAGTAACGCCCAAAGAGAAACGAATAAATTTTCTGCATTAAGTGAACAAGATGTTATTTTGATTAAGGAATTGTTAAATGACAATCTTTCTATAAAGGAAATCGCCCAAAGATTTAATGTGTTTCAAGAGACCATTAGTAAAATCAGAAAAGGGCAACTTTGGGCTTTTGTTACAGGGTTTAATATGTCAAAGGAAGGTAAGATAGAAAAAAAACCTGTACCATTTGGGCAAAACTCTAAGTCTGCTAAACTGAATAATGAAAAGGTCTTAAAAATTAAAGAATCTATAGATAAAGGAGAAACATATGCCTCTATTGGGAGACAATTTGAGGTAGATTCAAGCCTTATAGGTTTAATCGCAAAGGGTAAGGCATGGTCGCATGTTACAGGGATTAATAGTTAATCCCCGCTATACCTATATTTCTTTGTTTTACTATAAATTTACTGCCATTCCCTTCTTACTACTGGCCCGTAAGAGTTGAGGGTACACCCATCAGGTACTTTTTCTTTTCACCCGCACCCTTTTTAGTTGCTGTAAAATCAATCTGTGACGCGGGTAGAACGCAAGTATCGTAAAGACAAATAACATGTTATTAAACCGCTTTAATTTTCTCGTCTGGAGCAACACACCGCCCGAAGCATCGCATTTGAGTCAACTACCGTTGGGCGGCAACGTGGGGCGCGTGTCGGCGGTCGTTGTTCTGATTCCAGGCGAGTTTTCTACGGTATACATCAATATTCCTTCGGGTCTGTTAATTGAAAATCCAACAATTAGTCTGGTTGCCGACAATGCCGCGTTGACGGTCGTATCGGCTAATGTTGGTAGCCTGACAACCGTAACGGTTCCGGGTCTTGCATCGCCCCAATACTACGCAAACATAAACCCGCCCGCTGGATTACGCGAAGAATACTATAGGCTTAAAATCGGTTCCGATAACTTTCCGTACTACTCAAATCGGGTTTGGTATCGGCCCATTAGTCAGCTTGCCGCTCAGGATACCAGTGCCGTTTTTTCGTTTCGTTCGGCTAGGAATCTGGCGAATATCCCCTACGAACTAGGCGATTTGATGAATTTCAGGCAGTCGATTCGCTTAAAATGCGTTGCCGCAAATCCGCAAAACGAATCGACAATTGAAAAATACGACGGCGTAGCAACAGGTAAGATTAGAACCGTGTCCATTAAGCAAAATCTGTTTCATAGTTTTACGGTCGAAAATGCCGATGCCATCGCGCATGAAGGCTTTGTTGCCATGCTTTCGCATAAGGATTTATTGGTTAATGGTAACAGGTTTTCGCTTAAAACTGGCTATCAAAGCGGAACCGATACCGCCCAACTGGCAACCGGCACGTTTGAATTGTGGGAAACTGAATTTGGTTTAGTGACCCGTTGTTAAGTACTTAGTACCTCTTTACCGCTTCGCTACCGGCCCGCGTTGCGCGTCCTGCTTTCCCCGACGCAAACACGCGCCCTAATGACTACATTTGACGATTTGGCCGACCGGGCCGGGATACTCAAAGCCATTTTAGAGCTATCCGACGCTAACCAAAATTACGGCAAGGTTGCTATTACAACCAACGAGAATATACGGCTTTCGCAGATCGAATTAATTAAAACGATTCAGGCGTATAAGGCTGAATTGATTGGCGTCAACACGGGACAAAAAGCCGGTCAAACGCAACTAGACCAGCTAAAAGATTCAGTTGTCAATACGACGACGGCCTACAAGAATCAGTCTACTGTTCTTACGCAAAATACGACCGTTATAGAGAGTAATAACCGGGTGTTAGATGCCATGAAGGCCCGGTTAATTGCTTTGCAGCAAGAGTACGAAAAGCTTGATCTAAGTCAGAAAAAAGACCTTAAGCGGAAAAAGGAAATCGAACAGGAGTTAACCCAAACGACGCGGGCGCTAAAGGGATTAACTACCGCAACTGAGACGACTACACGCGCCCAGAAAGCCGCCGAAGGCTCGACCGACGCCCTCCGAAAATCGACGCTGGATTTAAAAAATCAGCTTAATGCGTTGCCCGATGCCTACAATAAAGGTACGGGTAAGATTAATGAGCAAAACAAAGCCGCTGTAGCCCTCAACAAACAATATCAGGAGTCGATTGCACTGCTTAAGAAAATTGACGCTTCGCAAGGTGTTTATAACCGCAATGTCGGTAATTATCCCAAAGGCGGGGGTGGTATTGGCGGGGCGCTTGGCATGGTTGGCGAAGTTGCAGGGCTTGGTAGTTTGGCATCTGGAGCGGGAATAGCGGCTGTTGCCGTTCAGGCGACCGGCTACGTTTTAGAAGTAGGTCAACAATACGAAAAACTCAATTTATTAACCGAAAACGCCCTTAACAACAACAAGAAAGCAGCCGCCGAAGCTAGTAAATTGATTCGCGATTTTGCCGACCATAGCCCCGCCGACATTGAAACCGTTACCGAAGCCTTTAACCGGCTTGTCGATATTGGTATTATTCCGACTAAAGAGCAATTGACCGAATTATCGGACGTTGCGATAGCGAAGAATAAAACGATAATGGACTATGTAGAGGCCATTGCCGACGCCCAAATGGGCGAATTTGGGCGACTAAAGGAGTTTGGTATCAATGCCAGTAAGCAAGGGGACAAGGTAATTTTCACGTTTAAGGGGGTTCGTACTGAGGTTGAATATAGTAGTAAAGCTATTAGCGACTATTTGATAGGACTAGGCAAAGTAAACGGCGTAATGGGGGCGACGGATAAATTAGCGCAAAGCTTCGCCGGTCGTTGGTCAACTGTAAAAGATGGCTTTAAAGGGGTCGCGAATGACATTTTTCAGATTCTAATACCCGCCTTAACAGCTATGTTGGGTCTATTGGGTAAGGGTATTAGTTTACTATCAACCTACACTACGGGTCTAAGAGCACTCTACAACGCGGGCAGTCAAAAGGCGGGCTTTATTGGTGGCGCTTTGGCAGTTGGGGCGGGTTTGATTTCGTCTGATGTAGCTATGAGCGCCGGTAGGGCTGTACAGAGTCAACAAGCCGGGGCGGCTGGTACACCGGAAACGGATAAGTTACGCAAACAGGCCGAAGCTCAACAGAAAATTAATGACGCCAACCGCAAAAAAGCCGAAGCCGCCGAAAAAGCCGCGAAAGAAGCCGACAAAATTCTAAATCAGAACGTAGCTAATGCCAAAGCCGCCAACGATCAATTATTAGCCGCTAATGAGGCCGCTTATCAAGATGGACTAATATCAGAGCGCAAGTTTATCGAAGAACGGCAAAAAATCACCTTATCGGGCATTGCCGAACGACAAGCCCTATTAGCCAAAGCGGGCAAAAAGGAAACTGACGATTACAAAAAGCTATCGGCTGATAAGATCGAAGCCCAAACCCAATACAAACGGGATTCACTAAAGTTATCGCTTTCAGAATCCAAAGCCGACGCGGCCAACGCTATTGCCGGAATTGGGCGCGATAACCAGGACGGTAGTTTGTCAGATGCCGATTACGTCGAACGGAAACGTAGTATACTCGTTGCGTCGCTCAATGAGCAAAAGCAGATTTTAGTAGCAGCCGGTCAGGGTCAAAGTAAGCTCGCTCAGGAAATCGACAAGCAACTACTAGATGCCGATAGGGATTATTTTAAAGAGCGGTTAAAAGTTGCTACAGATGGCTGGAAAAAAGAGTTAGATGCGGCTAAAGACGGATTGACCGAAATCGACAAATCGACGGCGGCTAGTTACGAAGCCGAATTGGCTAAAATTGATGCGTTCTACGGCGAACAACGCGCCCAGGTAGAAATGAAGCGTCGGGGCGGCAAGTTGTCGGAGCCTGACGCCGAAAAACAAATGTACGCGATCAATATTTCTGAGTTGCAAGCCCAATTAAAAGCAACTCAAGCCGCGTATAACGACGATCAGACAGCAAGCGATATGCTAACGCTTGCGAAAATCTCGAATCTGGAGAAGTACAAACAATCGGCTATTCGTACCCCGAAAGAGATTGAAGCCGCCGACGCGCAAATAGCCGCCCTAAAAAAACAACGCGAACAGGATGCCGCCGACGATAAAAAGAAACTTGATAAAGAGGTTGCCGACAATGCCAAAAAACAAGCGACTGAAGAAGCTAATCACAGTATAGCCGAAATCGAACGTACCGAAAAACGGCGCAAGGCTATGGTTGATGTAGCTATGGAAATCGGTTCGACACTGGTAAATGGCTTATTCTCGATTGAGCAGCAAAACACCCAAAACAAGCTTACCCAACTCGATAAACAACAGCAGTACGAATTAGATGCGGTTGGGGATAATGAGTCAGCAAAGGCATTTATCCAAAAGAAATTCGATGCCGAACGTAAACAACTCCAGCACAAACAGGACATAGCCAACCGCGAACAGGCTTTGTTCAATGTCGGTGTTTCGACCGCTCAGGCAATTATGAAAACCTACGCTGAGTTCGGGTTTCCCTTCGGTACACCACTCGCTTTGTTACAGGGGGCACTAGGAGCCGTACAGGCGGGCGTAATCCTAGCAACGGCGTTACCGCAATACTTCGCGGGTAAGGGTATCGACGGGATAACGAATGATAACTACGCCGGTCCTGCTATCGCGGGGGAACGGGGCCGGGAATTATGGCAACATGACGGGCGTATAGACTTACTCGATAAGCCTAGTTTAATCAATGTAGGGCGTAATGATGTGATTTACCCGAACTGGTTAACCGAACAAATGTTAGAAGGTAATGCGATTGCGGACCGGGTTAACAGTCAGTCATTAGCCAGTCAACGAACCGACCAAAACCGCGAAGCCTACCAAGTTCGCCAGTATAGCCGCGCTATGTCGTTAGATGGTCGAACGATAAAGCAGATAGGTAACGTGTTGGCCGACGAAGTATCGAAGTTGCCGTTTAACTACAGCTACACCGACGCTAACGGGACCGCCGATTTTACTATCAAACAGAATCAGCGAATTATCGACCGCACAAAGAAGCATAGGCCGGGTAGATAGATTATTTTAGCATTTGCCAACTAAGAATATGCCCATCTTTGGCGTTTATTGTTGCTTCTGCCTTTTGGGGCACAATTCCGCCAAAAGAATTTGTACCGCGAAAGGTAGTAATAACATAAATTGTAGTGCTGTCATCACGAAACCGAGTCTCTACGTGTTCGTAGCTATCTGGGTTTTTCATTTCGGATTTTATCGCCTTTTCTAATTGTGCATGAGAACCATCGTAAGCCGAAAATAAACTCTCTACATGCTCCCTACGAATTTGTTTTTTGTCTTTTGGCGCTTCTAAGAAACTATTAACACCAATCACTATAACAACGATAATCATAAGTATTGCAATAATACCCATGCAACCCCCCGTTTTTGATGTAGAATTTTTGCTCATGTTACCGCTTTTTGCAGCTAATAACAACAAAAATGCCCGGCTATCAAAACCGGGCATTTTTTGCGTACTTTGTGGCTTCTGACTACCGGCCCGTCAGGATAAATTATATTATTCCTTCGGGCCGCTATGCTATTCCCTCGTTTAGAGTTTCGCTTATCTACAACAGTAGTCAGTCAGGGCGTTGCAACGCCGGTTACAGTCGTTATTGACGAACCGATAAAATGGGACTCGGTTAAAATAACCGCCGAACGCGACCCCGATACGCATGGTTTTAATTACCAGTACAGCGATGGCAAAGTACAGCTCGATTTTGCTTGCGAATCGGCGGCTAGTCTATTATCGGCCCAATACTACACTTACGGAAACGACGCAATCGTTAAGTTTTTGCTGGTTGATATTCAGGCGGGCGGCTTTGAAATCTTGCGTTATAGCGGCAAGATTGATTTCAACGACTGCACAATACAACCCGGTAAGGTTTCAGCCGACGTAATCGCTGACGATCTAAACGAGAAAATAAACGCGCGTTGGGATACGCCAGTTTCTATGATCGTTGCCAAGACACTCGACAATTTACCGATTACCCCGCCCTCACCTATCGAAATCGGTTTGCCAGGGCAAGCGTTAAAAGAATCCGGCTATTTTAAGCGCATTGGCCCATTTTCGGAGGAATCCGACTTTGACGGCCCGGAATACGTTGGTTACTATACGCTGTTTCCTAACCTTGTTGACCCCAACGGACAACCCAATAAGCCTACCGGCGCGATTGACCCAATTACGCAACAAGCCATACCAGCGCCCCCAGGCTTAGACAACCTGAACAGTAGTAGCGGCCAATTTTTAACGCCTAGCGGTACGGTTATTCCGGGAACAGCCGACGAAATACCGTTAGCTATCGCCTATGCAGCGGGTAGCTATAAGCTTAAATTCATTTGGTCGTTTCGCATTAATATTATCGCCTACAAAAAAGCCCTAACGATTGGCGGGGCTAAGTTTACGGGTTGGGTGATCGCGCCAATATTGGCAATTTTACGTCCAGGAGAAGCCGCCGAATTAATTCAATTAGCTCCAGTACAACAAGGCGAAGGCAATACCAACGAGATAGGCGAAAAGTCGTTTAATTGCGTTTACGACGGCTCGTTCGATGTACCCAAAGGGACAAAAATCTATCTGTACACGCAGATTCGCACGTTTATTAACTGTCGGAAATTAATCTTTCTGATAACAACCCTACAGGCTCAATTAGAAATAGAGCGAACGACACGGGCAGTTGATTCGACCGGCTATGCGTTTATGTTGCCTGACGCGCTAAAACACGTGTTCGGCGTCGTCAGTAACGCGCTAACGGGTGGAACGGGTAATATTGGCGGGTCGCTGATTTCAAAGGCATCACAGACCCAGGCGCAAGACGGCTACGGAACCGAATACGCCGTTAGTTCGGGCTATCAACTCCGAAATCTCAATACCAAGTCGCCTACGTTTACCCTAAAGCAACTCTATGGCGCTTTGTCAGCACACCACGTAGCGGGATTACTCTACCGGACCGACGCAAACGGCAATCATTCGGTTTTAGTAGAGGAAGGTAGCTGGTTTTATCGGGGCGGGCAAATTATGATTTTGGACGAAGTAGCGCAAGACGACGCTAAAGTGTTCGCCTACTCCGAAGTACCCAATAAGGACTTGCTGGTTAATAAAATCATTGTCGGCTACGAGAAATACCCCGAAACGGGGCCGGGCGTGTTGGATGAATTTAACACGGAACGGACGTATCAAACCCCTATCGTTACGAATCAGCAAACCAAAGAGATTAAGTGCCCGCTGATTGCAGCCGGTTCGGCAATCGAAGAAGCAAGGCGGCTAGGTATTCCCGAATACGACACAACCGGCAAGCTGATTGATAAGAGTAAAGAGGGCGGCACTTACGACGACGATGCGTTTATCTTGCACGTTGCACCTAAAAGTGAGTCGGGCGGCATAACCTTTACGGTTATTCCGTTCTTTGGCTTTCCCTACAAGCCCGGCCAACCAGCCGCTAAAACGATACAGTTGCCCGACAATGCCAAACCGCTAAAGGTTGGTGACACGATTATATTTTCAGGAACCGGAACGCCAAACGATGGCGTAGAATACTTAATCGGGTATGTATCGACAAACAGTCTAAATAAGTTAGTATATACGGTTTCTAACCTGTTGCCGATGGTTGAAGGGGCATTTTTTGGTAGCTGGAGCCTTAAAAACCAGCCGGTTCGTATTCGCACGAATGAGCGGTTAGATGTTTCGGGTATCGCTGACCCCTCGTCTACCTATAATCTCGAATTATCGCCGGTTCGGATGCTACGCCGTTGGGCCGCGTTTCTTAATTCTGGTTTTCGCTACAAACGAGCTACCGACGAGTTAAGAAACGTAGATTATAAAAACAACCGGGATATGGCAAGTCGCGTTAAGGATGGCTACGTGTTGCCCGGCGATACGGACAGGCAACTAGTCCGCGAAACCGGCGACATTGCATTAGGCGAATTTGAAGGGTTTACGAAACTATTTTCACCCGAAACCATTACGGCAACCGTCTATATGACGCCCGAACAGGTAGACGAATTGTTATTGGCCCTTCGCAATCTGCACCCGAACGAATCTAAAAACATGGGGTTCGTAACGATTAAAAACCCGGATGGCGACCTAGTAGACGCTTATCCTATGAAGATTTCATATAATCCAAATAGCGAAGTAGCGGAACTGACTTTACGCAAGAAATTTACGGAAAATACGAACGGAGGGCCAACCTGTTTAGATTACGCGGATTGGGTTTTTCATCAATTCGAGAACGATGTTACCGCAAACCCTGATTTATACCGCTTTTGTCGGTTTAGAGATTTTGCATAAGTGAATTGACAATTAACAATTTTAGTTTAATTTTGGCGTACTGGCTTAACTGCCAATATAAACTTCTGCTACCGGCCCGCTAGAAGTCGAATTTACACCTGTGTTTTCGACGGCTTCGCGTGGCAAATACTACACAATACGAGATCGTAGACGGCGATTTTGTTAATAGCGGAAAGGATAAGTTTAACAATGCGGTTAAACAACTTCCCACTGACTTAACAATCGTAAACGGGATTCTAACCCTTAAACTCTACAAGGGTGTTTCCTTAACCGTCGATCTAACCGACTATTTCCCAACCCGTACCGAAGTTGCCGACCAAATCCTACCCGGTTCCGGCTCTACGACCCAAGCGGGTTTACTCCAGTTAGCACACGACGACAATCCCGACGACTTGGCGAGTGAAACCAAGCCACTACCCGCAGCCGCCGTTGTGCGGATGATTGAGTCCTACTTAGGCATCGGGCCGACTACGCCTGTTTCGCTACTCGGACTATTCTATAGTTCCAGCGACCAAATCCTGACGGCGATCTTTAAAAAACTCCTGACGGGTTCGGCGGGTAATGCAGACGTTCAGGCGTTGTTATGTCAGTTTATTGCCAATTGCGGAAATATACCCAATCCAGGCAGTTACCCAACTGGCTTTAGTGAGATTCAGCATTTCCTTATTGTACCAAAAGGTGAAACCGTTGAGCCGTCTTACCGGATTCGATTAAATACGAATACGTGCGGAGACAATGGCAGTCAAGGTAGTATTTCAGGCTGGTGTGCTGACCTTAACCACAAGACAACCGCGCCATTTGTCCGTATCAAAATGGACGGCGATTTTATGGCTGACGTAATATGTACAACCGATCAGCCAGACGTTTTAGCTGACCTTAAGTCGCGGGGTCTTGTTCCGCAAGATCAAACATTTTGCCGGTGGGGATGGAATTACGCCAAGCCACTTTCGACAAACGATGGAGTTGCGCACTTATGGGAAATATTCGGCGGCACATCGGATACGAAAGCCACGTCGGACGTTGGAACGCCGGAAACAACCACATGCGGAGCGCCTACGCCCTTATTCGGCCCAACCGCCTACCGAAAGGCTCAATCTACCCCGTTATCGGTAACCGAAGGCGGGGTAGGTATTCAACTCGCTTTAGAGCGCAAATACTCGGATGGTTCATGGCAAGCGGTTAACGGCCTACTGGTTACGTGGTCGAATGTTGGTAATCCTTCGGGCGTTGGGGTCGATGCAGACGGCTTCTTTTCGGCTGGAGCTAATACGATTAGTGCCAACACAAACGTAGAGGTTCACGGAACCGTTAACGACGTTGTTGTTTCTTTCAATGTTCAGGTTCTTAATGCCGATTGTACCCGTCCAAGCGGATTAACAACCTATCAACTGGCCTGGAATTTCGTTCCACCGGGCGGCAATGCCCGACTGTTTACGACGCTGGCGGACGCAAACAACACGGTTGGCGCAAAACTCGACAATACAGCCCCAGGCACTATTTCCACGTTCGGCGTTAATATCGATTCGGTTGTAGTTGGCAAAACCGTCTATAATGGCGTTGGGACAAATTGCGAAGTCGTAGACGATAAGATTTACTACGTCTTTGCAAACGGATTAGTCGATAGTGTTAAGAAGGCGATTCGCGTACAAAACGGCGTAATCGTTGAAATACTGGCCTCTACCTATTCGACTTGCCCAGGATATGCGCGACTGACTGTCGATCAGTACAATGCAATGACGAAAATTTTCATTGGTGAATACGTTGATTTGGGTGTTTCCTACAATGGATTACCCAATGAAATACGGTCATTTGCAACCCGCGAGGAAGCTATATTTCATTCGTCACGCGACCGATTTAATGGTTCCCGTTACAATGAAGACGGCTTTTGTGTCTGCACATCGCTTACGTGTGAGATTGGCTCAACACTCTATAATAAGTCGGATCGTAGCCA